>CAJXMT010000105.1 GCA_913056155.1 uncultured Cryomorphaceae bacterium
CCAAAAAACCAGATGCAAGGATGTTCTATGTTAATTCCCTGGAGCTGTTTATAGTTTCTCCCTTAAAAAGGGTGCGGTATAAGATTCGTTATTTTGGGCTACTTCTTCCGGGGTTCCGGTAGCAATTAGCTTTCCGCCGGCTTCCCCGCCTTCCAGACCCAGATCTATCACATGATCGGCACACTTAACAAGATCCATATTGTGCTCAATGACGATCACGGAATGTCCTTTTTCCAGCAAGGCATTAAAGGAAGCCAGTAGCTTTTGAATATCGTGAAAGTGCAGACCGGTGGTAGGTTCATCAAAGATGAAAAGCGTTTTACCGGCCGCGGTTCCTTTGGATAAGAATGAGGCGAGTTTGATACGTTGAGCTTCTCCGCCGCTCAATGTTCCCGAGGACTGTCCCAACTTAACGTATCCCAAACCTACCTCTTGCAGCGGTAGGAGTTTATGAACAATTTTTTGCGGCAAGTTTTCTTTTTCTTGATTAAAAAAAGCAATGGCGTCGTCAATAGTCATATCCAAAATATCGTAAATATTTTTTCCGCGATAATTGATTTCCAGCACTTCATCTTTGTAGCGCTTTCCCTTGCAATCTTCGCAAACCAAGTGGATATCGGCCATAAATTGCATTTCAATGGTTACCGTGCCGTCTCCTTTGCAGTTGTCGCATCGTCCGCCGTCCACATTGAAGGAGAATGTGGAAGGTTTGTAGTTTTTTATTTTAGCCGCCTTTTGTGCAGCCATCAATGCGCGAATTTCGTCGAAAGCTTTCACGTAGGTTACGGGATTGGATCTCGACGATTTACCTATTGGGTTTTGATCGATAAACTCAACTTGATCGATACTGTCAATTTTTCCCGCGAGTTTATCAAAATCGCCTTTTTGCTCGCTGTAGCCGGTGAGTTCTTTGCGCAATGCGGGGTAAAGAATATTTTTAACCAATGATGATTTTCCCGACCCCGATACACCGGAAATGACGGCTAAGCAGTTGAGCGGAATATCAACATCAAAGTTTTTTAAATTGTGATGTCGGGCGCCCTTTACGGTAATGTATTTTTGTGGAGTTCGCCTTTTTTCGGGAGTTTCAATTGTTCGTTTTCCCGTCAAATAATCCGCGGTAAGTCCCCGCCCGCGCTCTTCGAGTTCTTCAAAAGTCCCCGAAAAAATTAAGTCACCGCCCAAGCTGCCGGCACCGGGGCCTAAATCAATGATTTGATCGGCCGCACGCATAATTTCTTCTTCGTGTTCTACCACGATTACAGTATTGCCGGCCTTTTTAAGCGCGGTGAGTACTTTGATCAGCCTTTGCGTGTCGCGCGGGTGCAGACCGATGCTGGGTTCATCTAAAATATACATGGAACCCACTAAACTGCTGCCCAGTGTGGTGGCCAAATTAATGCGCTGTGATTCACCTCCCGATAAGGAACCCGAGGTGCGGTTTAAAGTAAGGTAGCTCAATCCCACATCGGTTAAAAACTGCAATCGTGTTTGTATTTCAATCAAAATGCGCTTGGCTACACGATTATCATAGGCGGTGAGTTTTTCGGGCAACTCATTAAAAAAAGCAGCCAACTCATCGATGGGGCTCAATATCAACTCTATTATAGACTTGCCGTTTACTTTCACATTTCCGGCATCTTTTCTCAGGCGCGTTCCCTTGCAATCGGGACAAGCTGTTCGTCCGCGGTAGCGCGATAGCATGACGCGGTATTGAATTTTGTAGCTTTTCTTTTCCAGGTAGGCGAAAAATTTATTGAGCCCTTTAAAATGAGAGTTGCCCGTCCACAACAGTTCGAGCTGATCTTCAGTTAAATCAGTGATAGGTCGGTGAATGGGAAAATCAAACTTATCGGCATTGCGAATCAGTTCATCTTTCCATTTGCTCATTTTTTCGCCTTTCCAGCACACCACTGCATCTTCATAAACTGATTTTGTTTTGTTGGGGATTACCAAATCGGCATCAATTCCCATTACCGACCCAAAACCTTCACAAGTTTTACATGCGCCCAAGGGATTATTAAAAGCAAAAAAGTGAAGGGTAGGTTTTTCAAACTCAATACCGTCCAATTCAAATTTATTGGAATATGCTCTTCTTTCAAATCCTTCATTCGTTTTTACATCAATAAAGCACGTGCCGTTTCCTTCGTAAAATGCGGTTTGCAGCGAATCTGCCAAGCGCATAGCCGTGTCATCGTCATCTTTTACCGAGAGGCGGTCAATAACCAAATCGGGTAATTCCTGAGATCCTTCGGCATCATAATCGTCTATTTTTGTGAGTTTTACGTTTTTATAAACGCGAGTAAAGCCCTGTTTTTTGAGTGTGTGAATGTGTTCGTAAACCGTTTGATCCTTTCTCGATTCAAGCGGGCAAGTGATCAAAAATTTAGTGCCCGGCTTTAATTTTAGCACTTCGTTTGAGGTGCTCGAAACCGTGTCTTGTTTGACTTCTTCGCCGGAAACAGGTGAAAAAGTGCGGCCTATACGGGCGTACAGCAATTTGAGGTAATCATAAATTTCCGTTGTTGTACCAACCGTAGAACGCGGGTTTTTACTGTTAACTTTTTGCTCAATCGCTATTGCCGGTGAAATCCCCGTGATATTGTCCACTTCAGGTTTGTTGAGTTTGCCCATAAACTGGCGTGCGTAGGCCGATAAACTTTCAACATATCGCCGCTGCCCTTCAGCATATAAAGTATCAAAAGCTAACGAGGATTTTCCCGAGCCCGAAAGGCCGGTTACAACAACAAACTTATTTCGCGGAATTTCAACATCAATGTTTTTTAAGTTGTGCATTTTAGCACCCTTAATTTTGATGTTTTTTTCGGCTTTTTTTCTTTTCACGGGGGTCAAATTCATACAATTCTGTTAAAAAACGAGGCAAAACTACGATTTGTGCTTCCAAAACTTGTGTGGTATTAATTTTTTTTTCACTTTAGCGCCCTGAAACGATTGATTCACCAAAAACGTTAGGTGAGCTGAAGCATTTTTAAACTTAATTTACAACGTATAGAAGCATAATTACTCTTTAAAATTTTCCGGTAGGTTTTTGCCCTCAGTTTGGGTCAAAACCCGAAAAGGACAATGGAAAGTACAGCAACAACGTACCGACTGTTGAATAGTTTTTATTTAATCAAAAAAAGGAGGTAATTATGCTTTGTGAGAAAGTAAGTGACAAGGAACTTGTTAGTCAGTATTTACGCGGTAAAGAAGAGGCTTTAGAAATATTGATCAATCGCCACCAAGAGCGAATTTTCACCTATATTGTTTCATTAGTCAAAGACAGGCAACTCGCCGAGGATATTTTTCAAGATGTATTCATTAAAGTGGTGAACACTTTTAAGCGCGGTAAATACCATGAAGAAGGTAAATTTTTACCTTGGATTATGCGCATCTCGCACAATTTGGTTATTGATACTTTCAGGAAGTTGAAGCGCAATCCTCATATTGATTGTGGAGAAACCTTTAATATATTTGATACCATCAAGCAAGATGAACCCAACGCTGAAGAAAAGTTGGTTTATGAACAAATGAACGGGGTAGTGGCTGCGTGTATTCGTGAATTGCCCAAAGAACAACGAGAGGTTTTGGAAATGCGCCATTTTGCAGAGTTGAGTTTTAAAGAAATCGCAGAGGAAACCGGCGTGAGTATCAATACAGCTCTGGGCAGAATGAGATATGCACTCATTAATTTGAGAAAAATTATCGGAGAGCGCCAACCTGATATTTTGCGGTAATGGAGGTGTAATAAAACAATGTATTTTAGCGCTCTATTGGTTATGGAATGTGCGATTTTTCCACGGCGTTTAGTCGGTTCTGACCAAAAAAGAAATCGTTTTTAATGAAATGATTCGGGCATCACAATATTTGTAATGAGGTCACGTTATAGCAATAATGAAAATAAAACTACAAATTATTGCCTATGGAGCAAGAGCTACTTTTTTTAGAACGTGCGCACTTCGAGAGAAAACGCCACGACCTTTTAAATAACTCGGGAATAGACGGAAGTCCCGAAACAGGTTTTAAACCAAGCCGAGCCACCGTCAACAAGATACTCAGTTACTCAAGAGCCTTGAAGGTGCAAAAAAGTAATTGGATTGACTCGGTAGAAGTATTAATCAACTAAATTTGCAGCCCCGATTTTTTGGGGCTTTTTTTATTATACTAAGCTCACTTTAATCTTAAAACTACCGATGAAATAGATACGGATAAGTTCATACTTGAACTTACTTTTATTTCTCCTCCTCTAAACTTGAAATTATGCAAACCCCTAAAAAGAAAATTTCCTCCAACTTTATTGCTCACCCGTGGCACGGCATCTCATCGGGTAAAAATATACCTGAAATGATTCATGCCTTTATTGAAGTGGTTCCCAGTGATACGGTGAAGTATGAAGTGGATAAAGAGAGTGGATTTTTAACGATTGACAGGCCGCAAAAATTTTCAAACGTGATGCCGGCTATGTACGGTTTTGTGCCCAAAACCTATTGCGGTAAAAAAGTAGCTCAGCATTGCATGGAGCAAACGGGGAAAACGGATATAGTGGGCGATGCAGATCCACTGGATGTATGTGTATTGAGTGAAAAGGATGTGACGCACGGTAATATATTGGTGGAGGCCATCCCCATCGGCGGCTTTAGAATGATTGACGGTGGCGAGGCGGACGATAAAATTATTGCGGTGTTGAAAAATGACAGTATATACGGTGAAATGCGTGACATTAAAGATTTGCCCGTTAAAGTACGCAACCGGTTGATGCATTATTTCCTTACTTACAAAGCCATGCCGGGCGATGATTCTTACCACGTTGAAATTACTGATACTTTTAACGCGGCCGAGGCCGGAAAAATTATTGAGTTGAGTATCGAAGACTACAACAATGAGTTTTCGGGGTTGTCGTGAATGACTTGGCTTCGTTATGCTGCCCGGCCTAAAAGTACAATAGCCGCAACCGCGCAACATACACCCACGATATTTTGCGTGTTGAGTTTTTCCTTAAAAAACAACGCGGAAACCAAAACCGAGCCCAATACAATGGAAACGTTGTTGACGGGAAAAAATGCTGCCTCGTCCAATATTCCGGAGTTGAGGGCTTTCATCACGAAAAATATAGTGGCAAAATTGACAATGCCCAAAATAACGCCGGCTATTGCTGTTATTCCTGAGATTTGCGTTTTTTTAATGAGCAAAATGACACTGCCGATGATGCCGGCGGTAAAAAAGGTGAAAGTTGAAAAAGCGCCTTCAAAAGCGTTTACCACGCGGTAAGCGGCAAAACTCAATAAAGTGTCTATGAGTCCGCTGCCGGCAAAAACACCTAATGGTAACCAATTGATGAGCTTTTTGCCCGGTGCATCTGTTTTTACATTCGTAAAGTACAAACCCGCCAAGGCCAGTACAATACCCAAAATTTTAAGCAATGTAAAAGGGGTGTCGTAAATTATTACGGCCGCAGCAACAGGAACCACTACAGCCATTTTATTGGCTACACTCCCCACTGAGATTCCGTAATCTTGGGTGGTTTTCAGCATTAAATAAAAAATTCCGATGAACAGAGAACCCATTAAACCGGAGATCAGCAATCTGTCAACTGCTTGTACGTAGGTGGGAATGTCTTTGTAAAAGAAAAACAACCCTACAAAGCCGGCGGTAAAGTAGTTGACGACAACGGCGTGAAAATTATTAATTTTCGGGTTGCTCATTTGCCTGAAAACGACGAAAAGCAGAACGGAGGAAGCGATGGAAAGCAGTAAGTAAATCACCGGATCAAGCAATTTTCAGGATGAATGTATCTTTGAATCAGGTCGCCGTCTAACATCTTGTTTTCATGAAGGGCAGCTTTTAATCGGGGTGCTTCAACGCCGGCTTGAAGTCTGATTTTGCCCGTATAGACAACAGCTTCATCCCACAAATTGATATCAATTAATGACTGCAGCAGCTTTGTGCCTCCTTCCACAAAAATAGAAGTAATGCCTCTTTTGAAAAGTTCGTGCATGATGCGTTTGAACATATTTTGATCAAATGGAATTTTGATAAATTCAACACGATCGGCAGGTGCAGCATCACACTCGGTAAATACCAAGCAGCTGCCGGGCAGATTGAAAATTTTTAATGTACCGGGTAACGTCAAGCTTCGGTCTAAGGTCACGCGTAACGGGCGGTTGCCGTCCCATAAATCGGCGGATAAACCGGGATTGTCTAAAAGTGCTGTTCGGGTGCCTACCATAATAGAGTCGTGGTGAGCCCTCATTTTATGGGTGAATAAGGCCGTGTTTTTGCCTGATATTTTTTGTGCTTTTTGGTCAGAACCCGGCGAACGTTGTTTGTCAATGAAACCGTCTTGGGATTGAGCCCACTTTAATGTGATATACGGGCGGTATTTGAGGTGATTGGTGAGAAACACCGGATTGAGCTTTTTGCATGCATCTTCTAAAACGCCCGTTATCACTTCAACGCCGGCCTCTCGCAATCGCGCAATGCCTTTTCCCGCTACTCTGGAGTGCGGATCTTCCATTCCCACCACCACAGTCGGAATGTGATGTTTTAAAATTAAATCGGTACAAGCGGGTGTTTTACCGCGGTGATTGCACGGTTCAAGTGTGACGTAAAGTGTTGCGTTTTTCAACAGGTTTTTATTTGCTACTCGATTTACGGCATTGGGTTCAGCGTGCGGCTCGCCCGCTTTTTTGTGAAATCCTTCTCCAATGATTTTATTTTCATGAACGATAACAGCGCCCACGGCAGGGTTTGGCGCTGTTTTTCCGATTGCATTGCGCGCCAATTGTATAGCGCGTTGCATATAGATTTCATGTGTATTCAAACCGGTAAATTTTGCACTAAGATACTTTTAGATTGAAGTATCGAGCGAGCATTTTTCCAAAGTTTGGAAAAAGCCGTCAATTTCATTTTTGGTGTGATTGGGATTAACAATGACCAACCTGATAAACCGGTCGCCTTTGAAGCTGCCGTGCCCTACCATCAATTGCTCTTCCACATACAGTTTTTCGCACAATGCAGCGGGGTCTTGATTTTTGTAATTAAAGCAGACGGAAAGGGAATGGTCGGGGCCGTAAAGGGTGTAATCTTTATGGTTTTTGATGTAATGGCGCGCATAATCAGAGAGCTCATAGCGTTCTTCTACGATTTTCCCCAATCCGCTCGTTCCTTTCGATTTCCAAAGGGTCCACAATTTTAGCGCATCGTTACGTCTGCCGCATTGCATCGACTTTATGCCCGGGTTAAAATCGTCGCCGTCTGTTTGAAATAAATAATCGGCTGTGGAATTAAAAGAGGACCGCAGCCATTCGGGATTTCGACTGAGCATAACGGAGCAGTTTTGGGGCGCGCCCAACACTTTGTGAGCATTGTAACAAAAAGTATCGGCACGGTGCAGCCCTTTTGCCATGTGATTGAGTTGTTCACTAAAAATAACGCAACCGCAGTAAGCGCCGTCCACATGAAGGTGCAAAGTATGTTTTTCGCAAATATCGGCGATTTCGTCAATGGGGTCAAAAGCGCCGCAAACGGTAGTGCCGGCCGTGGCGATCACCAAAAAGGGACGTTTGCCGTTTTTTATATCTTCACGAATGGCCACTTGTAAGGCTTGAGGATCCATTCGGCCGTCATCATCTGTTTTGATTTTACGCAAGTTTTCCTCACCGGCTCCGGCAAATCCCATATTTTTGAGATTGGAGTAGTGGGCATCTTCAGAGGTATAAGCCGTGAGGGATTTTCCGCGCCCTTTGTTTTTTATATCGGCATCTGCTCTAACGCGAGCGATAAGCAAGGCCATCAGGTTGGCCATGGAACCACCGGGAACCATAATGCCGTCTCCGCTTTGTGGTAAGCCGGCCAACTTAAGTGATGATTTGAAAATTTCGTTTTCAAGTGCTACGAGTATGCCGCCCGCTTTATAGGTGTACATGCTGTTGTTGAGCATGAGTGCCAACAAATCGCCCAAGAAGGCTTTTGAGCTTCTGCCTCCAAAAAGTTGATTGAAGAATTTTTTACTCGATGTCTTGGGTGTGTATTTAATGATTTCTTTTAAATCTTCCGTTAACGCCTCTTCATTTACGGGGTTATTTTCCAATGTTAAATTGGCTTTTTGAAAAGCTTCCTCGGGTTGAAGCCGTTCGGCTACGGGTTTTTTTTCTTCCGTTTCGAGAATGTATTCGGCTAAACGGGAAAATAATGCTAAGTCTTTTTTGATTTCACTCATAATTTCGTTTGGGTGGGGTTCTGACCAAAATAATAACTATTAGTAAGAACCCGTCTTTTTTTTAATTGTTTACTGTGTTTTTAGAATGATAAATTTTTCAGATGCGTGAATGAGTTTGTACATTTCAACGTCATTTTTTACAAACGGAATTTCACGGCGGTATTCCGCAAGGAGTTTTTCAAGTTGCGGACTTGTTTTTAAGGGCCGCCTGAATTCAATGGCCTGGGCTGCGTTAAGTAGTTCAATACTTATGATGCGGCGCAGGTTTTCAGTCACTTTTAAGGCTTTTACCGCGGCATTGGCTCCCATGCTCACGTGATCTTCTTGCCCGTTGCTGGAGTCAATGGAATCTATACTTGAGGGAGTGCAGTATTGTTTGTTTTGACTTACAATAGAGGCCGCGGTGTATTGCGGTATCATAAATCCGCTGTTGAGCCCGGGGTTGTTCACCAAGAACTCGGGCAATTCGCGCTCGCCGCTCACGAGCTTATAGGTGCGCCTTTCTGAGATGCTGCCGAGCTCTGCCAATGCGATGCATAAAAAGTCGAGGGTGATGGCGAGCGGTTGGCCGTGGAAGTTTCCCGCGGAAATAATTTCGTCTTCATCGGGGAAAATGGTGGGGTTATCGGTAACGCTGCTCATTTCGTTGTTCAACACGGTTTCGGCGTAGTGAACAGCATCGTATGAGGCACCGTGAACTTGAGGAATACAGCGGAAAGAGTAGGGATCTTGAACATGCTTTTTGGGCTGTTCGGCAATTTCGCTGCCCTTCAATATTTCGCGCATTTTACGCGCCGTTACGAGTTGGCCGGGTTGTTTGCGCGCGGTGTGCGGTAAATCGCTGAACGGATTTAAGCGACCGTCAAAGGCATCTAATGAAAGGGCTGCCGTTTGCTCGAGTAAGGGGAGCGTTTGTTTTAAGGTAAGGATGATGTGCAGCAGGTAAGCACTCATAAATTGTGTGCCGTTTAACAGGGCCAGACCTTCTTTACTTTTTAACGTCAGCGGTTTGAGGTTGTGTTGCTTGTAAACTTCTGCTGTAGAGAGCTTTTGATTGTTGTAATACACTTCACCCAGTCCCAAAAGGGGTAAGCTCAAGTGAGCCAATGGAGCTAAATCACCGCTGGCTCCTAAAGAGCCCTGTGTATAAATAACAGGTAAAATATCGTGGTTGTAAAAGTATATGAGGCGTTTCACGGTTTCGAGTTGAACGCCTGATTTACCGTAGCTCAAGCCTTGAATTTTAAGCAAAAGCATCAGTTTTACGATGTCGGCCGGTACTTCATCGCCGGTTCCGCAAGCGTGTGATTTTACCAGGTTTTCTTGAAGTTTCCCTAAATCGTTTTTTCCTATACTCGTTTTGTACAAGGAGCCAAAACCGGTATTGATCCCGTAAACAGCGGTGTGGTTGTCTGCTGTTTTTTCATCTAAGTAACGGCGACATTTTAAAACGGCTTGCTCGGCATCGGGAGACAGCTCAATCTTTTTATCGTTTGATATAATTTCGGCAGCTAGTCCTGCGTGAAATTCGTGGGGTGTAATCAAATGAACCGAATGCATACAGGTATTTTTAATGTGATTTTTGAATG
>CAJXMT010000106.1 GCA_913056155.1 uncultured Cryomorphaceae bacterium
CTGAAAAGGTTGCCCCGCTTCGTAGCGCGACGGATCAAAATTCTCAGAGTAAAACAAATAGCCTTCAGCCGATGCGTTAAGGGCAAAACCTTTACCGGTAGGCACTATGACTAAAAACTCCCCCGTTTCAGGATCTGAAAAAGATTCTACTATGCGTTCACCCGATTGCAAATCGAGTAATTCAAAGCCGGCCCTAACCGGTTCATTGGTTTTACTGTCCACCACTTTGCCGCTCGCGTATGTCACCGGCGTAGGACGCGCATACTCCGGCAATTCAAACTCATATAAATCCCAACCGCCTTGACCTCCTTCGCGACCTGATGCGTAATACGCTTTTGTTCCGGAGGGCGAAACGGAAAGACTCACTTCCTCCTCCACCGAGTTTATGGGGTATCCTAAATTTCGAGGTTCACCGAAAGAATCAGGTCCCATGCGTTCCACCACAAACAAATCCCTTTTTCCCATACCGGGGTATCCGTCACTGGAAAAATAAAAAGTTTCATTATCCGGGTGCGTGTAGGGTGAAACATCGTCGTAAGGTGTATTGAGTGAAATGCCTTGGGGTTTTGACCATTTGCCGTCATCCCCAATTACACTGTAATAAATGTCTTTTGCGCCTTTACCTCCGGGGCGATTACTTACAAAATACAAAGTGCGACCATCACTGGAAAAGCTGGGTTGCGAATCCCAATGCTTGGTGTTGATTTGCGGCCCTAAATTACGCGTGCCTACCCAACGATTACCCCGTTTCACCGCAATGTACAAGTCACAACTGCCATAACCTCCCTCTCTTTGGCATGAAGTGAAAATTAAGTAATTACCGTCAGGTGAAACGGTTGAGGCGCCTTCACGCCATTTGGAATTCACGTCTTTGCTCAAGCGAACGGCCGGCCCCCAAGAGCCGTCACTTTGTAAGTCACTTGAATAAATGTTTTCAATCCAATGTTGTCGCGGAACTCCCGGTTTGGGTGCTTCATTTTTGGTGAAGTACAAAACCCTTTCATCACCTCTCAATGAGGGTGAATGCTCCTCATACGGACCGTTGACATTAGAGCCTAAGTTCACGGGATCAAAGGGTACGGGATTGTTCACCAACTCCTTCATTACCTCCAAATTCTCAAGCTCGGCCTCTGTCATTTTTTCGGCTCTGAAAGAGATACTTTTATACGTTAAATACTTTTTCAAATTATCCTCTGCATCCTGCAATTGGAGCAGGCCCTTTTGCAGCACGGCCAGCTCAAAATAAATGCGGGGTTCAAAATCTTCATCTACCGCCAATGCCTTTTTATAAAGCTCTATAGCCACCTGCTTGTCATCACGATCACTGAAAATTTGTGCTTTGAGGGCGAGCGCTTCAATAAACTCACCATCTTTTTCAAGTGCCTCATCGAGTTTTTGAAGACTTTGGTCAAAATACAACAGCCGATAGTGCTTCATGGCTTCCTCAAAAAGTGTAACGGCTTTGTTGTTTTTTGTACTGTATTTCACCTTTTTTTGTGCACTGCACGACGATGAAACAAGAACCAACATGATTAAAAGAAGTGTGAGGTTTTTCATTGATTTAGGGTAAATTCTATTGCTGACTTAGAGAAAAATGCAAAGTACAAACCTACGGAATTTCCATGTATTTGTGTGTTTGAAGCGAAATCCTCCAATCGGGATTTTTTTTCACGTAATCAATAATGAGCGGCAGCAACTTTTCCTCTCTCGACCACTCGGGTTGAAGATACAACAAACAATTCTCTTTTACTTTTTCAGCGTGATTCTGCGCCCATTTGAAGTCATTCCGGTTGGCGATTACCACCTTGAGCTCATTTGCTTTTTCATAAGCGCCGGGCAGCGGTTTCTTAAATTTTTTAGGCGAAAAACAAACCAAATCCCAAGTTCCCGTGATGGGGTAAACTCCACTGGTCTCTATCCATGTTTGCAATTTTGCATCTTTCAATTTTTTGGTCAGAACCGACAAATCGTACATTGCCGGTTCACCGCCGGTAATGACTACGTGCGGCGCTCCTGATTTCACCGCCTCTTCAACCAAATCATCAACTTGCATTACGGGATGTTCATCGGCGTTCCAACTTTCTTTTACATCACACCAAACGCAACCTACATCGCAGCCTGCGGTTCTGATAAAAAATGCGGGTTTACCCGAGTTTGAGCCCTCACCCTGAATGGTATAAAACCGCTCCATAACCGGCAGGGCTTGCCCTGAATCTATTTGCTTTTGTAACTTCGAAATGTTCATTAATCCACTTAAAACCGAAAAGACAACGCAGCACCGGCATTGAGTGTTCGCACTTGGTAATCTACTTCAACATCTTCTTGGGTAGTGGGAACACTAAGCGTACCGTCATAATAATTCAATACAGATTCCGCTTGATGGTCAGAACCAAACACCTCTGCGAAAAGCCTAAACTCCAAAAAGTTGGTAAACCTCATATTTAAATTTACGCCCGGTATAACTAAAATGCCGGGCGTAACAGAGGCCTCACTTCTGAAACGTTCAATCGGCGATCCTACATCATCAAAATAGCTATAATCTTTAGTCGCTGTGCGCATAATATTTAAACCCACTAACGCGTAGGGCTGCAAATCCACTTTGTCGCTGATTTTTATCAATTTAAGGCCCAGTCCGCCCGAAGCGTAGAGGTGTTGAAAAGGCGAAGATGTAAAATCGAAATTGGCCGCATCCGGGTTTTGAATAAAATTTTTCACTTGTTCTTCATCCACTTCGTGCAATGCATAGCCCAACCTCACGATAAAGCCCAAACGCTCCGTAATAAAGATTTCACCGCTCAAGTTAAAATCAAAACCTTGATCTGCATCGCGATTGAGGTACTCGCCCTGAGATGCAGCTTGTGCGTAATCACCAAAAGGTACGGCATAACCGGCCTGAGCCGTTAAACGAAAACCTTTTAAATTTTGAGCGAAAAGGGATGCGGAGAATAGAATTATCAAAGGCAGTAAAAAGCACTTTTTTATCATGATGCAAAGGTAATTAATTTAATATATTGCTGTTGCAATCAAATTTACTGCCAAAAAAAACCTCCGATTTCTCGGAGGTTTTTACTTCTTCAAAAAAGACAATTTAAATGTGAATCACTTCATCATAAGCATCGGCCGCTGCTTCCATTACAGCTTCACTCATTGTAGGGTGAGGATGAACGGTTTTAATGATTTCATGCCCGGTGGTTTCCAACTTACGAACAGAAACTACAGATGCAATCATTTCCGTTACATTGTAGCCAATCATGTGCGCGCCTAAAAGCTCGCCGTATTTTTCATCAAAAATGAGTTTCACAAACCCATCGTTGTGATTGGCAGCACTTGCCTTTCCACTGGCTGAAAAGGGAAATTTACCCACTTTGATGTTGTAGCCTTCATCTTTAGCCTGTTTCTCTGTCATACCCACTGAAGCAATTTCGGGTGAGCAGTAAGTACAAGCCGGAATGTTGCCGTAGTCAATAGGTTCAGGATTTAAGCCGGCTATTTTCTCTACACAAGTAATGGCCTCATGAGAAGCTACGTGAGCCAGCGCCGGACCGGGAGTACAGTCGCCAATGGCGTAAACATTAGATATGTTGGTTTCATAAAAGTCGTTTACCACAATTTTACCTTTATCGGTGGCTACACCCACATCTTCAAGACCTATGTTTTCTAAATTGGCTTTGATTCCAACTGCTGAAAGTACTACATCGGCTTCAACAGTTTCTTCGCCTTTTTTGGTTTTGATTTTTACCTTGCACATTTTTCCGGAGGTATCCACTTCCTCAACAGAGGAGTTGGTCATCACCTTCATGCCCGATTTTTTAAAAGTGCGCTCCAACTGTTTCGAAACCTCCTCATCTTCATTAGGTACAATGCGCGGCAAATACTCTACAAGTGTTACCTCGGTACCCATTGTTTGGTAAAAGTATGAAAACTCAGAACCTATAGCACCTGAACCTACTACAACCATTTTCTTGGGTTGTTTTTCAAGGGACATCGCTTTGCGGTATTCAATTATTTTTTTGCCGTCTACAGGTAAATTAGGAAGTTCATTGGCACGCGCACCGGTGGCAATAATAATTTTTTTACCTTCAACGGTTTCTTTTTTGCCGTCTTCTTTTTCCACTTCGATTTTGCCGTTTCCCTTGAGTTTACCAAAACCCATGATGACGTCAATTTTATTTTTCTTCATCAAGAACTGAACGCCTTTACTCATTTTATCAGCAGTTGCTCGACTTCGAGAAACCACTTTAGAGAAATCTTTATCGAATTCCTTTGCCGATAATCCGTATTCATCGGCGTGTTTCATGTAATCGTAAACATTTGCCGATTTTAACAGCGCTTTTGTAGGGATACAGCCCCAGTTTAAACAAATTCCACCCAGGGATTCTTTTTCAATGACGGCTGTTTTCAAACCTAATTGTGATGCGCGAATGGCAGCTACATATCCGCCGGGTCCGCTTCCTAAAACTACTAAATCGTAAGCCATGTAATATAATGTTTATTGAATTAATGCTCTTAATCAGAACCCCAATAACTTTTCAGCTTAAAAGCCGTGTTTATTCGGGTTGCGTATTTTCCGCCGCGAATTTACAAGAAAACGGCGAACCAATGAATAAATACCTTTCAAAAGGTCGCTAAAAAAACCGAACATGCTGCGATTCTCGAATAATTTTCAATCTGCCCGATCACGACCCTATAAAGAAAAGCGGGTTTACTGGTATATTGCATTTGCGATTTATTTAATTTTGAATTTCTTCTTTGTGCAGAGGATTGAGGGTTCTGACCAAAAAAATACATCATGATTGAAATACTGTTAGCGGCAATGCTTGCTCTTACGCTCTTAAATTTGTTTTTACTTGCAAAAAACTACCGTTCGAAAGCGGGAGACTCTTGGAAACCTGTTCACGAAAAGTTGATCAAATTTGACGGCGCTTTGAGTAAAAACGATCAAACGATTCGCGATGAATTCAGAAGAAACCGAGAAGAGGCTAACGCGGCAGCAAAAGAGTCAAGAAATGAATTGGCTTCAAACTTAGCGTCTTTTGCCGAACGCAATGCGCAAAATAATAAAGACCTCAATGAACTCATAAGGGTCAAGTTTACCGATTTCCACAAACAACAACACGAACAAAATAAACAATCGGCAGAATTGCTCAGGGAAGTTAGGGACACTATCGAAAAGCAGTTGAAGTTTATTAGAGTGGATAATGAGTCGCAATTGACCGAGATGCGCAAAACCGTGGACGAAAAACTACAAACTACGCTGGAAAAGCGTCTGGGTGAATCGTTTAAACAGGTGAGCGACCGTTTGGAGCAAGTGCATAAAGGTTTGGGCGAGATGCAAAGTATTGCCACAGGCGTGGGCGATTTAAAACGTGTATTAACCAATGTGAAAACGCGTGGTGTTTTAGGTGAATATCAGCTGGAAAACATTTTAGAACAGTTGCTCACACCCGATCAATACGCAAAAAATGTGGCAACGAAAAAAGGGAGTCGTGCCCATGTTGAGTTTGCTGTCAAGTTGCCGGGAAAAGAGAGCGATGATGAAGTTTGGATGCCGGTTGATTCCAAGTTCCCGATAGAAAATTATCAGCTGCTTTTGGAGGCCTATGACTCGGGAGATAAGGCAAAAATTGATGCAGCTCAAAAAGTCTTAATCAAATCTGTAGATTCTTTTGCAAAAGAAATCAGCATGAAATACATCGATCCGCCGCACACTACTGATTTTGCGGTTATGTTTTTGCCCGTTGAAAGTTTGTACGCCGAGGTTTTACGCCATACGGGCTTATTGGAGAATTTGCAGCGCAATTATCACATTACCATTACGGGACCCACTACTCTTTCAGCACTACTCAACAGTTTGCAAATGGGGTTTCGAACACTTGCTGTACAAAAGCGAAGCAGCGAGGTATGGAAAATATTGGAAGCCGTAAAAACCGAGTTTGGCAAGTTTACCGAGCAATTGGATAAAGTGGATAAACACATGAATACCGCCTCAAAATCACTCAGTGATTTGAGACTTACACGCACAAATGTGATGAGCCGTAAACTCAAAGATATTAACTCTATTGAAAATGCTGATGCGGAGAAGGTTTTGGATTTGAGCAAGGATGAGGATTCGAAAGAGAAGAAAAAGCCTTAACTCGCTATGATGCAAAGAACAATAACTTAAGGTAATCCTCAAAAAAATAACCATAAAAGCTATGTGTAAAAATCGAGAGGAATTGTTGGGTGCAAATTCAGAACAAACGACCCCTCACTCTCGATACAAACTTCCCGCCTTCCAAATTCATTTGGGTATCGTTTGTATCGTATAAAATCACTGAAAATTCACCGGCTATTCTTCGGCCGGCAAAAGGATCCGAATTATTGACCATATCGGTAATCACAAACGTACTGTCACGTTGGTTACCCGGTAATTTACCGTCTGAATCTACACTTTGCCATAATTTATCGTTCTCATCTATATACTGCACAAGTACACCCGGTATTGTATCTATCAAACTACCGTAGCCGTATTTTTGAACATTTATCAAAGTATCTAAATTCAATTGCGGGGGTGCGCATCCCCAAATGGAGACTTGAATTACTCGTGTGGCCCCTGTGTCAGTAGCATTCCCAAAGAAAAAAGACTCCATTTTGGCAATATTTATACTGCCGCATAATGGTTCGGGAACAAATGTGGTTTGTGCACCATTGGCAATGTTGGTATCAACCAAATCACGGTATATCAAACTATCACTACCAATTTTGGCTTCAAAAAAATAAGCGTTATTGGCACTACTTAAATTGGCAAAGCGTTCTTCAGGCTCACCTTCTGTAAGATCCAAACCTTTTTGGCAACCGATATTGCAAAATGATAAACACATTAAAACAAGAATAACGGGGGTAATTTTCATATTTTCAATCATTTTCCGGCAAACATTTTAAATCGACCTCGGGTTAGTTTCATAGTTTTATTTCCACCGCGAAGCGTACAATTAAACTCGCCAAATACGATGTATTTACTTCGGTCATTCATATCATTTTCAATTACGGCAGACACTATGAATCGTGAATCAATACTTTGAGAACCAAACTCTGTGCTCAATAAATTATCATCTAAGTCTCTGTAACTTACGCGAACACCGTCAATCGTGTCTTGTAAGTTTAACCAAAAGCGATCACCGGTATTAAACACAATCTCTTTTCGCAACTCCTCGGGAGAGTTTTGGGGCAGGCAAGCCACCAATTCAATTTCGAACATCTCTTCAAAACGCGTAGAATCGCGAAACATCATTCTTTCGGCTTGAAGGTAACTTACAGCTGTATCGGTTTGGGGATCGTAAGGACAAATAGCCGGTATATAACTTTCTGCTTCACTCCTAAAGCCAACACCATCTGTGTAAGACAATGTCCTTTCATCTTCTGTGCCTTCATCAACACGGCACGTCAAAAATATATCGCGATTGATAAAAAGTGCCGAAGAATCACTGAGTTCGGGATTGGATTTAAGCGGAACGGTGTCATCAATATTGCAGGACACCATAATAGGTGCACTCAACAAAAAGACAGATAAATAAATAAGTATATTATTTTTCATGGTGCGTTTACTCAAAATCCGACATTTTTAATCTAAACTCACCCCTTTCTAAGCGAATGCTCTGTGAGCCGTAAAACAAATCCAAATCAACAACCCCTTCGATGTAATATTCAGAACCATAGGACGCATCTTCGTCTGTCAAAGGTTCTGTCAATTGAAAGCGGTAATTATTTAAAGCTCCCGTTGAAGGTCTGGATTTCCATTGATTTCCGTCGCTATCAGTCCATATAACCAAGACACCGTTTTGCCTTGCACCAATCTCAGTACTTCCAAAAGGGTATGCGCCTTGATAAATAGTTGCGGCTCTTTCTTCAGGAGTTGCCGAGTCGGGCACACAGGATAAAAATTGAATTTCAATGGAGTTTCTGTTTTCAGCCTCAGGCCGCAAAACCGTGCCGAATCCCATGAATTCAACCGCAGAATCACCGCCACAAATACCGTATCGAATCGAACTGAAAAGGGAAATGTAATTCCTTATGGAATCTTGCAACACGACTACTTCAGAATCTATTTTACCCCTAAAATAATGCCGAGCTACCAATGGAACAGAATCTCCTTCACCCCAAGTTTCATCAAAAGGCTCATCACGGGGAACATCTTGTTTCAAATCATCTTTTTCACAAGAAAAAAATAAGGGGGAAGCCAAAACGGCTATCAAGAACAGTAATTTATTAATCTTCATGTTTTTCCAATTAGAGCGCCAAACTTAAGTATTTTTTGAAAGTTAGTGTGCTTAAAAGCACAAATAAATTCGCGCTTTCTTTTTGGGTGACGATAAATTATCCTTTTAGTTGCTTCATTATTATTTTGTCTCGCTTTAATATATGATTTTTGAGTCACCGGTTCGTGGTCAGCGTTTAATACGTAATTGCACTTTACATGAACTTAGTGCCACCGCATGAAGGCTTCCCAACCAAGAAGTGTGATCGGAATTGAAATTCCGACACTTCTAGGTCGGGATTGGCTAGCGCCAAGAAGGAAGGTGAAGGGTTAAAAGCTAAAGGCTTAACACGTCAATCGCGTTAGCGGAGTTAGAAACAAGATTTGCGGCTCAAGCAAAAAGTACTTAACACGCTCTTTGCGTATCACTCGATCTCGTAAGGCGTAAAGGGTCAAGCGTAAGGCGTCCGGTTAGTAATCAACGCGTGATTTGTGGTTTTTACTTGAACAAAAGTGCATACCGCATGAAGTGAAGGCGTAGGCGAAGGTTGAAGCGCTTGGACGTCAATGGCGGGCGCGGCGTTAGAAACAAGATTTGCGGTTCAAGCAAAAAGCATCCCCCACGCGGCGGGTACAATCCCTCGGTTTACAGCTCACAGTTTACGGTTTACGGCTTACTCTTTACTCCTGACCCTTTACGCTTTACGCTTTACGCCTGCCCACAACTTACAACCAACTAGTTGGGTACAGGCGTTGGTGTGGAAGTTGGCGAGAATCAAAGACTCAATCAAACCGAATCGCCTTCACCGGGGAAATACGCGTAATAACGTACGAGGGAATAATCAAAATAGCCGTACACAGCACCAAAGTACCGGCGTTTAAGAAAAGTAAATCAAACCAATCCAAATTGACCGGCACATAAGACAGGTAATAGCTTTCTTCAGGTAATTTGGCAAGTTTAAAGTACTTTTGAAGCAGCACCAAACCAATTCCAACCACGTTACCCCAAAGCAATCCCTTGGCAATTAAATAAGCCGCTACGTACAAAAACAACTTGCGAATACTCAGGTTTTGAGCACCCATAGTTTTTAAAATGCCAATCATTCGGGTTCGCTCCAAGATCATAACCAACAAGGCCGAGGTCATGTTAATTCCCGATACCAAAATGATTAAAATCAAAATCACCACCACATTCATATCTTGCAACTCCAGCCAGCCAAAAATATCGGGATGCTTCTCGGTAATGGTTTCCGATTTCATTTCGTACGGTACATTCTCGTAAATCAACCTGTCCATCGCTTCCAAATACGTATAATCGCTCAGGTTAATTTCAAAGCCGCCCACCTGATCCTCTTTCCAGCCGTTGATGCTTTGCACATGTTTGATGTCGCCCGGTACAATCAAATTATCAAACCC
>CAJXMT010000107.1 GCA_913056155.1 uncultured Cryomorphaceae bacterium
GCCGCTACGGAAGTGGTGAAGTCGTATATTTCAACGATAATCCGCTGTTTCGGGCGTTTTGGCACAACGGCAGCCTGCTGTTTGCTAACGCTGTATTTATGGACTTTTGATGATGGCATTTTAAGGCCGCAGACCGCCCTTGTTAAACTCCGCCGGGGCTTGATTTTTGGGTGATTTATTAACTGCAACGGCCGCTAAGGATTAGGCGAAGACCAGGAAAAATTAAATACGGGCAAGTCTTCGCTTTTTCCTCCACGCTTTGGGATTTACGCCACGCCTAACGTTATTCTTCTCTGAATAAAGGCGAGCTCAGGTAGCGGTCACCGCGGTCGCAGGTGATGCACACGATGAGGCCTTCATCCAGCTCAATGGCGAGTTTGAGGGCTGCCATTAGCGCGCCGCCGCTGCTCATGCCGGCGAAAATGCCTTCTTCGGTGGCCATTCTGCGGGCCATGCGCGTAGCCTCGGTCTGGCTCACATCAATAATGCGATCAACGCGGCTTTTATCGTAAATGCCGGGCAAAAACTCGGGTGACCACCTTCGTATACCCGGAATTTTGGAGCCGTCAGTAGGTTGTGTTCCTATAATTTGCACATCGGAATTTTGTGATTTCAAAAATCTTGAAACACCCATAATGGTTCCGGTTGTTCCCATAGAGGAAACGAAATGCGTTATTTTACCGCCTGTATCCCTCCATATTTCGGGCCCTGTTGTGGCTTCGTGCATTTTGAAATTATCGGGATTGTCAAATTGGTTGAGGGGGTAGTATCCTTTTTCTTGAGCCAATTGTGCCGCGTAATCACGTGAGTATTCAATGGTTTTTTCGGCCGGGGTCAAAATTAACTCTGCACCGTAAGCTCTCATAGTGGCTTTGCGTTCTTCCGTAGCACTTTCAGGCATAACGAGTGTCATTTTCAGTCCAAATATGTTAGCGACCATGGCCAGTGCTATACCTGTATTTCCGCTTGTTGCTTCCACCAAATTATCGCCGCGTTTTATATCCCCGCGTTCCAGGGCACCGGTAATCATCCCGTAAGCAGCTCTGTCTTTTACGCTGCCGCCGGGGTTTTGACCTTCTAATTTGCAATATATTTTGATGTTTTTATTGGGGTTTAATTGCGTTATTTCTACCAGAGGCGTATTTCCAATCAGGTTCTGAATATTAAATTTTGACTGCATAACTAAGCAATGGTATTTTGTGATTTTGGAGAGTAGGTGATAACACTGTTTGGCGGAATAGAATTCGTAATCCAAGCATTACCGCCTATTGTGGAATTTTCGCCGATGACGGTAGTTCCTCCTAAAATAGTGGCGTTAGCATAAAGGACCACACGATCCTTTATAGTGGGATGACGTTTGGTTCCGGCATCTGCCTTTTTTACGCTCAAAGCCCCTAAGGTTACTCCCTGGTAAATTTTGACGTTGCTGCCGATTATGGAAGTTTCACCAATGACAATACCCGTTCCGTGATCAATGCAAAAATGTGAGCCTATTTGTGCGCCGGGGTGAATGTCGATTCCCGTTTCGCTGTGGGCGTGCTCTGAGATGGTGCGCGCCATCAATTTACATCCGTTTGTGAAAAAAATATAGGCCGTTCTGTAGGCCATCATGGCATAAAATCCGGGGTAGGTGCGTATGACTTCTGTTTTACTTTTGGTTGCAGGGTCTCCTTGATAAATAGCTTCAATATCTTCTTCAACACTTTTTTTAATGGCCGGCAGTTTGGAAATAAAAGTATCAGTCATCTCACTCGTGTTTCGCGATTTACTTTCTCCTCCATGGTCAAAAAGACTTTTTAGTTGAGCTTTAATATTATGAAACTCAGCCTCAGTTGCTTCCGGGGTAGAACAATCCACGGTGCTGTATTCTGCAAATAAAAAACCGGTGAGTCTTTTAAAAAAGGCTACTACTTTGTAAGGGGGCGGGCACTCGAAAGCTGTTTGATGCTCTTGGTGAAGTTGCCTTAAAAAATTATTCATAAATAGTTTCTAATTGTTTAGGATTTCGACTGTGTGCCGAATGGAAATGTCAGGGTGCAAACTCGCTTGAACTGAGCAGTATTTTTCAACTGCTAATTTTGCCGCACGCTTTGCTTTATTTTGCGGGATGTCACCTGCAACGCGAAAAACCAAATCAATTTTGGTAAACGGCGTTACCTGTCCTATTGTCTCGCGCTCGCCTGAAATTTCCACTGCCACGTGATCGGGATTGAGTTTTTGTTTTTCTAAAATCAATGCAAAATCAAAAGCTGCACAACCGGCAAATGAAGCAAGCAACATTTCCATGGGGCGCATCCCGCGACCTTTACCGCCGTTTTGTTCGGGGCCGTCAATATGCGCTTCGTTCCCTTTTTCATTTTCGGCTTTAAACCACAGTTTTTTGTTTTGCCGTGTAACTGTAACTTTCATTAAATTGAAATTTCTTTAGGTAGTGAGTGAACGTAAGTCATCGGTTTAAGTTTTCGGAATATGATCAAAGGCGCGCTGTAAAACATCTACTGCCATTTTTAAATCGGGTTGTGATATATTGAGCGGTGGTGCCAGTCTAAAACTATGCGGATTTGATAAAAACCAAAAAATAATGACTCCGTTCCGGAGGCAAAAACGGAATACGCTTTGAACGGCCTCAGGACTTTTTAAGTCAACAGCCAGCATTAAACCTGTTTGCCGAATTTCACAAACGTTTTCATGCTGCAATGCGCGGGCTAAATATCGCCCCTTTTCTTCAACTTCATCAAAAGAGATGGTGTTTTTCATTTCTTTTAAGGCTGCGTTTCCTGCTGCACAAACCACCGGATGACCGCCAAAAGTTGTGATATGGCCCAACATGGGATTGTGGGTAAAAGCATTCAACTCCTTTTGCGGTGCAGCTAAAGCGCCGCCGGGCATACCTCCAAAAACGGCTTTACCCAATGTGACATAGTCGGGATTTACACCGGTTTTTTCAAAAGCCCACCAAGCTCCGGTGCGACCAAAGCCGGTTTGGATTTCGTCAAAAATAAGTTTTGTGCCCGTTTCGCGGCATCGGCGACTGAGTGCTTCTAAATAGTCACGGCTTGCGGGGCGCACACCGGCATCACCTTGAACCGGTTCAATCAATACGGCGGCAGTTTTACGGCTTATGGTGTTTAAATCTTGCGGTTTATTGTGTTCAATAAAGCGAATATCGGGAAGCAGCGGCCTAAAAGGTCTTTTTTTTATTTCATTGCCCGATACGCTTAAAGCGCCGTGCGTACTGCCGTGGTAGCTCTTTTTACATGAGATGATTTGAGTGCGACCTGTCACGCGTTTAGCCAATTTCAACGCGGCCTCAACGGCCTCGGCACCTGAATTCACAAAGTAAACGGAGTCGATTTCTTTGGGTAGGAGGCGGGTTAAATTTTGGGCAAAATCGGCCGGTTCACTTTGAATAAACTCACCGTAAACCATGGTATGTAAATGGCGATCTACCTGCTTTTTGATGGCGTTTTTAATGTTTTCATTATTGTGACCCAAATTGCTTACGGCCACGCCGGCTACCATATCTAAGTATTTTTTGCCTTTTTGATCATAGAGGTAACTTCCGTTTGCCCTGTCAATTTCTAAAGAAACAGGAAAGGGTGTAGTTTGTGCTTGATGGTTAAAAAAAGAATTTTTGCTGTTCATGGTGAATCTGCTTGCGATTGCAAAATTGGTTATTTTTATGCTACCGGTTTGGAATAGATACTCATCATTATTTTGGTCAGAGCCGATGAATCAAGAGCGATAAAGATTTTTTCGGCAGAGGAATTACGGCTCTGACCATAAGTACAAAGAGAGTTAGAATTGATTTGAAAAGTGTTTTGCATGCTGTGTTGGTTATTACACAAAGTAAATGCACTTTTGTTTTTCAATTTATTTACGGATAGCCGGTGAATAAAAAAAACCTTTTGAATTTACATAATATGAAATTTGATAAGCGAAAGTTCCTTCCTCATGTGGTTGCAGTTGTGGTTTTTATGTTGATTAGCGGGGTGTATTTTGCGCCGGCTTTTCAGGGTTATACACTCAAACAAGGAGATATTCAGTCTTGGCGCGGAATGTCTAAAGATATTAATGATTATCGCGAAATAAACGATGATGAGCCGCTTTGGACTAACGGGATGTTTAGCGGAATGCCGGCCTTTCAAATTTCCATGCAAACCAAAGGTAATATACTGGGGTATTTTAAAGAGTTGCGCGAAGTGTTTCCGCGGCCACCGTTTTATTTTTTAATTATGATGGTGGCGTTTTACATATTTGCCTTGAGTTTAAAAGTTGATCCCAAACTCGCCGGTTTTGGAGCCATTGCGTTTGCTTTCTCGTCGTTTTTCATTATTTCAGTCGAGGCGGGGCATAATACTAAGGTTTTTGCTATTTCCTATATTCCGGCCATTATGGCGGGATTGGTATATGTTGTAAGGAAAAAATATTTGACGGGCGGTGTCATAACAGCTGCGGCGATTGGATTGCAGCTTGCTGCCAATCACTACCAAATCACTTATTACACCGGTTTGATAATAGGTCTTGTTTTACTGTTTGAATATGTAAGAGCTGTAAAGGCAAAGGATTTTAAGCATATTGGATTGTCCTTGGCCGTTTTGGCAGGGGCGGGATTGTTGGCATTGAGTTCAAACGCCACTACGTTTTGGACGACCTACGAGTATGTTGAAAGCAGTATGCGCGGTAACAATGAGCTTACTATTGAGGCTGAGGGCAGCGATAAAACAGATAAAACAGGTGGTTTAGATCGTGATTATATCACAAACTGGAGCTTGGGTAAAGGTGAAACCTGGTCGTTGGTTTTTCCCAATGCCAAGGGAGGTGAATCGGGAGCGTTGGCATCTGAGAAGCAAGCCATGAAAGATGTACCGGCACAGTCGCGTCAATATGTGGGCGGCATGAACAAATATTGGGGGAATCAACCTTTTACCGCAGGACCGGTTTACGTGGGCGCCATTATTGTTTTGTTGTTTTTGATGGGGGCTTTTACTGTTGAACATTGGTTGAGGTGGCCGCTTGTTGCGGGGACAGTGTTGAGTATTATGTTGGCTTGGGGTAAAAACATGATGTGGTTTACCGATTTGTTCATTGATTATTTTCCCTTTTACAATCGTTTTAGATCCGTAACCATGATTTTAGTGGTGGCGGAGTTTTTGATGCCCGCTATGGCGGTTTTGTTTTTACATCAGCTTTTCACTGTTAAGGGCTTTTGGGAGAAAAACAAAAAGTTGATTTATGGATTGGGCGGGGCATTCACTGCAATTTTATTGCTGTTTGCCATTGCGCCCTCTTCGTTTTTTGATTTTTATGCTGACGGTGAATTGGCGCGGTTAGAGTCTCAAAAACAGAGCAACCCGGGAGCGGCCTCTCAAATTGATCGTATTATTGCCGATTTGGGCTCTGCGCGCGAGTCACTTTTTACAGCCGATATTTTTCGCAGTTTGTTTTTTATTTTGGTTAGTTTTGGATTGATTTGGGCCGCCGCAATGGGGAAACTCAAAAGTGCTGTTGCCACTTACATATTGATTGCTTTGGTTACCGTAGATTTATGGACGGTAGATAAGCGCTATTTAAATAATGAGAAGGAAGTTACGGGTTACGCAAAATGGGAGAAGGATACCGATAATGAGTTCCCCTTTAATCCGCAAAGCTATGACGTTCAAATTTTACAAAGCGAATTATCTGCTCGCCCCGACGTTCAGCAGGCTATACAACAAAACTTAAACAGGCTGCAAGGGGAGCGCGGGAGGATGAGTGATAAGTTGAAGCAAACGGCACAGTTTGCCACTTTAGATTCTATGAGTAATTACCGCGTTTTGGATTTGGTAAATAACACGTACAACAGTTCCCGAACTTCATACTTTCATAAGGCCATAGGCGGTTACAATGCCGCTAAGATGATGCGCTATCAGCAGCTTATAGATTTTCACATGGGCAGGCGAAAATTTAATCAAGATGTTTTGAACATGCTCAACACCCGTTATATCATTCAGGGTGGCGATGACGGAGCAAACGTAACGCGAAACCCCGGGGCTATGGGCAATTGTTGGCTGGTGAGTTCGGTCAGAACCGTAAAAAATCCCGATGAAGAAATTATAGCATTGGATGATTTTAGCCCACAATCTGAAGCGATTATGGACGAGCGATTTTCGGATATAGTCGGCTCTGACCAATATGAAGGCAAAGGCACTATTGAATTGACAAGTTACAGTTTAAATAAGTTGAAGTACCGGGTTGAATTAGACGCCGCGGGTTTTGCAGTATTTTCAGAGGTTTATTATCAGCCCGGTTGGCAGGCCTATTTGGATGGAGAGCCGGTAAGTCATGCGCGCGTAAATTGGGTATTGCGCGGAATGGAAATCCCCGCGGGCAGCCATGAAGTTGAGTTTGTGTTTGAGCCCAAAAGTTACAGTGTGGGCGAGGGAATTTCGTTTGCGGGTTCGTTACTTATTTTATTACTGGCCGGTTTTACCGGATTTAAAGAGTTAAAAAGCCGGCGGAATGGAAATGACGAAAACAATTAGCACATGAAGAAAGTGTTGATTGTGACTTATTATTGGCCGCCCGGGTCTAATCCCGGTGTTTTGCGGATGCTGAAGTTTTGCAAGTACTTGCCTGAATTTGGGTGGCAGCCTCTTGTATTAACTGTAAATAATGGCAGCTATCCGGCAATAGATGAAACGTTGGAAAGCAAAATTAGCGATGATGTAAAGGTCTACAAAACAAGTTCCATAGAGCCATTTAGGTTGTACAATTTTCTTTCAGGTAAAAAGGGTAATTCGGGAACTGTAGGGATGGCTAATATTAAGGACTCCAAAAGCCTTATTCAAAAATTTTCTCTTTTTGTCAGAGCTAATTTTTTTATTCCTGATGCCCGAGTGGGCTGGGTGCCATACGCCTACAAGCGCGCTGCCCAATTAGTGAAGGATGAGAAAATTGATGTTGTTTTAACCACAGGTCCGCCTCAAAGCACGCATTTGATAGGTTTGCAACTTAAGAGAAAAATTGGTGTGCCTTGGGTGGTGGATTTACGCGATCCATGGACGGGTATTTATTACAATAAGTTTTTACCTCGTACTGCAAGAGCTCAAAAGAAAGACAAGGCTTTGGAGGAAGAGGCCGCCTCGACAGCAGATTATATTACAACAGTAAGTAAGGGGCTGGAGGAAGAGTTTTTGGTTCTGAATAAAAATATAGAGCTGATTTATAATGGTTTTGATGAAGATGATTTCAATTTTGGTGATGTGGAGAAGTTGAAAGACCGATTCAGAATTTGTTTTTTTGGTAATTTGTTACCCAATCAAGATATCCACGGTCTTTGGAAAGGGATACAGATTGCAGTTGAGGAGTCACCGCTTTTCAAACAACAGTTAGAATTGGCTTTTATTGGTAATGTTCATGATGAAATTTTAAGTAGACTTAGAAAGATGTTCACGCCTGAGCGTGTTGTTAAAATGCCTTATATGCCGCACAGCGATGCTGTTAGAGCGATGAGGGAAGCTCATGTTTTGTTGTTTATCATTCCGGATGCTGAAGACAATGAGCTTATTTTAACAGGGAAGTTGTTTGAATATTTGGCTTCGGGAAGTTTTATTTTACCTGTGGGGCCCGTGAAGGGAAATGCAGCTGAGGTTTTGGAGAAAACGGGGCGCGGGGTCATGCTTGAATATAATGATGTAGAGGGCATTAAGAGTGAAGTTTTGAGGTTCTTTGAAATGGGTAATTCTAAAATGAATAGTCAAAATAATGCTTTAGACCAAGCGACGTTATTTTACAGTCGACGTAATCAAACAGAGCGTTTGAGTAAAGTATTGGATGAGGTGATGACAAGAATTGTAAATTGATTTGAGAGGATAAAAGTGAAAAGAATTTATCAAAAATTTAAAGAGAAATTCTTGAGTAGTGAGTACTCCAAATCTATATTGAAGGTGTTTACCGGATCTACCTTTGCCTTCGCTTTAAGTTTTTTACTTTTACCTGTAATTTCTCGTATTTACCCACCTGTTGAGTATGGTAACTTTCAGGTAATGTTATCTTTGGTTACGATATTATCAGTCCTTGCTGCTCTGAAGTACGAAACAGCTATTGTTTTGCCTAAAAGTGAAAGTGAGAGAAATGACATTTTCTTGCTTTGTATTCTTTTGCTTTTCAGCAGCACTATTATTGTAGGCACAGGTTTTTATATCGGGGGAGATCTCGTTTTGAACTTGCTTGATGCCGAAGGTTTAAAGCCTTACATATTATATATGATTTTGCTTTATTTTTTTATTGGTCTTTTTCAAATAACGCGATACAATTTTATTGCTCAAAAAAAATACGGTCAACTTTCTATTAATAATATTGTAAATTCAGCTGTTATCAATGGCGGTAAAGTAGGCTTGGGATATTGGAAACCGGTATTTAGTTCCTTGTTTTGGGGACATTTGGCAGGAGTAATTATAGCTTCTTTATATGCATTATTTGTTGTAGATTTCAATTCTAAGACTTCTTGGAAAAGATTACGTATCGTTGCATTGAAATATAAGAAGTTTTTTATATTCGAAATGCCGGGCGTATTCTTACTATCCTTAACTGTAAAACTTCCTATTTTTTTTATTTCTAAATATCATGGAACAGAAGCCGCCGGTTTGTATGCAATGGCAGCATTAATTATAGATGCTCCTTTAGACTTGATTGCTAAATCTGTAAAGGAAGTTTTTTATAAGACGGCAGCGGAAAAAACTTTAATTAATAGAAATGAATTGAGAAAGTTTTATGCGAAGAATCTAAAAAGCTTGTCTGCCCTTGGTATTTTTGCCATTATTTTTGTTTTGATTTTTAGTGATTTGATTGTGGAGACACTTTTGGGTGAAGAATGGATGCCGGTATCTTGGATGATGAAAATACTCGTTGTGGCTAAACTGTTTCACTTTGTATCTAATGTAACAGCTAGCGCGTTGAGAATCATAAACAAACAAAACTTATATTTTAGTATGATGACTGTGTTTTTTATTTCAAGAGCTGCTTTTTTATGGATATTTAATGATGATTTGAACATAATGATAATGGCTTTGGCCGGATCTACAATATTCTTTTATTTGATCTACAATTTTTTTGCTATAAAAAAGTTAAAATTATTTACCAGCTATGATACATAAGCTAAAAGAAATCGCCCCGGAATTTTTATATAAATTTTATTTAAAGCTTCGTGAGAAGCATTTAGCTGAGGAACTCCAAAAGCTGAAAATCAAGAAGCAAGGAATAGATGATGACGGTACGCCATATATTCAACTTGACTCCGGGATTATATTTCACGGCTTTTTACCTTCCCGAGCGAACAAGCTGTTGCATGAGTCTATCGAGAATGAAATTCCGTTTATTCAGTCTGAATGTTTTAAAGTGGCTTATGAAATTGTTGACAGATATGTTGTGCCTCGTTGTATTCCCGGCGAAAGCTACTTTTATGGTGCAGGAGCCGGATTTAAACCATTGCGCGACCCCTTGAATGACTTGAAATTGTCAAGTCATGAAAGGAAGGAAATGGCCGAAAGATTTAAAGTTAAAAGTGGTTCAACAATTATCGATGCGGGGGCTTTTACAGGATTTGGGACAATTAAATTAGCTGAAAGGTCAGGAGATGAAGGAAGGGTATTTGCTTTTG
>CAJXMT010000108.1 GCA_913056155.1 uncultured Cryomorphaceae bacterium
CCATGATAAACATGTCTTGATACTTGGCGCGTCGCGCTGCTTCCATACCGGCGTGATAAGGCAGTGCCTTTACGCCGTTTACCTGAAGCAACTCGGCAAGTTCTTGAACTTTTTTGCGACTCAAACAATAAATAATAGCCGACTTTCCAGAATTTTCTTTGAGCAGCCCGATAATTTGTTTCTCGGTATTTTTCTTGGGTCGTACTTCATAAAATAAATTGGGACGGTTAAAAGAATCCTTGAATACATTGGCATTATCCATACCTAAGTTTTTCCGGATATCGGTTTGCACCTTGGGCGTTGCGGTGGCTGTGAGTGCCATTACCGGAATTTGATTATCGATAACTTCAACCATTTCTTTAATCCGTCGATATTCAGGTCTAAAATCGTGACCCCACTCACTTATACAGTGTGCCTCATCCACGGCGACAAAAGAAATTTTTATGCTTTTAAAAAACTCAATATTCTCCTCTTTGGTCAATGATTCGGGCGCCACATACAATATTTTGGTGCGCCCTTCCGTCAAGTCGCTCTTCACTCTTTTCAATTCACCTTTATTTAAGGAGGAGTTCATAAAATGAGCAATGTCATCACTTTCCACAAAACCGCGAATGGAGTCCACTTGGTTTTTCATCAGCGCAATCAATGGCGAAATCACAATGGCCGTACCTTCAGAAATTAAGGCCGGCAATTGATAGGTCAGTGACTTTCCGCCACCGGTAGGCATGATAACAAAAGTATCGTGCCCCTCCAAAACGCTGGAAATTATGGCCTCTTGATCTCCCTTGAATTTGTCAAACCCAAAATACTCTTTGAGTTCTTTTTTTAAATTGAATTTTTGTGTCATTTAAATCTCTGTGCTTTGCGTGTTTTAAATTTGCTCTCTCCTACAAGATTAAATCAGATGTTTATCAAAAAGTAAGTCCCGTGTAACACGAAGTTCATCATTAAGTTAAACGGGTCTTCAAAAAGCAACTCAAAGGTAATTAAATCTCAACGGAGAGAATCAAGTTTTCACTGAAAATATTTCTAAATTTGCATCACTTTTAAACAGCAATAAAAAACAGATTTTATGCAGCGTATTTCCAACTCCAAGTTACTTTTTGCCGCCGGAGCACTTGTTATTGTTTCTCTGAGCAGATTTTTACCGCACTGGCCAAACTTTACAGCATTGGGCGCCACAGCAATTTTTAGCGGTGCCGTATTATTCAGAAATCGATTCATCAGTATTTTATTGCCGTTAACCATTCTCTTTTTAAGCGATTTAATCATCAACAATGTCGTTTACGCGAGCTTTTATGATTCATTCAAGTGGTTCACGCCCGGCGCTCTTTACATTTATGGCGGAATTATGGTCATGACATTATTGGGAGAGCGCTTCGCTAAAAATCAAAAAGTAACCGGAATTCTCACCTCCATAGGCGCAGGAACCATTGCTTTTTTCCTGTTGACGAACTTTGGAGCGTGGTTGGCCAACCCGATGTATCCCCAAACACTCAACGGACTTATCGCCTCCTACACTGCCGGCTTACCATTTTTAGCGAGTGCAGCGGCAGCTAACCTGATATACACCGGTGTACTTTTTGGTGCTTTTTACTTGGCCAAAAATAAAATTCCGGCACTACAAGAAGTAAGGGTGAAAAGTTGATGTTCTAAATCGTGAAGCGGGTGATTTTCTCCGGGTTGGTGATCAAGGTTTTATGGGTTTTGATCAAAACCCGTTTTAATCCGCTTTGTAAATAAAGATTTCTTTCGATGGTTTCATTTTTAGTCTTAGCCTTTTTTCCGTAGGATCAGGGTACTTCTGTGTATGTAAAACCGATTTTGGTTGAATGCGAACCAATTTTCACCATGTTGCATAACAATCAAGTAAATTATGTATGCGCACCATGTTGGATTTACCGAAATGGCTCCCCCATTCGCCTATTTGCTTCTAATGCTTCTAATGAGCTTTAAATAATTCCCTTTAAGTGCAACTCTTCCATGATTTTGGAGGAAAGTTTCCCCGCTAATGCTCTATAGTGATCATCGGAAACGAAAAAATCCATACTTGCAAGAACCTCACCATACCAAACCATTTTTTGGATACTTGAATCGAATAAATAAATTTCCAATTCGCGAGAACTATCTGTACCATAACCGGTTACAACCTTGGTTGTTACAACAGTCAACACATGATCGGTATATTCTGATGAAGGATTTAATGAAGACAATAATTCTTTCATGTCAGTCCTTCCATCTCTACAACAATGATATTTGGCTTCTATGTTGACATAACTTTTAAGAGAATCTTCTAAGTTTTCAGTCACGTAGTTGTATGCTGACCTGGTCTTTTCATCCCCAATAACAATAAGATAAATATTGTTGATATCATTTTTTTTCTGATAAAGTGAACTACTCATGAAGTGTACGTGTGTACAAGCACTTATCAAAACTATTATAAAAATCCACAAATATTTATTCAACATTATCCTATTCATTTTTTACCGCTAAGGTTATTTCTTCAAAACACCCCATTCCCACGTCAAAAATAGGCAAAACCGGGAAATTTGAGCGTTAAGCCGGCGCTCTTGCGGCTGTAGGAGGAACACTACGAGTAACAAAAAAACAACTCCCCAAACTATGCACTTAGCGGATTCTTACTGCAAGAATAACCATAAACCACCAAATCCTCCCTTACAAAACTGTATTTCTTAAAAAGTGCTCCACAAATCACTGCCCCATTCCACCTCTCCCTAATCTCAATTCCCGCACCGGTCTGTTTCACCAATCTTTACTCCCGTTTGATTGGCTCACATCCCTTTACAAATTCCCACCGGCGCCCGGCGTTCTGACCAAAAAAAAACCACACTTCACAAAAAGCAAAGTGTGGTTATCACAATTCATTACACGCCTCTTTATTTTAAGGGAATGCGCTTTAATGTTTCCAGCAGGAGTTTGCGGCTTTTTTGCAAGGATGATATGCTCGCGCGCTCATCGGGAGAGTGCGCTCCTTTGATGGTGGGACCGAATGAAATCATTTCCATACCCGGGTAGCGCGTGCCTATAATCCCGCATTCCAAGCCTGCATGACAAGCCATTACGTTGGGCTCCTCGTTGAATAATTCGCGGTATAATGCAGACATAATATCTTTTATATCCGATTCTACATCGGGTTGCCAACCGGGGTAATCGCCGCTGTGCTCCACTGTATATCCGGCAGATGCATAGGCGCTCCTCACCGCTGCGGCTACATCGGCTTTTTGTGTTTCTACCGAGCTGCGCTGCAGTGAATGGGTGGTGATTTTACCGCCTCCCACCTCTACCCGAGCCAGGTTTGTAGAGGTCTCCACCAAATCGGGCAACTCGGGACTCATACGAAAAACGCCGTTGGGCATGGCATATACAGCCTGCAAAAATGTAACGGCTTGGGCGCGGGGCATTACTTTGGACGGCGCTTCTATTTCCTCAACGGTCAATTTTATGTTGGGCTCTATGGCGCTGTACTCCGATTGTAAAACGGCTTCAAACTCACGCGCATATTTTTTAACCGCATCGAGCTTTACTGCGCCGCCGGTGACTACCGATTCACGCGGAATGGCATTGCGGAGTCCACCACCGTCAATGGTTGAAATACAAAAATCGTGTTGCTCCACGGCTTGAAGCAAAAACCGATTCATCAATTTATTGGCATTGCCGAGCCCTTTGTTGATGTCCATGCCGCTGTGACCGCCCGATAAACCATTTAAAGTAATGCGCAATCCGCTCATGTTTGCGGGCGCCGCTTCCTCACTGTACGTACCCGTAACGTTGGTATCTACTCCGCCGGCGCAACCAATGGTAATTTCATCGTCGTCTTCCGTATCGATATTGATCAATATTTCGCCGCTCAATATATTTTTATCGAGTTTTTTAGCGCCCGTCATTCCGGTTTCTTCATCAATAGTAAACAGTGCTTCAATAGCCGGGTGTTCAATCTCTTTTGAGGCTAAAATTTCCATGGCCATAGATACGCCCAAACCGTTATCGGCTCCCAATGTAGTACCTTTTGCGCGCACCCAATCGCCGTCAACATACATGTCAATACCTTGCTTGTCAAAATCAAAAACAGTATCGTTATTTTTTTGATGCACCATATCCAGGTGAGATTGAAGTACTGTGGTTTTACGGTCTTCCATCCCTGAGGTGGCTGGTTTTTTGATGATCACATTTCCCACCTTATCCTGCAAGGTTTCCAGGCCTAAAGATTGTCCAAACTCCTTCATAAATGCGATGACTTGTTCTTCTTTTTTGGAGGCTCTTGGTACTGCATTCAGAGCAGAGAAGTGTTTCCAAATCGCTTTAGGTTCCAGGTCTTTTATCGGTGTACTCATAGTTATATTATGTTTTCCACAAAGTTAAGAGGCTTAGACAAAAAGGGTGATAAGTAATTGATAAATTTCAAAGTCACTAATTTTAAAATCAGGTTTTTCTCCTTTTTCACCGAAAGTGTAACTTAGTTGACCAATTTATAATCCAGAGTGATGCTTACCAAAATTATAGCCTTATGTATTTACGTTTTAATTCTATTTTTAATTGGGTATATCGCCTCCAAACGGATTAAAAATATTAGCGACTATTATGTTGGGGGAAAGAAAATTGGTTATTGAGCAGTGGCGTTCTCCGCTCGAGCTACGGGGGAGTCGGGTTGGATTTTAATCGGGCTTACGGGGATGGGAGCCCTGGCTGGTCTATCGGCTTATTGGGTTGTTGTAGGCGAAGTGCTGGGAGTGGCTATTTCCTGGTTGTTTATGGCCAAGCCTTTCAAGCGCCTTACGGATAAGTATGATTCTGTAACGGTTCCCGATTATTTGGAAAGTCATTTTCATACGAAAACTCACTGGCTGAGAGGAATTTCTGCCACTGTGCTTTCTATTTTTGTGGTGATCTACGTAAGCTCTCAAATTGATGCTACGGGGATTGCCTTTGAATCGATGCTGGATATGAATTATTTTCATGGAGCTATTTTAGGCTTTTTGATTGTTCTGGTTTATATTTTTATCGGTGGTTTTGTAGCTGTGGTCTGGTCTGATTTATTTCAGGGGTTTTTGATGTTTTTGGGGTTGGTAGCGCTTCCGATTGTGGCATGGCTCATCATGGACATCGACGGGAGTGTGGTTCAGGAATTACACGATATTGACCCTGCCTTAACAAGTCTCTGGGGCGGGCAAACGGATACCTGGCTAAACATAGCGACCATTTTAGGATTTGCGGCTATTGGACTTGGTTTTCTAGGATCTCCACAGGTTTACGTGCGATTTATGTCGATCAAAAACGAAACAGAGATCACTAAAGGAAGCCGGGTAGCTATATTATTTACTTTGCTTACGGATTTTGCGGCGGTAAGTATAGGGGTTTTAGCCAGAGTTTTTTTCACGGAATCCGGTCAGGATCCGGAAGTGATCTTCGGAATTGGTGGTGCTGATGTGTTGGGTATGATGACAGAGAATTTTCTTCCGCTAGTGCTCACTGCCATTTACGTCGCAATTATTTTATCGGCTATTATGTCTACTATCGACTCCCTGCTGGTGATGGCTTCAAGCGCCATTGTGAGAGACTTTTATCAAAAGATTTTTAGACCAGATATTAGTAATAAGCAATTAACAAAAATGTCGCGTTGGGTGACCTTAGGTATTGCTCTGCTAGCTCTGGGCTTAGCGATGGTGATTGCTTTGGTGGCTCCGGAACGACAGGTGTTTTGGGTGATTATTTTTGGCTGGTCTGGCATTGCAGCTACCTTTTGCCCCGTTATCATTTTATCTTTATTCTGGAAAGCCTATTCTGAAGCAGGAGCCATAGCCTCAATGATATCTGGCTTTCTGAGTGTGGTTATGGTCAAGTTTGTGCTTCAAGAGTCTGAAACGTTTGGAATTTATTTTGAAAAGATCGACGTACTGCTGCCTTCATTTTTGATTGCACTGGGTTTTGGCTGGTTGTTTACCAAACTTATGCCAAGGCCTAAAGAAGCCGAAAAACAAGGAGATGAGCAAGTTGGTTAAATATAAATTTCAACACATAAAGGCAAAGGCTTCAGCTGTGTATTTTACTAAAGTTAACGCCTATAAACTTCAATTGTTTCTCAAGCTTTAGCTAAAATCATCAAGTCAATCGACAGTGTTAAGCTAGTGATATCGCTAAAGTTTAAGCTGGTTCTGCATAAAATCAACCTAATCAGACTTTTTAACCATAGTACTGCTGGCCTGAGCCGTCGGCATCACCACTAAGTCGGCTATATTGACATGATAAGGCCGTGTAATTGTGAAATGGATGATGTCGGCTATGTCCTCGGGTTGGAGCGCCTTAAAGCCTTTATAGACCTGATCGGCGCGCTCATCATCTCCTTTGAATCTGACTTTACTAAACTCAGTTTCTACAAGGCCTGGATTGATAGCCCCAACGCGAATCCCGTGTTGATTGAGATCCATGCGCATCCCTTGATTGATGGCATCTACAGCATGTTTGCTGGCGCAATACACATTGCCTTTAGGATAGACTTCTTTGCCTGCTGTAGACCCAATATTGATAATATGTCCATCTTTGTTTTTGATCATTTGCTGAATAATGGGTTGGGAGACATAAAGTAATCCTTTAACGTTGATGTCCAGCATAGCGTCCCAGTCCTGAGAAGAGCCCTCCTGAATAAAGTCGAGCCCGTGAGCATTACCTGCATTGTTGATGAGAACACTTATGGTTTTGAAATGATCTGGAAGTGAAATAAGGGCTTCGTTGACAGCATTTTGATCTCTGACGTCAAAATTAAGCGTGGTGACTTCTGTATGTGTAGCTAACTCAGTTTTAAGGCCATCCAGACGTTCCTGACGACGGCCGCAAAGAATGAGTTTGAAATTTTCTTTTGCAAGTTTGTGAGCGGTAGCTAAGCCTATTCCACTGGTAGCTCCAGTAATTAAAGCAATTTGAGACATAAATTATATTTTGCTTAAAAGTAATTAAAAGCGATGAAATTTTAGTCGAACTTTAATTTTGAATCGTCTAAGAAATTACATTTGTTTAAAATGTAATTGATGTTTTTCGACATAAGTTTAGTTGTTTTAGGGTTTGTACTCTTGATCTTTGGAGCCGATGCTCTGGTGAAAGGCGCTTCGGCTCTGGCCAAGAAATTGAAGATGTCTGACTTAGCTATAGGTTTGACTATTGTTGCGTTTGGGACGTCTGCTCCAGAGTTGGTCGTGAGCTCTGTAGCCTCTTTCAATGAACAATCTGATTTGATCTTAGGCAATGTGATTGGAAGTAATAATTTCAACTTATTTGTGATTTTAGGGATCGTAGCCCTCATTAAACCTATCTCCGTTCAAAAAAGTATGGTATGGATTGAGATCCCTATCTCTATAGCTGTGATTGTCATTCTTTATGTGCTTAGCAATGTTTTTTTTGGTGATGGCGCAGCACTTGTTTCCAAATTAGATGCGGTAATATTATTGGTCCTATTTGCTGGATTTATGTTTTACGTATATAAAGGGCTATCTACAGAAGAGGGCGTGATTAACTCGTCGGTTCAAACTTATACTAATTTCAAGATGACTTTATTTATTGTTTTGGGCTTGGGAGGTCTTATCCTTGGAGGACATTTGGTAGTGACTAGTGCAACAGACATCGCTCAGAGCTTTGGCGTAAGTGATAAAGTGATTGGTCTAACCATTGTGGCTGCTGGGACCTCACTTCCGGAACTCGTCACCTCGGTGGTTGCAGCGACTAAAAACAACGCAGACATTGCCATTGGTAATGTGATAGGCTCTAACATTTTTAATATTTTACTTATTGTTCCAATTAGCGCATTAATTCATCCTATTGCCTACAATACCTCATTTAATCTGGACTTATATATTCTTCTGGGGGGGAGCTTATTTTTATTTATTGCCATGTTTAGTGGTCAAGCTAAACGTTTGGATCGATGGGAGGCTTTATTACTTATTCTTGGGTTCATTGGTTACACATTTTATTTACTTCGTTATTAACATCTTTAATTAGATATTTGCAATTATTTAAGAATTTTAGTTTTAAAATAAAATGTTTTGTTAAAATGGCTTACATTTGATAAGTCATTTAAAAACAACATGTTATGAAAAAGCAATTTTTTGGAATTTTAGTTTTACTGATTGGTTTAATCGTGTCCTGTGCACAACCCACAGAGCAAGCCCTTACTGAAGAGGAGAGCAGCGTTATTGAGATGGAAATTAGAAGTATTAACGACAGTTTAGCTGCTTCCGCCAATAATCTAAGCACTGATTATTTCAGGGATATCTATCTCAACAGTGATCAATTCTTAGCTGTAGATCTTTATGGGGTTAGTGGATATGAAAAGTATATGAGTGAAACTGATGAGATGTATTCTACGATGGAGGCCATTGAATTTACAAAAGATACGGTCATGGTTAGAATATTTGATGCTCAAACTGCTTATGCTATTTTTAAAGGGAGAGCTACTGGTGAATCCAAAGAAGGTGCAAAAATGAATTTAAATAATTTCTATGCCTCCATGCTCTTAAGAAAAGTTAATGATGAATGGAAAATCGCCTTTACGCACGAATCGGCAGAACAGGAAATGATAATGCCTTCTGACTCCACGATGGTAGAAGAAGTTATGGAGTAAGCCTTTTCTTCATTGTTTAAATTTTAAAAAAGTTCATATCTTCATGGAGGTTATGAACTTTTTTTATTTTAGAAACTTCACAATAAACTCATTAGAAAAGCATATAATAAAACCTTTAGCTTTTTAGTATATTCATCACAAAATATGGACTATGAAATTATTTTTAGCTGGTGTATGTGTTGTTTTATTCTGTTTGAGTTGTCAGGAATTTAAAGAAAGAGAAGGTGGAACTAAATCTCCTTTTCAAACAGAGACTTTCCCTGAGTTTAACCTTTCTGATGCAGAACAGCTGGCAGAACTCCCTCTACAATGTATTACTCAGGAATTTCCTAACAAACTTGGGCAGGTGTTGGCCTCAGAGGATGACCTGTTAAGGCCTAAGGATCTTCGTCCGGCGTTCTATGGCTGTTTCGATTGGCACTCGGCCGTCCATAGTCAATGGTCGCTTGTCAAATTGCTTAAGCAATTTCCCAACTTAAAGCAGGGCGACAGCATAAGAAGTGCATTATCTCAACGTTTGACTGCCGAAAACATTCAAACTGAAATTGATTTCTTTCAAACGGAGCACAATCAAAATTTTGAACGGACTTACGGCTGGGCCTGGCTGTTGACGCTAGCAAAAGAATTGAAAACCTGGGAAGATCCTCAGGCAAAAGTTTGGTTAGATAATTTGATGCCCTTAGTTGAAGTGATAGAAGTAAAAATGATGGAATTTTTGCCAAAATTGGTCTATCCCATTCGAGTAGGGGAGCACCCTAATACAGCCTTTGCTTTGTCTTTAACTTACGATTATGCTGAAAGTTTTCAGAAGCTAGCATTAAAACAACTCATAATACAACGAGCCAAAGATTTTTACCTGAAAGATGAAGCATGTCCCATAAGTTGGGAGCCTAGTGGTTATGATTTTTTATCTCCTTGCTTAGAAGAAGCAAAATTGATGTCTAAAATCTTAAACGAAAAAGCATT
>CAJXMT010000109.1 GCA_913056155.1 uncultured Cryomorphaceae bacterium
CCGTTGGCCTGACCGTTGTTTGCTGTATCAGCATGAATGTTATTGCCCGCGGCAGGGGATATGGAGTTTCCTCCACCGCCACCCCCGCCGGCTGTTAAAAGGGGTTTTGAAGTAGTGCCGGTTTCCCACACAAATGAAGCGCCGCCACCGCCGCCGCCCATGGTAATGGTATCTGATTCCCCTTGTTGGCCCACGATAATAGAAAGTGGTTGGTTGTGGTCAAGGTCAAATGTGCCTTCCATAAGTACACCTAAACCGTTGCTGTTGCGAGGGATAACGCCTGCTGAAGCTCCTCTGGCAGAAATACGCCAAGTACCTGCGGCAAGTACGTCCCATTGTTGAACGCCACTGTTTGAAGTTACTGCATTTTCTAATGTAGTTCCTGTGTAAAAAGTGTCCAGCATGGTTTGCGTGGGTCCGGAATCATTGAGTGCTCCCGCAGTTTGAAAACAGTAATCGCCGGGAGAGCAGATGAATGGAGTACTGAAAGTAGTTTTAAGCCAACCCGAATATTCAGAATTTTGGCAATCTGTACGCAAGTAAACATCGTAATTTTTTCCGGGTGTCAAACCGCTCAGCGATATCGGGTTTGAAGGATTAGTAATGGTTGTGCCCGACGTTCGCGGGTTAAAGCCCACACTACCCCAAACCAGCTCCACATCGTTGCTGTCAATCGGTTCTGACCAAGAAATAGTTGCGTTAGAAGGGGATATATTAGAAGCCAGTAAGGAGTCGGGTTGAACACAAACAGGTTCTATGGATACAAAACCGTCAAAACTGTTGAATGCCCTTTGGTTGTTTTGGTTTGTTCCGGTATTGTACGAACCGCCTCCCCCGCCGTTTCTTTGACTGTGACCGCTGAAACCTCCGCCTCTGCCGCCGGAGTAGCCTCCACCGCCTCCGCCTCCGTCATAACCGTCAGAGCCGCCACCGCCAAACCCGCCGGCATTTCGCGATGAGCCCGAACTCGGTCCGCCTTCACCGCCTTGAGCGGGATGAAATCCGCCTTTGCCGTAATTTCCGTCATCAAGACCGTTAGAGCTCCAACCGGCGCCACCGCCACCGCTCCAACTGCCTGTACCACCGGCAGCGCCGCCCTGACCGTTAATGCCGCCTGCTTCATTGCCACCGTTAGCACCACCTGCAGTTAAGGTGTCTCCGTGCTTTGTTTGTGTTGACCCCGATGTGCTATTACCTCCGCCGGCGCCGCCACCCGCAACAATAAGCGGTTGTGAGGTAGTGTCATCTGATGACCAAACGTAGGACCCGCCTCCTCCACCGCCGCCATCAAAATTAGCTGTACTGCTTTCGCCTTTTTGCCCGGTAATAATACCCAATTCTTGACCTTGAATAAGTTGAAACGTACCCTCCATTAAAGCGCCTTTGCCGGGCTCGTTTCTCGGCACTGTTCCGCCGGCTGCACCTATTGTTGTGATTCTCCATTTACCGTTAGCGGGTACATTCCAAAGTTGAATACCGTTTGCCGAAAGAACCTTATTGCTCAAATTTGTTCCGGCATAAGCACTGTTGATTTGTGCTTGGGTAGGACCTGAAGAACCTTCGGCACCACCCGTTGAAAAGCATCGTGCATTGGGCGCACAAAAGAAACCTGTGTTGATGGTGACGGAATCTGACCAAGCCGAAGTATCCCCGCCTCCCGAACAAACTTCACGCACATAAAAATCGTAGCTTGACAGTTGATCTAATCCTGAAACGGTAACTGAGGGGGTATTCACAGTAATTCCGGAATCGGGATTATTGCCTTGCGGTACAATGGAGTAGTACCAAGAGTTTGAAGCGTTGGCCGGTGTCCAGCTGAATTGTGCAGAGTTTCCTGTGATTTGTGATGCGGTGATGTTAGTAGGAGCATCGATGCTTGATTGTATAATAATGGATGCAGTATCATTGTTGGTTTGGGAGTCCGGCTGCCCGTTAGGTATTGCTGTGTTAGCTGAAATAGTGTAGGCCGCCGAGCCAAAGTTGAAACTTCCCAAATTCACTTGAGCGTTTGAAGAGCCTGCTCCGCCTAATGTATCTAATGTTAAATTAAAACTTGCCGTGGTTTGCGATATACCGTCAATCGACCATTCCACATCAAAAGCGTTTATTTGATTGTTACCTAAATTTTGAACGGTTACTACAACATCATGCATGCCGGGGCAATAGATGCCGGGTGAATCAACTGAAGTAACGGCAATATCATTTTGCATTGAGGGCTCAAAATTTACAACCACAACACCGTTTCGGCGGTTATATCCTTCAAAATTATTTTGGTCAGAACCCGAATTAAAGGAGCCGCCGCCGTATGGACCCGAGTTTATTCCCAAGGCAGTTCCTCCCGAGTATCCACCGCCGGCCCCTCCGAAATGAGGCATATTAACCGGTAACGGCCCTCCAAATGCAGGAATGGGCTCAATTTGTTGGCCTCCCATGCCTCCACCAATGAAATATGCGGCTCCACCGCCAAATCCACCGAAAATGGTAATGGATGATTCTATGAAATAAACCGATCCTTCGCCGCCTTCTCCACCATTGAGAAATGCAGAACCCGGGCTGGGCGGTCCGAATGTGGGTGTGCCGTCTCCTGAAAATCCGCCACCACCGCCGGCGTCCATATCACCGGCTCCCCCTTGAGGGCCTGTGTTGGTGATTATCCCGTTGTGATTTACAAGTGAAGAGTCGAGTACACCGCCGCCGCCACCGCCGGCAACAACCAGGGGCGAATCATTGGCCAAGGCTACAAATGAACCGCCACCGCCACAGCCGGTTAGTTCGCTGTCGCCTTTTTGCCCTACTAGTATGCGCAGGGTATCATTAGTGGTTAAATAAAATGTGCCTTCCATCAGTGCGCCGGCCCCACCCGGAAAAAGTACAGTTGTGTTTCCGGGGCCCGGACCGCGAAGAACCGCATCACCACCGCCGGCACCGTAGGCTGAAATGTTGTAGTTCCCGTCGTAAGGTGGTGACCAAAGTTGAATTCCGTTTTGCGAAGTGACGTCACCATCTAAGTTGGTTCCTGAATAGGCTTGGTTTAGATCGGTTTGTGAGGGCCCCGTATTTCCTTCACTGCCGGCATGGGTAAATACGTAAGCTGTATTCGGGAAGTCGAAATCTGCTTGAACATTTACGGGACCTAAAAATTGGGAGGTGTCGCTACCGCCGGGACAAACCTCGGCTACGTAAACATTGAATGATCTTCCTTTTTCGGGGATAACAAAATCAATCACCGGAGAACCTGATAATGAAAAAGAAGGATTTAAGTTATTTACGGGGCTCACTGCGTAAACCCATGAATTGTTGGAGTCGGCAGGGTCTATCACAATTTGAAAAGAATCGTTTCCCAATGCGTTTACTTCAAATTGATTCGGATTTGAAGTGGAGGGTGTTACGGTTGTTGTAACAGTGTCGTTTGAGTTGACGGTATCTTGAACTCCATTTGGATTCGAGGTCCAAGCTTTTATGGTCGTATTGCCCGAAGGGAAGTTGTAACTGCCTAAGCTAACCGCAACAGAACTCGGGTTTGTACCGCCTAAGGTGTCAAGCAGGTTGTTGTAATTTACCGTGGGTTGTGCAACTCCGTTGACAGTCCATTCAATATCTACAGAGTTAATTTGGTTCTGACCAAAATTGCGAATATTCACTTCCACATTTTGAACGCCTGTGCAAAAAGCCCCTGTAGGTTGAGTTATAGCGGTGACTCCTGTATTGTTGGATGATTTGGTGCAAATTGCGTTGAATTGTACTTGCGGTTTAAAATTTCTTGTGCTATTGGCTTGGTCACCGCATGAGTTTCCTGCGGCGTCGGTTCTATTGTATGCAAACCCGTCCTCAGCAAAATAAACCAAGCATTGTCCGGAGGCGTCAAAACCGGGTTGGACTTGACTCCAACAAACTTCAACGGCAATATTGTCATTGCCGTTCCAAGTGAAAATGGAATTGAGGTTGAGCATATCCCATGTTGCGAGAGAGTCAGGTGAATACAAAAAAGAATCGATTACGGTTGTCCACCCTGTTGTGCTATTCAAATTTGAGGGTAAGGTGTCTGAGGTGTGTTTGAACTTAACTGTATAATCAGGTATGTCGTAAACAGGAGCGGACGTGACGCTCCAACCCATTTGTGAAATTTGACAACCGGCATTCATTCCCGCATTTTGCAATTCAGAAGCGGTGTATATAAATCGAGTTACGCTTCTTCTGTAATATATATTTACAGGTGAGGCTTCGGTTGTTCCATTAACGTCTGTTCCGGAACCGATTTGAAAATTTTGCGATTGGGTTTCGCGCGGCACAAAACAGAAGGAAATAACAATGGAGGAAAGCACAATTATTTTTTTCATGTTCGATTATTTTTGTGGTTTGAAGCCGTGTTGTAATGTTGTTGGGGAAATTTTTTAGCCTCGAAAATTTCGAGGTAATGAGGCTGTTATGACTTTATTTGTGAATAATGCATAAATTAGTACTGCAAAAGTATCAGATTTGCCGAAATAACAGCGAGGTTTAGATATAAAATTCTACCAATAAATCTATTTGTAGAATATTGTTGGGCGGCTACTTGCAGTTAGCGCTTTCAAAATAGAACGATTGTTTTTCATGATGTTTATTTAAAATCGTACAACACGAAATTTTCAGAGCAATAATGATGTAATGAAAATACCTATATAATTGGCTTGCATTGTTTTAACTACATTGTTTAATCTTTTGGTCAAATAATTAAACAAAAGATTGTCACAACAGATATATTATACATACCTTTGTTCAACTTTAAAGCGAAAACATTAAACAAAACGTCTCAATTATGGCTAAATATAATTTTACTGAAGAATTATTATCTCTCAAAAACCCGCTGAATTACTTTGCGCTACAACTTACCTCCAATGAGGCTGATGCGAATGACTTGTTGCAGGAAACCATGCTGAAAGCAATCAATTACAAAGATAAGTTTAAGGCCAACACTAATTTAAAGGCATGGGCTTATACTATTATGAAAAATACTTTTATCAATAATTATCGCCGCGCGGTGAAGGCCAACACTATAATTGATCAAACGGAAGACTTGTATTACCTTAATGCAGCGAAGCCATCTGATGAGAATGCACCTGAAAGTGTTTTTTCACATCAAGAAATTCAAAAGAAGGTTTCTGAGCTGGAGGATGAATATAAGATACCTTTCATGATGCATTTTAGAGGCTTCAAATACAAAGAGATTGCTGATGAATTGAATTTACCCATCGGTACAGTAAAAAGTCGTATCTTTCTCGCCAGACAAAAATTAATGGAAACCCTTAAGGATTACGTATAGTTGAAAAAAAAAGCAGTTGTTTTAGGTGCGGGCTTCGCCGGGTTGTCCTCTGCAGCCATGTTGGCCAAAAAAGGCTTTGATGTTACGTTACTTGAAAAACACAATCAAACAGGCGGCAGAGCGCGTGAGTTTCAAGCTGACGGTTTTAAATTTGACATGGGACCCAGTTGGTATTGGATGCCTGATGTGTTTGAAAAGTACTACAACCTTTTTGGACACACGACTTCAGATTTTTATGAATTAAAACGTCTGTCTCCCTCTTACCGAGTGTTTTTTGGAGATAAGGATTTTACGGATTTGCCTTCTGAACGATCAGAATTGATCGCGCTTTTTGAAGCACGAGAGAAAGGTGCGGGCAAAAAGTTGGAAAAATTTTTGAAAGAGGCTGCCTATAAATATGAGGTGGGCATTAATAAGTTGGTTTACAAGCCCAGCAAATCTTTACTGGAATTTACAGATCCGCGTTTTTTGTTGGGTTTAGTGAAAATGGACGTTTTTAAATCATTGCGTTCCCAAGTCAGATCACTTTTTAATCACCCTCAACTTATAAGTATTCTCGAGTTTCCTGTTTTGTTTTTGGGCGCTATGCCCGATAAAATTCCCGCTTTGTACAGCTTGATGAATTATGCCGATATGGGCTTGGGAACTTGGTATCCCGACGGGGGCATGCATCAAATTGTTAAGGCGATGACACGTATTGCTGAAGAGCAAGGTGTAAAAATAGAGTTGCAAAATGGGGTTGAGGGTTTTACTTATGACGGAGGTAAGGTAAAGTCGGCCTTGACCAAAAAAGGGGAGATAGAGGCAGATGTTATTGTGGCAGGAGCTGATTATCATCATGTAGATCAACAACTACTTGATGAACCGTACCGCAATTACAGTCAAAAATATTGGGAGACACGTACGATGGCACCCTCGTCATTGTTGTTTTACTTGGGGGTTGATAAAAAATTGAAGAATTTATTGCATCATAACTTGTTTTTCGACTCTGATTTCGAGCAGCATGCCAAGGAAATTTACGAAAATCCAAAGTGGCCGAAAAATCCATTATTTTATGTTTGTATGCCGAGTGCAACAGATGCAGATACAGCTCCTGAAGGTAAAGAAAATGTATTTATCCTCATTCCTACAGCGCCGGGTTTGGGGGGAGATGATGAACAAACAAGAGAAAAATACTACCATTTAGTTATGGATCGACTGGAAAAGTTGACCAATCAAAATATTAGAGAGTCAGTTACTTACAAGCGTTCTTATGCCGAGAGCAACTTTGTAGAAGATTACAGCGCTTTTAAAGGAAATGCCTACGGATTGGCAAATACCTTGATGCAAACGGCAATTTTAAAACCCAGTTTAGCGAACAAAAAATTAAAAAACTTGTTTTATACCGGACAGTTAACAGTTCCGGGTCCGGGGGTTCCTCCTTCCATAATATCGGGTCAAGTTGTTGCTGACGAAGTAGTAAAATTTTTTAATTGAGTTGTTATGCAAGCCAAAGCCCTGTTTGATGAAATCTCTATTACTTGTTCTAAGTTAGTAACGCGGAGGTATAGTACAAGTTTCTCACTGGGTATTCTTTGCTTGAATAAGGATTTCAGAAACTCCATTTATTCAATATACGGGTTTGTAAGATTTGCAGATGAAATTGTAGACACTTTCCACGACTATGATAAGCCTCAATTATTAGAGGATTTCAGGAAAGAAACTTACAAAGCTATCGATTCCGGTATTTCGATTAACCCTATCTTAAATAGCTTCCAACATGTTGTTAATCAATACAATATTACTTCAGATTTGATTGATACGTTTTTGGATAGTATGGAGATGGATTTGAGTAAGACTACTTACAGCGAAAAAAAATATGAAGAGTATATTTTGGGTTCAGCTGAGGTGGTGGGGCTCATGTGTCTAAAGGTTTTTGTGAACGGTAATTATCACGAATACAACAAACTAAAACCTCACGCTATGAAATTAGGAGCGGCCTTCCAAAAAATTAATTTTTTGAGAGATATGCAAGCCGATTATAAGGAAATGGGTAGAACCTATTTTCCCGGAGTGGACTTAGATTGTTTCGACGAAAATTGTAAAAAACAAATAGAGAAAGAGATAGAGGCTGATTTTCGATATGGTTTGGAGGGAATTAAAATGTTGCCTAAATCTTCGCGCTTTGGAGTTTACATAGCTTATGCCTACTTCTACAGTTTGTTGAAAAAGATACAAAATACACCGGCAACACGCATTATGAACGAGCGCATTCGTATATCAAACGATAAAAAAATGCGCATACTGGTTAAATCTTACGTGCGCCATAATGTAGTAGGCCTTTAATTAGAACTCACTTTTATTTATTTTCTTTGCCACGCTGTAAGCGCACATAGCAATTTCAAGAAAAAAACATGATATGGCTGAATATGTAGTCCTCGTTAATGAAAATGACGAACCCCTTGGTACAATGGAAAAAATGGAAGCTCATGAAAAAGGACTGCTTCATAGAGCTTTTTCGATATTCATTTTTAATGCACAAGGTGAAATGCTCATTCATCAAAGGGCGAAACATAAATACCACTCAGGTGGTTTATGGACCAACGCATGCTGCAGTCATCCCCGTGAAAACGAAAATCCTGTCCAAGCCGCTCATCGCCGGTTGATGGAAGAAATGGGATTTGATTGCGAGCTTAAAAAAGCTTTTGAGTTCACGTATAAGTCCAAACTCGATAATGAATTAACCGAGCATGAATACGATCACGTATTTTTGGGTGAATACGGGTCAGAGCCACCCTTTAATACAGATGAAGTAGCTGATTACAAATATATAGCAGTTGATGAGCTTTTGGTGAATATTAATGAAAACCCCGAATTGTATACCGAGTGGTTTAAAATCGCCATTAAAAAAGTTGTTGAATTTAAAAACAACTCTTGAATTTAAGAGTTAGTTATGCACATGGAAATTACAGTAAACAGAAAAGCTCATTTTAACGCTGCTCACAGGTTGCACAACCCGCAGTGGAGTAATACCGAAAATCAAAAAGTATTCGGTAAATGCAACAACCCCAATTTTCACGGTCACAATTATGAACTTGTTGTGAGTGTAACGGGGCCGATAAATGAGGATACAGGATATGTAATCGACATGAAAGAATTAAAATCCATCATTAAAGAGCAGGTAGAAGAACCTTTCGATCACAAAAATCTAAATTTAGATACTGAAGAATTCAAAAACTTGAATCCAACAGCCGAAAATATAGCGGTTGTAATTTGGGATAAATTGAGAAAATTTCTCGCCCCTGCTTTAAAACTTAAAATTACACTTTATGAAACTCCCCGAAACTTCGTTGAATACAGCGGAAATGAAAGTTAACGGTATAGTAAAAACTACCCGCGACGCAGCTGAAATTGGAGATGAACATGTTGGCACTTCTCGAGAAACCCCTTTAAAAGCTGATGCTTTTGAAATGGATGAGGAAGTAAAAATGGATAAAATCGCCTATCACTTTGGCGAAATTATGGATATCATGGGTTTGGACCTTACAGATGACAGTTTAAGAGGAACCCCTGATCGAGTAGCTAAAATGTACATTAAAGAAATTTTCAACGGGTTAAACCCTGAAAATTTACCCGAGGTTAAACTCTTTGAAAATAAATATAATTACAAGGAGATGTTGGTGGAAAAAGGGGTGACCGTTCATTCGCATTGCGAGCATCACTTTGTTCCTATATTAGGTCAAGCCCACGTGGCTTACATTTCAAACGGTTATGTAATCGGGCTATCAAAAATTAATAGAATAGTGCGTCATTTTTCCAAAAGGCCACAGGTTCAGGAGCGCTTGACTGAGCAGATTGCCGCAGAATTGAAACGCGTGCTCAAAACAGATGACGTGGCCGTTATAGTTGATGCCAAACATATGTGTGTGAGTATGCGGGGCGTTGAAGATACTTCCGGCTCCACTATAACCTCACATTACGGCGGAGTTTTTCAAACCAATAATCAAAAAAGAGTTGAGTTTTTGAAGTACATTGAAATGGACTAGCTTCAAGATACAAAACCAAAAGTCAAAGGCGCTGAAACTTCAGCGCCTTTTTGTCTTAAATTTATAGTACAGGTGTTCGGCCACCATCTACAGGCACATTAGTACCATTAATATAACCGGCAGCAGGTGAAGCTAAAAAGGCAATAGCATCTGCGGTTTCCTCAGGTTCGGCAACCCGTTTCATGGGCACGGCATTATTCATTTCCA
>CAJXMT010000110.1 GCA_913056155.1 uncultured Cryomorphaceae bacterium
TAAATCAGGTTGATCTACAATACCAAGTCCGCTGCAAGATTGACAAGCTCCGTAAGGCGAGTTAAAGGAAAATATGTTGGGAGCGGGGTCATCATAAGCAATGCCCGTTGTGGGACACATTAAATTTTTGGAAAAATGCCTGACCGAATCATCGGAATAATTCAAAATGGAAAGCATTCCCTTACCTTGCTTAAAGGCCATTTTTAAAGAGCTGCCAATACGCTCTTTTTTTTCTTGCGTTACCGCAATACGGTCAATAACCAAATCAATATCGTGAACTTTATAACGATCGAGTTTCATCCCGGGCACAATATCAGTGACTTCTCCATTAACGCGTACTTTTACATAGCCTTTTTTTGCGGCGCCTTCAAATAGTTCACGGTAATGTCCTTTTCGACCTCTTACCAGCGGGGCCATGATAGCCACTTTTTGCTCATCGTATTCGCTCATTACCAAATCCAGGATTTTTTCCTCTGTGTAGCGAACCATTTTCTCACCTGTTTTATAAGAATAAGCCTCTCCCGCACGGGCAAAGAGCAAGCGCATAAAGTCGTAAATTTCAGTTATGGTGCCCACAGTTGACCGCGGACTCCGATTTACTGTTTTTTGTTCGATGGAGATAACCGGAGCAAGACCGTGTATTTTATCTACATCGGGTCGTTCCATTTTACCCAAAAACTGTCTGGCATAAGCAGAAAAACTTTCAATGTATCGGCGTTGGCCTTCAGCATAAATAGTATCAAATGCCAAACTGGATTTACCTGAGCCCGATAAGCCTGTAATTACTACCAATTGATCGCGCGGGATGGTCACGTCAATATCTTTAAGGTTGTGCACTCTCGCGCCCAACACCTCAATTTGGTTGTCGTTAATCACGTTAGTTTCAGGTGTGTTTTTCATAGAAGAAATTAAAAGTTCGCAAAGGTAACTCTTAAGTCCGGAGATTTGTTTTTTGACACGTTTTCATTTTGGTCAGAACCCGAAACACAATCGTTTCATATTATGAATGAGTAATTTTGCTGAGCGAAAAGCAGTCTCACACAACGGGAATCTTCTTGAATCGGGAAAACAATGAAGAAAACTACAAAAGTAAAGTGGAAGGGTGGAGCATAAAAAAAGCCGCAAAATATTGCGGCTTTTTTGAAGTGATTCGGCTGGGGCTCGAACCCAGGACCCTCTCCTTAAAAGGGAGATGCTCTACCGGCTGAGCTACCGAATCGTTTTTTACACCCCTTCCGTAACGGGACTGCAAATATAAAACGACTTTTTTTAATGCCAATAAAACAATCTGAAGTTTTTATATATTTTTTCTTTCCCTGCTTGATTTAAATTAAGTAATTGACAACCAGTAAAGTGTGAGGAGTATATTTTTTTATTTGTAATAATTTTGGTACCACTGCACAAATGAATCAACTCCTTGCTGAATGGGCTTTTGTGGTTTGTATCCTGTAATTTCCTCAAGTTCAGTGCTGTCAGCCCAAGTGCTAACCACGTCGCCGGGTTGCAGCGGCATAAAATTTATTTTCGCCTTTGTATGCATTGTGTTCTCAATGGCTTTAACAAAGTCCATTAATTTGACCGGGCTGTTATTTCCAATATTCAAAATACGGTAAGGCGCGGGTGAAGTGGCCGGGTCGGGATTTTGAGGATCCCAATTTTCGTTGGCAGCGGGTTTAAAGGGAATTAATCGCGACATGCTTTCTACAATATCATCGATGTAGGTGAAATCGCGTTGCATTTTGCCATTATTGTAAACGTCAATAGTTTCACCATTACTTATGGCTTTTACAAATTTAAAAAGAGCCATATCCGGTCTACCCCAGGGTCCGTAAACAGTAAAGAAGCGCAGACCCGTTGTGGGAATGCCGTACAAATGACTGTAAGTGTGCCCCATCAACTCGTTGGCTTTTTTCGTTGCAGCATAAAGACTCACCGGGTGGGCAAGCCCATTATGCTCTGAAAACGGTGTGCCTTCATTAAGTCCGTAAACGCTCGAGGAACTCGCGTAAATAAGATGTTTTACATCATTATATCTGCAACCTTCCAATATATTGAGAAATCCATCAATGTTAGATTGTGTATAAGCATAAGGATTCTCGAGACTATATCTCACACCTGCTTGAGCAGCGAGATTCACTACATAATCGGGTTTTTCAGATTGAAACACATCCAATACAAACTTTGTATTTCTCAAATCACCTTTATAAAAGGTGTAATTTTCAATTTTAGAACTGTTGTAGGGTTTGTGCTCAACAAGATCAAAAGGATCAATACCTGTTTCCCTCAATCTGTTTTCTTTCAATGATATCTCGTAATAGTCATTGACATTATCAATTCCTACTATGTGAAAACCTTGATTTTTTAAGCGATTTACAAAATGGAAACCTATAAAACCGGCTGTACCGGTGATGAGTATAGTTTTGTCACTTTTCATGGGTGTAGAATGCGGTAATAGTATGAATTGAATGTAAGAACTGAAGTACTTGAAACGACCTTTCTGAACGGATAATTGTTTATTTTACCAGTTTGGCTAAACTTTCAGTTTCTTCTGCTGCCAATTCATTATCGACTAAAATTCTGCCGCTGTGCTCATCCACAATAATTTTTTTACGCGCACCGATATCGAGAATACGTTGTGGCGGAATTTGAATGTACGAACCACCGGCTGAGTGGCGTTCTACGGGAACTACGGCCATACCGTTTGCCACTTTTCCGCGTATTCGTTTATAGGCTTTGAGAAGTCTTTCTTCAATTGCTTTTTCTGCCTTTTTTGACTCTTTCAAAAGCTTTTTCTCATCTTTTTCAGTATCAGCAACGATTCCGTCTAACTCAGATTGTTTTACTTCCAAGTCTTTCTTCTTGTCCTCGAGCTCTTCCTGAGCTTTTTGAAGCACTTCTTTCTTGTTGGAAATTTCGAATTCATGCTCTTTAATCCTTTTCTCGGCGAGTTTGATCTCTAAAGTTTGAAACTCTATTTCCTTGCTCAAAGAATCGAATTCGCGGTTATTTCTCACGTTATTTTGTTGCTCCTCATACTTTTTGATGAGATCTTCACTTTCTTTTATGGCATTGCGCTTATCGGAAACTTGATTTTCAATACTCTCAATTTCGCTGTTCATTTTTTCATAGCGGGTAGATAATCCGGCAATTTCATCTTCCAAATCTTCAATTTGCAGGGGGAGTTCACCTCTTACCGTACGCAATTTGTCAATTTGTGAATCGATTAATTGTAAGCGGTAAAGCGCTCTTAACTTTTCCTCTACGCTTGATGTTCCGGTTTTTTTCACAGCTTGTTTCGCCATATTTTAAAGGTATGATATTGGATTGGTATTTACTTCTGAAATTCGGACTGCAAAGGTATGAATTTTTTCTTGAAGTAGGCGTTGTAATAATTCGGGTGTAAATTGTTCACTTTCATAATGTCCCGGGTCGGCAATTATAATTTTTCTGTCAGCATCAAAAAAGTCGTGGTATTTATAGTCACCGGTTATAAAAACATCTGCATTTTGATGAATGGCTTCTTGCAGTAAAAAGCTTCCGGCACCGCCGCATACAGCTATTTTTTGTACAGTTGGTTTGTGTATAGCGGTGTGTCTCACCAAATCTGTTTTTAATTTAGATTTGATTTGTTTGAGAAAGGTTTTTGCTTCTACAGGTTCCTCTGTTTCAGCAAACATACCACTGCCTACATTTTGGTGCTCGTTTAAAAGTGGGATGCGGTCGTATGCCACTTCTTCATAAGGGTGTGCCCGAAACATGGCAAGCATTACCTGCTTTACCAAATGTTGCTCCACCAGCACTTCTATTTTTGTTTCGTTTTCTGTGTGAAGTTCATGTTGGTTACCCACATGCGGATTCGTGTCTTTACCTGCTCTGAATGTACCTTGGCCTATGGTATTGAAGCTGCAATAATCATAATTTCCTATGGAGCCGGCTCCGGCTTTAAACATAGCTGTTTTAACGTCACCTGCTTGTTCATGCGGGCAAAATACTATTACTTTTTCCAGTATATTTTTTTTGGGTAAAAGAATTCGCCTGTTGATCAATTGCAATTTTTCACAAATGATATCATTTACGCCGTAATTGTAATTGTCTAGATTTGTATGAGCTGCGATGACGGCAATGTCTTTTTGGAGCGCTTTGATTACTGTGCGCTCCACAAAAGTATTTCCCGTTAGTTTTTTAACGCCTTTAAAAAGTACGGGGTGATGGCAAACGATGAGGTTACAACCGGTTTGATCGGCCTCTGCAATAATAGCTTCAGTGCAATCGAGTGAGCAAAGTATGCCGGTTACGTCACGCTCAGGGTCTCCTATTTGCAGGGAGCTGTTATCATAACTTTCAGCATATTGAAACGGTGCTTTGTCATTGATGATTTGAGCAACTTCTTTTACTTTCATTGGATGCTATATTCGGTTCTGACCAAAATTACGAAAAAGTGTTTTTATGCTTGAGCGGTCGGTAACAAAAAAGCTCGAGATAAATGCTCGAGCTTTTTTTATTTGTTAAGGTTTATAGAATTTCCAGCAATTCTACTTCGAAAATGAGTATTTCGTTGGGGCCTATTTTTTGACCTGAACCTCTTTCTCCGTATCCTAATTCAGAGGGGATATAAAATTTGTACTTACTTCCCTCATTCATGAGTTGTAATCCTTCTGTCCAGCCTTTTATTACGCGGTTGAGTCCAAACTCAGCGGGTGGTCCTCGATCTACCGAACTGTCAAACACTTCACCTGAGGTGAGTGTTCCGTGATAATGGACTTTAACCTTGTCAGAGGCTTGGGGTTTTTCTCCGTCGCCTTTTTGCAACACTTCATAATGCAATCCGCTTTCGGTATGTTTGATGTTCTCATTTTCGCGTAATTCTTCAAAAAAAGCTTCGGCTTTTTCTTTGGCTTCACGCGCTTTCCGTTCTTGCATAGTATTGAAATATTCTCTCAAATATGCATTGGATTCTTGCGCACTTAAGAAAAGCGAATCACCGTTCATTGCGTCTTGCAGGCCTTTTAAAAAGGCTTCTTCACTGATTGAATCTACTCCTTGCGTTTTTAAATTACCTGCAATAGAAGAGGATAGTGCATAACTGACGGAGTCAGTAGCGTTTTTTAATGTAAACTCCTCTTGAGTTTCACCGCTCTTTCTAAATATACTGCACGAGCTTAAAACTGCTGCAAAGAAGGCCGATAATACGATTGTTTTCCCCCTCATCTTTAGAGAATTTCAATCAATTCTACTTCAAAAACGAGTGTTGAATAAGGAGGTATGTTTTCACCCATTCCTCTTTCTCCATAAGCCAAATTGTAAGGAATATAAAATTTGAACTTCGCTCCTTCAGTCATGTACTGCAAGCCTTCTGTCCAGCCGGGAATAACACCTTGCAAGGGAAATTCAGCCGGCTCTCCTCGGTCATAACTGCTGTCAAATTGGGTGCCGTCAATTAAAGTTCCTTTGTAGTGAACTTTTACTTTATCATCTACAGTAGGAGCTGCGCCCGTACCCTTCTCTATAATTTCGTATTGTAGGCCGCTTTCGGTAACAGTTACTTCATCTCTTTTAGCATTTTCAGCTAAATACTCTTCACCTGCACCTTTTTGTTCAGAGCCTTGATTGGCGCGATCTTCTTGTTGCTTTTTGGTGAAATATTCATTGAGGTATTTCAGGGCATCTTCACCTGACATTTTTGCATTGTCGGGATTTGCATTGTGCGCTTTAATAGCAGCGGCAACCGCTTCGGGATTTAGGTTATCAATGCCTTGACTTGTAATGTTGGAGGCAATGTTGATTCCCAAGGCATAGCTGATGCTGTCTATATCTGAGTTTAATTCATCTGAATAACCTTGTTTTGAATTCCCCGTGTCGCATGATGCTGTAAAAATGAGTCCTGAAATAATTAGAGATACACTTGTTAATGTTTTTTTCATTGTGATAATAGTTTTGGTGAAGCGAGATTAACTGCTGCTTCGTTTAATTTGATTGTTTATGTATGAATTGCGAAAGTAAAAATTGAAATGGAATTCTCACTGTGGTATAACCTATAAATGTTTAATTTAAGAACTATTTTGATTCGTGATGATTAAAGAAGAATATTATTTTGATTCTCATGCACTTTAACGACATTCTGTTGTTCCTTCTCCTATGGGAATCAACTCAGGACTGATATACGGTATTCCCAGATTCAAACCTCTCAAGATTAATAAGATTCCCATGATAGATATCATTATGGGAATGAGGACTCTCAATTTATTTCTTGCTTGTTGAGAGATGAACTTACCCAGCCATGTTACACCAATCATAACGGGCAATGTTCCCGCTCCAAAAAGCAGCATATAAATGGCGCCCCCGTCCCAACTTCCTGTAGAGATGGCTCCGGCCAGTGCCAAATAAACCATGCCGCAGGGGAGTAGGCCGTTTAATATGCCGATAAAAAACAGTGACTCCCAATTGTTCTTTTTGAAAAGACCCTTGAATTTATTCATCAACTTGCCCACTACCTTGTAGGCTTTTGACTCTAACGGAACGGTGTTTTTTCCAATAATTGACCCCAAAACGCTAACGAGAAATAAAATGCCCAAAGCCAGCGAAAGTGTTTGTTGTAAATTGGCAGTTACAAAGGCGGTACCCAACAGTCCGAATAACGCACCCAAAATCATATAGGTTGTCAGACGTCCCAGATTATATCCGCTTATTCCTGCCCAAACCGTGAAATAAGTTCTTTTTTTGAGAGGTAAGGAAAGTGCAATGGGACCGCACATGCCCATACAATGTAAACCGCTTATTAACCCCAAAGATATGGCTGTCCATAAAGGAATCACGGGACAAAAACGGTTTGGTGAACTAAATAAGACTTTCCGTCTTCTTTCCAATCGGCTTTGATAATATATTTACCCTTACTTAAATTTGAAAATGGGATGCGGAAAGTTCGAGACTCATGGGGTTGATTCATTTTTAAAGTGATGTCGGCATTTTTGTCGTCTGCTCGATAAAGGAGAATTTGACCTTTTGATAAAGTTTGATCACCCGTCAATATAATTTCCATTTCTTTTTCGCTAAAGCTGTATTGAATTTCACGTTGATCTTTTTGAGCGTTCTCTTTTTTCAAGATTTCATCTTGAAAAAGCAACTCTTTTTCATAGTACCCTTCGGTGACTAAGTCATTATTGTGTCCTAAACTCATGATGAAAGCTGTAGTAAAGGTAATCATGAAGAGTACAATAACTATAGTAATGGCATGTCCCCAGTTTAATTTCATGGTAATTTCATCTTTTGCCGGGGCTCAAAAAGGTCGTTTCTACTTCATCAATTTTTTTATCACCTGAGTAGATTCCCACTTGAAAAGACCTCGGCTTGTTTTTAAGTTCTTCGGATGTGAGTGCTATAAAAAACTTGCCTTCAATGTACTCGCCTTTGGGCACAATCAATTCTTTTGTTCCTACGTGTCTTATTTCGCCGCGGTTTCCTTCCAGCATAAATTTCACGGGTGTTTCAACCCCTGTTTTATTAATAACCTTATATTGATAAAGGTTGGTTATCGTGCCGTCTTCTGCTTTTTGAAAGGTCATTCCCGATTGCCTTAAAATGGAGGTGTCTAAATCTGAACGCAAAGCGAGCAGCATAACAAAAACCGAAACTAATATGCCCAGCACAATAGAATAGGCTGCCATCCTGAAGGTAAAGGTGAACTCTTTTTTTTCTTTGATATTTTCCTCTGAGGCGTATCTGATCAGTCCGCGCTCAAATCCGACTTTATCCATGATTTCGTCACAGGCATCAATACAGGCTGTGCAGTTTACGCATTCCAGTTGAGTGCCGTTGCGTATATCAATTCCTGTCGGGCACACGTCCACACAAGCGTGGCAATCAATACAGTCACCCTTCCCTTTAGCGTCACGGTCTTCACGTCTTTTAAACCGACCTCTATTTTCACCTCTCACAAAGTCGTAGGCTACAATGATAGATTTAGAGTCGAGGAGAACACCTTGTAATCTGCCGTAGGGACAAACAACGGTACAAACCTGTTCTCTAAAATAAGAGAAAACAGCATAAAAAACACCTGTGAAAATAATCATGGCTCCCAAGCCGCCAAGGTGTTGCCCGGGAGGGGAGGAAATCAAATCAAACCATTCATCGCTGCCGATGATGTAGGTTAAAAACATATTGGAAATGAGAAATGAAACCGCAAAGAATACAGCGTGCTTCAGTGTTTTTTTTCTGATTTTCTCAGCATTCCACGGACTTTGATTTAATTTACGTTGTTTCCTGAAATCACCTTCTATAGCGTATTCAATTCGGCGAAAAACCATCTCCATGAAAATAGTTTGCGGGCACACCCAGCCGCAAAATAATCTGCCGTAAATAACAGTAAACAATATGATAAATACGATAAATGTGATCATACCGATCACGAATATATAGAAGTCTTGAGGCCAAAATATCTTTCCGAAGAAAACGAACTTTCGCTCAATGACATTCAACATCAACAAGGGTTCGCCATTAATTTTGATGAACGGGGCACCAAAGAAAAATAAAAGCAATACATAGCTGAGGTACTTTCTCCAATTGTAGAATCTTCCTTTTGGTTTTTTGGGATAAACCCAATTTCTTTTTCCCTCTTCGTCAACCGTTGCTATTTTATCGCGAAATGCATCTCGGTTTACCTCTTCTTCCAAACTCATAGAGTTGTATATTTAATACGGCACCTGTATTGGGCAGGTAGTTTTTAATCAGAACCGTACCCTAATTACGGCTCTGAACAAAATAATTACTTTAGTGAAGCAGTGGCTTCATTGCCGGTTGTTGCGTTATCTTCTTCCGGTTGTTGTTCAACTTCTTCTTCAGAGCCGGGCTTATATTTTTCACCTTGCGGTTCTTTCCCCTCAACCGGAGTTTCTCGCAATTGGTACACATAACTTGCAACTTGATGCATTTGAACCGGGGAAAGTTGATTTTGCCAAGCAATCATACCCTTTTCCGTAACACCGTTTTTAATGACAGAATAAATAGCTTCGATTGAACCTCCGTGTATCCAAAATTCGTCGGTGAGGTTAGGTCCTACACCGCCTCCGCCGTCAGCGGCGTGGCAAGCCACACAGTTATTTTGGTAAATGTTTTCACCTTCTTTTAATTCATTGGACGCCGTGAGCACCTCAATGTTGGCTTCATCAAAGCCCAAACCGGCATCGCGCCGTTGCTGCATTCTCTCTTCTTCAGCCTCTACCGCAGCTACATATTCGCGCTTTTGTTTATTTCCGTCGAAATAAACGTGGTAATAAAAGATGTAAATAACGGAGGCGGCAATGGTAATATAAAAGCCGGCCAACCACCATGGCGGAAGGTTGTTATCCAATTCAACAATACCGTCATAATCGTGATCGGTCATTACCTCTTCTTCACGAT
>CAJXMT010000111.1 GCA_913056155.1 uncultured Cryomorphaceae bacterium
ACTGATAGTATAGGGTGCAGCGGTACGGATACTATTTTGGTGGACTCATTGCCCGTTCCCGATGTTCACGTTGAGGATGAAACGATTTGCCCGGGCGACTCGGTATTGCTTTTAGCGCCGTTTGGCTTTGCAAGCTATAATTGGAGTACAGGCTCTCAAAATCAATCCACAATGGCGAGTGAAGAGGGGACTTATACGCTTATTGTCACCAATGATTCCGGTTGTGCCGATACCACAATGTCGTATGTGACCGTTATTGATTTGGGCCTTGACTTGGGCGCTGATACGACTGTGAGAGAGGCCGATACGTTGATTTTATCGGCGCCGCAGAGCATGGTGAGTTATTTGTGGAATACAGGTGAAATGACTTCAAATTTGGCAGTTGACGAATCCAACGCTCCCGGTGAGTTTTGGGTGATGGTAGAAGATTCCAACGGCTGTGAGGGTGCAGATTCTATTTTTGTGGATTTGATACCCGGGGTTGGAATAGATGAAAATGAATTGAACTCCTCTCGCTTTTATCCCAATCCCGTGATGAATTCAGCTCAGTTGGAGTTGAATTTGTCTGCTGAACAAGATATTATAGTGCAAGTGTTGAGTATTACGGGGAAAGAAGTTTTGAATAAGCGCATTTCCGCCGATGCCGGTAAAACGGTTCATACGTTGAATTTCGACGGGTTAACCAAGGGGATGTATGTGTTGAACGTTTATGCAAACGATAAAAAAATGTTCAGCAAAAAGGTGACAAAGCTTTAAAACGTATCGTTTTTGAAATGAAAGCCGCCTCATGAAAATGAGGCGGCTTTTTTATGACATAATAATTTTGGTCAGAACCTGAAAGTACTCCGGAAATCAAAACGAATAAGTTGCGAGGAGCACAGGGGGCAAAAAGAAAACCGGCATCTGTGTACATTCGAATCGGGGGGGACAGAGATGGACAGATGCCGGAAGTAAGAAACAATGGTTCCAAGGTTCTTACATTATCAAAGACGCAGAAAGTTCAAAAAGGTTGGGTCAAAAAGAAAGTTTTTCAGCGGGAAAGTGTTAAAAGTTTGACCGTCAATTGTATTGATTTGAAAATCAATATTTTCCACTCTGATGAAATGATAATTTTAATATCCTCCCGTGTACTTTCGGGTAAACCACTCAAGTGAAATTAAGAAAAGGAAGAGGAAAAAGAGAAATTTCAGCTCAATAACGTCTGAAAATTTCGTGAATTCACGAAGTACGGTTTTGATTGAAGTCTCATTGGAAATAAGATCGGGCAGTTGATCCATTTCCCGAGAAGTCACAAATTGCCCGCCGCTGCTGCCGGCTAAATTGCGCATCAAATTAAAATCGGCGCGAGTAGCTTCACTTTCAATTGAAATATTTTCAACGGTGAAAAGTCCCGTTTTTTCAAATTGTTCATTTCCCAAAGCAGTGCGCGCCTCGAATAAATACTCACCCGGTTCCATTCTGCCTCTGTTCAGAGAGTATTTGTTTCCGCTTCGGGCAAAAGTAAAATCGCGTTTTTCACCCTGCTTATTTTTTATGGTAATATCTACGTCGGGTTCATTTATTAACTCAAAACTTTTATTGTAAAGCTCAGCACCAAATTGAACCGGAACCGCCGTTGAGGTGCGCGGTTCATAATTCACGCGAAATCTGCTGCGGTCCTCCACAGTCATCAAGTATGCTGCAGATTTTCTGATGAAATCATCAAATGCCGCGGTATTTCCTTCATTTAAGTAGTTGTGTTGGCGCCAACGAAAATAGCCCTCGCCCAAAATAACCCCGTATTTAAATTCTCCCGATGTGGAATATGCTGCCAAAGGCTGTTGAGTTTTTACCTTTCCCACTTGTTGAACCAGCAGTGACGTGAGCGAACCGCTCAATTCGTAATCGGCTAAACTCAACTCAACGGGTGGTAAGCCGGATAACACTTCACCGTAAGACTTTTCATAAGTGAATAAATTAAAGGCCGAATTTACGGCGCCGTTTACATCGTTTGTTTTATTGCCGTTTCCGTTTATCTGTAGCGCGGGCACAGCCGTTCCAATGCGGTTTATATCGTCTCGGTGTCCAAATTTCCAAAGCACCGGCACTTTGCTTTCTTTGAGGTTTTGAATAACCCCGTCGTATTTTTTGTCGCCGAGGTGAAAGGCAATCACGAGGGAATAATCTGTGAAATCAGGTGTTTGAGTGTGGTTGGTGAGGAGTTTGACTTCAGTTTCATAGGTTTTTACTGTAGATAAAGCACGATCAAAAGCACCTATATCAGGATGGGGTGATGATCCCAAAAGCAATATTTTATTGCGGTTATCAATCACCTCCACGTAAAAATCACGCTCGTTGTTTTCGTAAATCAATTCGTTGTCAAGGTGAGTAACTTTTACCGTATAACGTTTAATGCCCGGTTCATCGGCGTTGAGGTTAAACCTCACGCTTTTTAATTCGCTTTTGCGGTCAAAAGTGATAGATTCTCTTTTGAGTTCCTCTCCGTTTTGGTAAATACTCACTGTTGCCGATTCCCCGGCACAGCGGTCTGCCGCCACATCCACCTCTACCGGAAACGTACTCTCGAAAAATACGATGTCGTTATGGATTACGCGCTTCACGGCAACATCACGGCGGGCTGTGGTATCGCCGGCTCCCACCGTAAAAAAGCGTACCGGCCGGTCAAAGTTGAAGTAAAGCGGGTTCTGACCACGATTATACAAACCGTCACTAATGATAATGCTGCCTCCCAAATTACCGTAAATATACTTGTTGTTGATGGTTTGGAAAAGCTGTTCAAAATCGGTGTAAACTTGTTGAAATGAGTCGGTAGGTTGCGTGTTTATGTTGGAGCCGAATTCGATGTATTCCACGCGGTAATCCTGCTCCAAAGCAGCTTTAAGTGCAGCGGTTTTCTCGGGCAATTCATTTTTAATAAACGTCGAGTCACCATTGAGAATCATGGATTTACTCTTATCGGCCGCTACGATAAAAAGTGGTTTTTCCCGCTCCTCGGTAATGGTTTTGAGCAGGGGATTTAAAAGCAGAAAAAGCAACGTAAAAACGGTGATAAACCGCAATCCGAAAAGTGCGTAACGCAGGTTTTTAGAAAAGGTGCGGTTCGATTTATTTACTTTCCCGTATAACACGTAAGCATAGGCCGCGGCAAGCAATAGGCAAAGGGGGATAAACCAAAGGGAGTGTTCTGTAATAATATTCATTTCAACCGCTTAAGTCTGCTTTTTCGTTTTACCGCCGTTTGTGAAGAGGGTTTAAAAAAGAACCCCGATGAATCGGCATTTTCATCGGGATTTTGAGTTTATTAAGTGAGCATTCCGCCGTCCACGTGAATGGTTTGCCCGGTGATGTAAGCCGATAAATCTGAAGCCAAAAACATCACCAAATTAGCCACATCAGCCGGTTGGCCGCCGCGTTTTAACGGTATGGCATCGCGCCACCCCTGTACGGTCTTTTCGTCCAATTTATCTGTCATTTCCGTTTCGATAAAACCCGGTGCTATGGCGTTGCAGCGAATGTTTCGCGAACCCAGTTCCAGCGCTACCGATTTGGTAAAACCAATCATTCCTGCCTTTGACGCAGCGTAATTTGCTTGACCCGCATTACCTTTGACACCCACTACAGAACTCATATTGATGATGGAACCTTTTCGGTTTTTCAGCATCGTGCGTTGTACGGCTTTTGTCATGTTAAAAACAGATTTTAAGTTGGTTTCAATTACCTCATTCCAATGATCTTCTGTCATGCGCATCAGCAAATTATCGCGGGTAATACCGGCATTATTCACCAATACATCAATGGTTTCAAAATCTTTTAAAACGTTATCAATCAATTCTTGAGCAGATTGAAAATCGGCCGCATTTGATTTGTAGCCCTTGGCTTTTACTCCGTAACCGGTCAATTCGGTTTCCAGTTCTTTGGCTTTTTCAACCGATGAGGCAAATGTGAAGGCTACATGAGCGCCGTTTTGAGCCAGTGATCGTGCAATTTCACGACCTATTCCTCGTGATGCTCCCGTAACAATAATGTTTTTTCCTTTTACTGCGTCGTTCATACAAATTGATTCTTAGTTTATTAATAGCTATCGGCCGTGTTAGCCGGTATTTTTTTTCAGAGCCCGAAAGTACAAAATTTGCGGGACTCGGGTATTGGTGTGTAAAAATACGCAGCCGGGTGTTTTTGGTCAGAACCGAAAGGAGAAGCCGAAGAAAAAGTGTGAGCGTATAAGTTGACAGTTCATGCGGCTTAGAGCGGGGGTATAATCTTTTGTGCTTATCGAGACGAAGGTGGAGAGCCGGCAACAGCTTGAAAAAGAAATGAGACTCGGCCTCAACCATAACGCAACTCAAATGTTCCAATCTCGTTAACGGCAATGAATTTATGAGCAAGAAAAAAGAAAAACCCACCGGTAAAGAGTCCAAAACTTTTATAGATCCCGACAAGGTAGCGGAAAATCCGGGATTACTGCCCTACGCGCACAACGTGGGGAGCGTGCAAATAAAACCCGAAGATACCGGGAAAATTAAAGGGAGAGCCCTGGCTGCAATGGGTGAACAAACTCACCGCCAAATGGATCAAATTAAGGGGCAAATTTACACCTTGGCCAATCAAGCTAAAGAACTCCAACAGCGCGTTGAGGTGAGTGAACGCATCTATGAAGCTCAAATTAATTTTGAACCCATTCCCGGCAAAACTTATCACGTTTACGAAAAAGATGATGGAGCTACATTGCTGTCTTTGGTGTCACCCGAGGAATGGGGCCGAAAAAAACCTTTTAAAAAATACATAAGTACCGTTCAAATGCTGGCCGATCACACTTGGGAAGTACTGCACTACAACGAGGAATGATTCGTGCTTTTCCTCTTTTTCACTTCGCCTTGTTGCCTGAATTACCGTAGTTTTGCGTCAAAATAATTGAGTGTGTTTAAACCCCGAAAAAAGCGTGAGAAAATAAAACTGTCAAAAGATGCTTGGAAAAAATCCATGCGTATTTTCAGTTATTTGAAACCCTACAAAATCACTTTTGGTATCGGGTTGATTTTTTTGATTTTATCTTCTTTGGCTTCCATGGTTTTTCCGGCATTGGCCGGCCAATTGGTAGATGCCGGAACGGGAGAAACAAGTTCAAACTCACTGCTCAACTTAGATAATATCAATCACGTGGCGGCGGCACTTTTCGCGATTTTTGCGCTCAATGCCCTCTTTTCTTTTTTCCGCATTTATACGTTTAGCGATGTAACAGAGCGCATGCTCGCCAAATTGCGGCAAGATACGTACGCGCATCTCATCAAATTGCCCATGACGTTTTTTGCGCAACGGCGCGTGGGAGAACTCAACAGTAGAATTTCAGCCGATATTGCCCTTTTGCAAGAAGCCTTTACCACCGTAATTGCCGAGCTGATCAGGCAGGTCATCATCATCGTGGTGGGCATGATTTTGCTGTTTTATTATTCTTGGAAACTCACGTTAATCATGATGGCCACCCTGCCCGTGATGATTTTGGTAGCTGTCATTTTTGGGAAATTCATTAAAAAGCTGTCGAAAAAAACACAGGACAGAATTTCAGACTCCAATGTGATTGTGGAAGAAACAATGACCGGAATTGCCAACGTAAAAGCTTATGTCAATGAGTTTTTTGAAATGACCCGCTACACGCAAAGCACTAATGACGTGCGCAAAGTGGCCATGAAAGGTGCGGTTTGGCGCGGTGCTTTTGCGAGCTTTATCATTTTTGCTTTATTCGGATCCATTGTGTTGGTGATTTGGCAGGGCGTGCTGTTGAAAGAGGCCGGTGAAATTCAGGTAGGGGAGTTGTTTTCATTCATTTTGTACAGCGTATTTGTCGGAGCCTCGTTCGGGGGAACCGCCGATTTATTTGCGCGGGTTCAAAAAGCCGTGGGTGCCACGGAGAACCTGTTTAACATTTTGGATGAAAAAACCGAAGAGCTCAATATCACCGCTAAGGCCAAAGAGCTTTCGGGTTTTACGGGAGCAGTAGAATTTAAGGAAGTAAATTTCAACTATTCATCACGTGCGGAGCAGGTTCTGAAAAATATTAACTTTACGGCCTCACCCGGCGAAACAGTCGCGCTGGTGGGTCAGTCCGGTGCCGGTAAATCTACTATTGCCTCGCTGTTGTTGCAGTTTTACAAACCCGTTTCAGGCGAAATACTGTTTGACAACAAACCGGCCAAAAATTACGATTTGCGCGATTTGCGCCATCAAATGGGTGTTGTACCTCAAGAGGTGATTTTGTTTGGAGGAACCATACGTGAAAATATTGCGTACGGAAATCCTGAGGCCTCGCAAGGGCAAATTGTTGAGGCGGCTCGCCAAGCGAATGCCATGGAGTTTGTTGAGCGCTTTGAAGACGGACTCGACACGATTGTGGGTGAGCGCGGCGTACAACTATCGGGCGGTCAGCGCCAGCGCATTGCCATTGCACGTGCCATTTTGAAAAATCCCAAAATATTGATTCTGGACGAGGCCACTTCCTCGCTCGATTCCGAATCGGAAGAATACATTCAAGAGGCGCTGGAAAAATTGATGAAAGGGCGCACATCTGTGGTAATTGCACACCGACTCAGCACGATTAAAAACGCCGATAAAATTTTGGTTCTGAAAAACGGTGAAATTGTAGAGAGCGGCACCCATGAGGAGTTACTCGATTTGGAAGAGGGAAGTTATAAAAAACTAACCGCTTTGCAATTGAGTTAAATTGCACGGCAACTGAGGTCGACTTTATGCGTTTGTATTATCATGAAAATTTGGAAAGCGTTTGTGTCCGCGTTATTTCTGTTGATTGTTGCGTCATGTGAAAAAGACTCCGTTGACGTCAACACAACCCCGTGCACGATGGAATTCAGAACCGTTTCTGTAACCGTTATCGGTGATTCACTTACGCAAACACACACCGTTCGAGAAAAAACAGGTGATACTTTGGAAGTAGTTTCCATGCCTTACCCTGAACCCGAAAGGGGGATTTCCTACACGGTTTTGGATGATAATTTTTTGTCGGAATTAAAGAACAGCGAGGAGCTCTTTCGTTTTGTGGGTTTGATTCATGACTCAGTGGTTGTTGATGAGTGGTACCGTATATCGGCCGATCATTGCCATATTGAGTTGGAGGAGGGGAATACGGTGGTGGTTTTGTGAAGAGGCATTGGAATTACTTACCGTAAAGAAACATAAATCTATTTTTCATCGCAACTTGACAGGTTCTTCACAGTCTGCCCAAACTCACCGCCTTTTCCTCAAAGAAAAGCACTTACGATTTTGGAATTACGGTGCGAACCTGTCAGGTTATCAACGATGTGTCCCAATTTCCCACAGGTTAAATTCAATCACAATTTCGTGTAAATACGCTGTGAGCGTCCTCGCTCTCACACTCACACTGATTTAAGGTGTCGCCTCTGACGAGGCTTCGGGAATTGCTCTGCGTGTCATGTTTCTACAAAGGTATCGCCTCTGACGAGGCTTTGAAATGAATTCCGGGCATCTACATTTGTTGGATTAAATAAATCAAAGCGCCATGGGCGCGACACCTCTGTAGAAATGATGATCGCGAGCACGGATCAAAGCGCCGTAGGTGCGATACCTTTTTTACCCGGTTGGTAAACACACAACCGTTATCACCCTCAGCATTACGTGCAAATTGCCGTAATCGTCCTCGCTCTCATTCTGTTTCTCACACTGTTTTTGGGGAATATTGAACATGAGTCCTCGGTAATACTACTTGAGCAGACATGAGCATTATAATTTCACGATTTTATTCACATTCACCTTACCACCGGTCAAATAGGTTTTGACCAAATAAGTGCCGGGGTTTTCAATGGTGATTTGCTGTTGTATGTCTACCGGGCGGTATTCTTTGATAAGTGCACCGGAAAGGGAGAATATTTCAATTGGCTTGAGGTTTGAAAGGCCGTGATGAGCATTTCTCAAATTATAGCACTTCCTATTCCCGATTAGTTTATACATAAGCAGCGTGTTTTATAGCCCGTCAAAAATAAAAATTTATTTTGTTATTTTTGGGTTATTACCGCTTTAATTTGGCTGTATAGCTTTTATTCGGGTTTTGAGTATGTGTATTCGCGGCGTTTTTTCGGTTCTGATCAAAAAAACAAATCCAAAATTTTCGCTACATTTGCCCCGCATGAAAATCATTTGCATCATACTGCTCAGTTTAATCACTTTGCCCATGTGTCACTCGGCGCAAACGCTGTTTGAGAGTATGGCAGGTATGGAGGATTTGTGCTGTTCCACCAAGTGCTGCGGTCATGATGCCGGGCATGAGGATACTGAAAATGAACCCTGCTCGGGGAAATTGTGCAATCCTTTTCACGCTTGTGGTGCATGTGTCATTCTTTTCACGGCCGGTGAGTCACTCGCTCATTTATCAATGCCTCCGGTGAACAAGTCCCCTTTTGCAAACGCCGGTAAATTCTTTTATGACTTACGTGTTTTTGATGTTTGGCATCCCCCGCAAATAAGCTGATTTACAAGTCGGTGTAACGCCGCATTTCCGCCGCCGCTCGCGCGGTGTTGATTCTTTTCGTATTTTTAGTTTCAGAATTTAATCAGCTTATGAAAATTATACATTTTTGGGCTGTTGTCGCGATGTTGTATCCCGCCGTATTGTGCGGACAAATCACCGGCTCAGTTACCGATCAAAATCAAATCCCACTGCCCGGTGCACATTTATTTTGGGTAGCGACGGGGCATGGCGTAAGCGCCGACAGCAACGGCTTCTTTTCTATTGTTCAACACAATCATGACGGCAATCAACTGGTGGCCTCCTACGTGGGGTTTAAACCCGACACCGTTACCTTGAGCGGCGCACAAAGTGTTTCTTTTACGCTGCAACCCGACGGGGAACTCACAGAAGTTGAAATTCGCGGCAGGCAAACCGGCGTTCGCATTGACAATGAAAATATCGCCAAAATTGAGGCCATCACGCAAACCGAGCTTGAAAAAGCGGCCTGCTGTGATTTGGCCGGTTGTTTTGAAACACAAACCACCGTACAGCCTCAAACCACCGATGTACTCACCAATGCCAAGGAGTTGCGCATCTCGGGCTTATCGGGTGTGTACAACCAAATATTGTACGATGGAATGCCTATGATTCAGGGACTTACCTACACGTACGGTATTACGGCCATGCCCGGCACTATGGTGAATAACATTTTTGTTTCAAAAGGTGCCAACAGCGTATTGCAGGGTTATGAAAGTATTTCGGGACAAATTAATGTAGATACCAAAGATCCCGGCGAGGGTGAAACCGTTTTGCTCAACGCCTACCTCAATAACTTTGGCGAGTCGCAGTATAACGCCAATTTGAGCTTGGGCAAAGGAGATTTTAAAAACCTCACTGCAGCCCATGTTGTG
>CAJXMT010000112.1 GCA_913056155.1 uncultured Cryomorphaceae bacterium
TTGTTGCGTGAAAAAAGCAAATAAAAAAGAAACCACAGCGGTTATTTTTGTAGCTTTAAATATCATAATAGCGTTTTTTGATTTTAAAATGAAGCGGTAAAAGTACTGCATATTTTTGTTACGTCAAGTAATTCTCGCACTTTTCCACCATATTTTTACCTCCCACAATAAAAGGAGTGCGCTGATGTAAATCAACCGGAGAAATATCCAATATTCGTTTTTTACCGTTAACCGCTTTACCACCGGCTTGTTCTGCTAACAGCGCCAAGGGATTACATTCGTAAAGCAGTCTCAATTTACCATTCTTGGCCTTTGTTGTCGCGGGATATAAATATATTCCTCCTTTGAGTAGGTTTCTGTGAAAGTCTGCAACAAGTGAACCGATATACCTTCCTTTGTACGGAGTGCCCTCCTCATTATTTTCTGATTGACAAAACTCAATATATTCGCAAATCTCGGGAGAAAACCTGTTGAGATTCCCTTCATTGATCGAATAGATTTTCCCGTTTTTCGGAAACTTCATATTGGGGTGAGAAAGGTAAAAAGTGCCTAAAGAGGGGTCTAGCGTAAAACCGTTCACGCCACGCCCGGTGCTGTAAACCAACATAGTGGAAGAGCCGTAAATCACGTATCCCGCAGCAACTTGTTCGGTTCCCTTTTGCATGAAGTCTTCTTTTTTCACCGGTTCACCCACAGGTGTAATGCGCCTGTAAATGGAAAAAATAGTTCCAATGGAAACATTTACATCAATATTTCCCGAGCCGTCTAAAGGATCTATCAAGACCACATACTTGCCCGACTTGGACATTTGGCTTTCAAAAGCCACAAAATCATCTTGCTCTTCAGAGGCCATTCCGCAAACCTCCCCGAGAGACTCCATAGCTTGTTGGAATTTTTCATCTGCGTAAACATCGAGTTTTTGTTGTTGCTCACCTTGAATATTGGTGTCGCCGGCAGCTCCCGTTATATCCACCAAGCCGGCCTTATTAATTTCGCGATTTACAATTTTGGATGCCAAAACGATAGAACTTAAAAGCCCTGTTAGCTCACCTGAAGCAAAGGGAAAATCTTTTTGTTTATCAATAATAAACTCCTCAAGAGTTATGAGTTTGTTTGCCATGAATATTGTCTTAAATATTTGAGCGGCAAAAGTACAAGAATAAAACATCCAAAAAAGTATTTCCCACGCTGCTGCGTCACAAAATTCATTCAGTAAATACGTGCCGGCGTATCCAAAAGCGGCCAATTCAAAATCAATACGCGAGCTGATTCCAAAAACTTTTAATTTAAGCCCAAAATTAGTCACAACCGGTGTAAAGCGCGTAAAAAAAGTATGAAAAGCGTGTTACCGGAATAAAAAGCTTTTCTATTTTTGCAGCAGAATGAATAAGATAACCTACATAATTGTATTGGCAGCGCTTTTGGGCGCAATGCTGTTTTTTGGTTCAGATTTAATTGGGCAACCGCCTCCACCGGGAGGGGCGGGAAATAACGATCTTGGCTCTCCGGGAGCTCCAATAAATTTGACTTGGCCCTTAATACTTACCGTTTTTATTTTTTTATCAGTACTTTTTATGAAAAGAAAAAGTTTAACTGATTAATTGCGGGCCTTAAGTTACAACAAACTCCTAATTTAAAGATCTTACAGTCTATTCATTTCATATAATGCACCTTTTATTCTTGTGCAATCGCTTGAACTAAAGAGTTCATTCCCGCCCAAACGTCATCGGCTTTCAGCATCTTTCAAGTCTTGTATTATGAAGAGGTTGTAACGGGAATTCAATCATTTGAAATTTATATGTTCCTAACCGCTCCTCGTATTCTTTATTGTCCTTTGTAAAACACAAATTTATTTGAAACTAAATAAGTTTGCACACCGGCTTTTTAGCGAGAACATATTTTATATAATTACAAATGTTTAGCAGCTTACCCTTTTTCGAAACAAGCATTTTTGAGTCTAAGCAGGCTACTTCGCGATAGTGACAGATGCCAATTGTGATATTCTCAAATATTCATTACCGAGATATGGAATCCTTAGCTCAGTAACACTTTCGGAGACAAATCCCGTATCCATTTTAAGGGTGATTACTGTTATTAAATATTTACGAAAAAAGGGCCTTGAAGTCAAGGCCCTTTTTAAAAAACAACATAACATTATCTTGGAATTTATCTTACAGATGGTAAATCCTTAAATTTAGATCGGTCAGTCTGTTTATCAACACCATATACATGAGGGTGAAGGTACTTCCCTTTTTTACCTTGTGGCTTTTCTTGTTCCGGTTCAATCCTGTTCTCTCGTGCGTAAGGATCATTTCGGATTCCGGTTACCTGCCAACTCACCTCCACATTGGGTTGATTCGTTTGAATCACAAAGCGGTTGCCCGCGATTTTCTCTTTGACAATCGCCTGCGCAAAAGTGCCTACCACCGTTAATTGATAACGAAAATCTTTATTGATCTCACTAAAATAATCAGGCAGCTCAACGGTAGCAAAGCCATTGCCGTCTGTGGTAATATTACCGTTGTAAACATTCATCATATCGGGACTCTCCACAAAACTGTGCACCAAATATTTATTTTGAGGATCCATTGGGTGGTCAATTCTGAAGGTTCCTCCACCTTTAGCAATATTTCCCGTTACATTTAAATCACCGGTAATTTCAACATCACCATCAAAAAAACCGGCAAAAGCATTTGTTGCCCCCGAAGCATCGCCGTAAACGGCATAATTGGTTCCGTTAGTGCTATTATCTACTGTTGCATAAATACCATAATTTTCATTGGCTGCATTTCGAGCTATTGCCCATACACCTCTGTTAATGGCATCATTCGCAGCCGTTACCTGCATATAGCCACCCACCGAAAAAGAAATGGCTGAAGGAACTGAATTGTCACGCACAACACCCCACTGAGCAACATTAAATGCTCCTGTTGCATCCCTAATATTGGATTCCACACCTATATTGAAAGTGGTTGCATTCCCCGCATCAATTAGATATCCAATATTATCTATTGCTGATGTACCGGATATATTATCCATACCTGTTCGAAGTATTCCACCATAATTCCTCGTAGCATTATCAGAAATCAGTCTCAAACCTGCATTTCGAGCAGAACCGGAGCCTATTGCCTTTATGAAAATTCCATTATGATTACGATTACTCACTCCATTATTTTCGACAAGCAAGGTAGCTTTTTCATTTGGATTAGAGGTGCTATTGTTATAAGAACTCAATTTTACAAGTGCCGTATCGCTTCCGGTCAAAGTATCATGCAAGTGCAACCTGTAAAGCGGATTACTTACTCCAAAACCAATTTTCCTATTCGTAAACAAATCGCCGCCGGGAGTCTCATTCCATTTACTTCGATAATCGGAAAGCAAAATAGGAGTAGCGGAAGCATTATCCGTAATCCTCAAAGTGTCATCAGTCAAACTCAAATCTTGCGGAACACCGGATAAACTTGAGAGGTCAACATCGAAGGTCGTTCCCGCTTCGGTTATAAACAAGCTGTCATTATTAAAAGTCGCTGAAGAAATCGTTCCGTACGTATTCACTGTATCGGCGAAATTCGGCACGTTGTTCAAGTTGTTGTAATCACCGTCAAAGCCATAAGTATTCACCGTATCTTGGAAATTGGGAACACCGGTCAAGCTGCCGTAGTTGCCGTCAAAGCCCAAGGTGTTGATTGAGTCTGCGATGTCGGGACGATTCACTAAGTTATTGTAGTCTCCATCGAAGCCATAAGCATTTACAGTATCTGCAAAATTCGGCACGTTGTTCAAGTTGTTGTAATCACCGTCAAAGCCGTAAGCATTTACCGTGTCTTGGAAATTAGGTACACCGCTCAAACTGCCGTAGTTGCCATCAAAGCCGTAAAGGTTGATGGAGTCTTGGAAGTCCGGTTTGTTGGAAAGCGAATTGTAATCGCCGTCAAAACCCAAAATGTTGATTGAATCCGCAATATCGGGGCGGTTTACTAAATTGTTGTAGTCTCCATCGAAGCCGTAAAGATTTATAGAATCTTGAAAGTTAGGGACATTACTTAAATTATTGTAGTCACCATCAAAACCGTACAGGTTGATGGAATCTTGAAAATTGGGAAGGCCGCTTAAGTCGCCGTAATCCCCACTGAACAGACCTTGAATTTCTACACCGCGTTCTACACCACCTTCTGTAATCACAATGGAGTCATTTCTAAAATTTACCTGAGTAATCAATTCGTTATTGGGATCTGCATCCGCATCATTAATGAGTGAGGCTAAATTTACAGTACGTACTTGACCTCCTTCTTCTATTTCCAAGCCGGCTCCAATCAGTTCCAATCTCGTAATCAACTCATTGGTCGTGTCGGCATCGGCATCATCCACATTCTCTGCAGTACGCGCATGAAAAGCGTAAGGGACGGTTAGCAATTCTGAAACCCCCATCAATTCAAAAGAAGTTCCGCCGGTGGCGTCCATTTCTACACGCAAAAAGTGACGCGCATTTGCCCAATCAACTCCTTGCATGGTGCCCGTAACGGGCGTTCCTCTTCCCACTTCCATTGAAATTAAGCCAAACTCATTGGAGGTTACATTGTGGGTTTCTACATAAACCCCGGGGCCGTTTTCATTATTTTCTACAACAGCTATTCGAAAAGCAACATCACTATTTGCTAAAACATTACCCGCCTCATCACGAGCTACAGCTTGATACTTTATAGCTTGAGGGGTTTGGGTGTAAGCCGTTACAGCCGTTAAAACGAATAAAAATACAGGTAGTAATTTTCTCATAACTCAATCAATTTGCTTTTAAGACGCTGTAGGTCTCTTTAAAATTAGTAGATGTGTCTATAATAACCAATAAATATTGCGCATTTGCCAATCTCCCCAGTGAAATTTGATTTTCAGGATTATTCAATCGACCACTCACAACCGATTTCCCGTTTAAATCGAATATTTGATAAACTGTTTGACTTGTGGGCTCTCCTTCTTTAAAACGAATATTCAATACATTAGCGAATGGATTGGGATAAACCGTTACTTCTGTAGCCGGTTCCTCTTTTTCGCCTATGTAAACTAAAATGAATTGACCTTGATGGAATCCTTGCGTCAAAAAGTTGTCTCCGGATGAGTAGGTTTCAGAAACAGGTTCTCCCAAAGTCCAAGAGAGCGAAATACCCTCTCCTTCATAGTGCTCACCGGTTGTTCCAATAACTTCCTGGGCTTGCAATGATACCGAAGAACCAAATAAAATTGCGAAAACACATAGAGAAACCCTCATATCAGTGGTGGATTATTGTTAAATATTGATTTGCAAATATAACGTATTCAATAGAACAAAAAACAACCAAGGGCATTAAATTAATCTTTTTTGAACTAACCCGTGAATTTTATGATAAAACACAGGCGGCTCCAAAGTTCGCCAATGATCAAATTGTAAATCTCCACCTGAAATAAAATATTGATCAATATCAAAATCACTGAATTCCCTCATTACATGAGGCGCAAAATTTACGAATGCCAACCATCCGGTTTCTTCTAAATCATCAAACCACTCTTCATAGTATGAGTCATCAGAGGCATGAAAATTCAGCACATTTTCACCTATAATTATGTAGCGTTCAATACCAAACTTCAACAGCCTGTCCACAACATTCCGTTTAAAATGCATAATATCATTGTGCAAGCAGTCATTCCACTCCCCCAACATTTCCAAAACGGCAAAATGCTCATCATAATCGGCATAAATCAACTTTACAAAAAGTGTTTCTGACCCTATGTAATCCCATTGCGGATGTATATAATGATCATATATGTGATCTGAGAATTCAAACTCACTGTACTCCTTACCGTAAAAAGGTGAATACTCATCATTTTCAGCTGTATAAAATTGCCGCCAGCCCCAATGGGGTTCTAATTCATGCATAAAATTTGTGTCCTTTTTTTTTATCAGAACCCTATCTGCAGTGGGTTCAACAACATTTTTCACCGAGCTTTCAACATCGGTTCTGAATAAAAACTAAAACCAACCAACGAAAAATTTACCGAAATGATTTAAATTTGGCATTGAAAAATTGAAACTCGTTATTCATTCCTTTAAGACCACTCACATTATGACAAAACTGACTTCTGTATTTTTTACCCTTCTAATTATCTGCGGATTACAATTAAATGCCAAAGAGGGTATGTGGATTCCTATGCTTTTAAAGCAATTGAACGAAAGTGAAATGCAGTCAATGGGTTTGGAGCTGAGTGCTCAAGATATATACTCCATTAACCAATCGAGCCTTAAAGACGCCATTGTAAAATTCGGAGGTGGCTGTACGGGTGAAATTATTTCCTCACAAGGATTATTGCTCACCAATCACCACTGTGGTTACGGCCAAATTCAAAGTCACTCAAGCCTGAAAAACGACTATTTGCAAAACGGCTTTTGGGCTATGTCTAAAAAAGAGGAGTTACCCAATCCCGGTCTTACCGCCACATTCATCGTACGTATGGAAGATGTTACCCAAAAAGTAACCCACGGTGCCGTTGACGGTGTTTTTGGTTCTGAACGAGAAAAAATAATGGCGGAAAATATGATAAAGATTATAGCTGACGCCACTAAAGACAACCACTATGAAGCAGAAATAAAGGCGTTTTACAACGGTAATAAGTACTATTTAATCGTGAAGGAAATTTTTAAAGATGTAAGACTTGTGGGAGCACCGCCCTCTTCAATAGGTAAATTTGGCTTTGACACGGATAATTGGATGTGGCCTCGGCATACGGGGGATTTTTCTATGTTTCGCATTTACGCCGATAAAAATAATAAACCCGCCGAGTACAGTAAAAACAACGTGCCGTACGAACCGAAACACCATTTACCCATCTCCATGAAAGGTACAAAACCCGATGATTTTAGTATGGTTTTTGGTTTTCCCGCACGAACAGAGAGTTACTTGCCGCAAACGGCTGTTCAATATACGGTGGAGAAACTCAATCCCGCACGAATCAGTATGCGAGATTTATCATTAAAAGTACTTGCTGAAGAAATGGATGCGGATAGAAAGGTAAATATACAATACGCCTCAAAACAGTCCCGTATCAGCAATGCTTGGAAAAAATGGATTGGGCAAAACAAAGGATTAATCAATATGGATGCGGTTGAGAAAAAAGGAGAATTTGAAAAAGAATTTATACGTTCGGCTCAAAATGCAGGGAAAGCGGATTATGCGGCTATTCCGCAATTATACAACGAACTTTACGCTGACTATTCGCCTTTGGATTTTGCCCGCTCCATGCTTATTGAGTATTACCACTACGGGCCTGAGCTGTTTAAATTCGCCGCCGGTTTTAAAGCTTTGTTGCAAGAAGACCTCAACGATGAAGAAAAAAAGGAATTACAGGAGCGTTTACGCGAAAAAACGACGGCTCATTTTAAAGATTACAACATTCATGTTGATCGCAAGTTATTTGAAATTTTGACCCCGAAATATTTGGCAGATCTCGAATCACCGGAAATACCTGTGGAGTTAAAGAACCACCTCAACTCAGACCGGGCAGGTGAGCAGCTTTACGCCCAAACACTTTTTGCCGACGAAGCGAAACTGAAGGCGTTTCTCGATGACTTTTCAAGTGAAGATAAAGATGCTTTACGCAATGATCCGGCCATTCTGTTGGCATCTGATATTACCGGTACTTACACCCAAACGGTGAAACCTGCTTACGATTCTTTAGCTGCGGTAATTGACTCTGTTAACAAAGAGTATATGACAGCCATTATGCAACTCATGAGTAATAAAAAACAATACTATCCGGATGCCAATTTTACTTTAAGGCTGAGTTACGGCAAGGTTGAGGGCTACGAACCCAAAGATGGAATGGTTTACAAGCACTACACCACGATTGACGGGATTATGGAAAAAATGGATACTGCCACCAAAGAATTTGACGTGCCCAAAAAATTAGTGCATTTGTACAAAGCCAAAGATTACGGCCGCTATGCTGATGAGAACGGAGATTTGATTGTTTGCTTTACGGCTTCCAACCACACTTCAGGAGGGAATTCGGGAAGTCCCGCTATTAACGGAAAGGGTGAATTGGTAGGACTCAACTTTGATCGTACTTGGGAAAGCACCATGAGCGACATTATGTACGACCCGACAATATGCAGAAATATTATGGTAGATATTAGGTACGTACTTTTTATAACCGATAAATTTGCCGGTGCCGATCACTTGATAAAAGAAATGACACTTGCAAACTAGTTCGTAGTATTTGATGAATATAATGTATTTGAATAAAAACATGAGGAAAGTCATTTATTTTACTGATTGCACTCATCTTCTGCGGCGTAATGAACAAATATTTTTGCTTTAGTAAATTTATGATGAATAACAGATTACTCACTTGAACTTATCAATAAAAAACGAATATGGAAATCATATATGTACTTTTAGGAATCAGTCTTTTAGCAGCACTATCATTTTTGGCGGGATTCATTTGGTCCATTAAAACAGGTCAATTTGAGGACGACTATACTCCCGGAGTTCGTATGCTTTTTGACGATAAAGAAAACAAAGAAACCAACAACTAAACTGAATCACTATGTCAAGTAATATTGAAAACACTTCTCAACCGGATGCAGAAGTTGAAAATACGGAGAAGCCAATCAAAGAACGTGTGCTTGAAGATGACCAACATATGGAGCATTTTGAGTACGACAACGGCATTGTTAGAAAATTTGCCATTGCAACATTAATATTTGGCGTTATAGGCATGCTTGTGGGATTGCTGGTAGCCCTTCAATTTGTTTGGCCTCAATTAAACGGCGGCATTCCCTACATCACCTTTGGGCGCATCAGGCCTTTACACACAAACGCCGTGATTTTTGCCTTTGTAGGTAATTCCATTTTTACGGGTGTATATTACTCTCTGCCGCGTTTACTCAAAACGCCCATGTGGAGCAAGGCACTTTCCAATTTCAATTTTTGGGGTTGGCAAGCTATTATATTAGCAGCGGCCGTTACACTTCCTTTAGGTTTTACTTCGAGTAAGGAGTATGCCGAGTTGGAATGGCCCATAGATATTGCCATCGCCATTGTATGGGTAATATTTGGTGTGAATATGTTTATGACAATTCTCAAACGAAGAGAACGTCATATTTACGTTGCCATTTGGTTTTACATAGCCACCTTTTTAACGGTGGCCATGTTGCACATTGTCAACAATATTGAAATTCCCGTAAGTGCTTTTAAATCATACAGTGCTTATTCCGGGGTAAAAGATGCCCTGGTACAATGGTGGTACGGCCACAATGCCGTAGCGTTTTTCCTTACTACTCCCGTTTTGGGCTTGATGTATTACTTTGTGCCCAAAGCCGCAAACAGGCCGGTGTA
>CAJXMT010000113.1 GCA_913056155.1 uncultured Cryomorphaceae bacterium
ACCCTTTCCATGGCATAAAGGCTACTTTCATGTTTCTACCAAGGGCTAATTCACCATTATCTGTAGCATAGCCTTCACAAAGCACTTGCCCTTTTGTTACTCTATCTCCTATACGCACAATAGGCTTTAGATTTATAGTAGAACCTTGATTCGTTTTTCTGAATTTAATCAAATCATAGGTTTTATGATCGTCATCAAAACTTACAAGCTTCTGATCTTCAGTTCTATCATAAGAAATAACAATTTTTCTAGCATCAACATAATCTACAGTCCCTTCTCCTTCAGCATTGATTAAAACTCTAGAATCTTGAGCCACTCTTCTTTCTAGTCCAGTTCCAACGATAGGTGCATCTACTCTTAGCAGTGGAAGAGCTTGGCGCATCATGTTAGACCCCATAAGCGCACGGTTGGCATCATCATGTTCTAAGAAAGGAATCAAGGAAGCCGAAATAGAGGAAATCTGATTTGGCGCCACATCAATATAATCTACATCTTTTGGTTCTACCACAGGGAAGTCACCTTCCATTCGTGCAATAACACGATCTGAAGTCATTGTGCCATCCTCTGCTACTGGGATGTTGGCTTGAGCTATTAATTTATTTTCTTCCTCTTCTGCAGAAAGATAGAGTGGTTCTGATTTAAAATCAATAACACCGTTCTCTACTTTACGGTAAGGAGTTTCAATAAAGCCCATATTATTCACTTTCCCGTAAACAGACATAGAAGAAATCAATCCAATATTAGGCCCCTCAGGTGTTTCGATAGGACAGAGTCTGCCATAGTGTGTATAATGCACATCACGTACTTCAAAACCTGCTCTTTCTCTTGATAAACCACCAGGTCCTAAAGCAGATAGTCTTCTTTTGTTAGTTAGCTCTGCCAATGGATTGGTTTGATCCATAAACTGAGAGAGCTGATTCGTTCCAAAGAATGAATTAATAACTGAAGACAAAGTCTTTGCATTAATCAAATCTATTGGTGTAAAGACTTCATTATCTCTCACGTTCATTCGCTCTCTTATGGTTCTTGCCATTCTGGCCAGACCAACACCGAATTGTTGAGATAATTGCTCACCTACGGTTCTAACACGACGGTTAGACAGGTGATCAATATCGTCAACTTCTGCTTTGGAATTCACTAATTCAATAAGGTACTTAATGATCGTAATAATGTCTAGCTTGGTCAAAACCTTACTGTCCATGCTGATATCAAGTCCTAATTTCTTATTCATTCTGTAACGACCAACTTCACCTAAATTGTAACGCTGATCTGAAAAGAACAATTTGTCGATAATACCTCTAGCCGTTTCTTCATCTGGCGGCTCAGCATTACGTAATTGTCTATAAATATGTTCTACTGCCTCTTTTTCAGAATTGGTAGGATCTTTTTGTAACGTATTGTAAATAATAGCATAATCACTATTACTGCTATCATCTTTATGAAGTAAAATAGTTTTAGAACCCGCATCATGAAGTGACGAATTTTCACGCTCACCGGCAAAGTAAGCCGAGTCGAGGTACTCCTCCAATGCCTTCACATTTTTGGTTTTAATTTTTACGTTGTACTCCTCTTGGAGTTTAAGCGCCAATCTTTTTTGGCTGTCTGCACCGCGATTGTCACGTTCTACTTTTCTTCTGATTTCTTCTTGTTCCTCTTCAAAACTACCCTGTGGAGTACGTTCCAAAAGAACGGCTATGTGCCATCCGAAGTCCGTTTTAAAAGGTTGTGTAATTTGTCCCTTCTGCTGCAAGTGATAGACGGCTTCTTCAAACTCGGGAACCATGCGACCGGTGGTAAAAGCCGGCAGAGTTCCTCCTCGGCGAGCAGAGCTTTTATCATCGGAATAACGCTTGGCCAAAGAAGCGAAGTCCTCTCCGTTGTTGAGTTTTTGATGAATATCATCAATTTGATTCTTGGCCTTTGATTCGGTGTCATCTTCGGCACCGGGTTCATGTTTAATCATGATGTGAGCGGCCTTTATTTCAGGCATGGCCGGCCTTTTTTTCATTACCTTAATCACGTGGTATCCAAATCTGCTTCTCACCGGTTTCGACACCTCACCTTCAGGAGTGTTAAAAGCCGCATTTTCAAACTCATAAACCATTCTAAATGCAGAGAACCAGCCCAAGTCACCGCCGTTTTGTTTTACGGAAGGATCCTCAGACTTTTCGCGTGCCAGCTTTTCAAAATCAACACCTGTTTGCGCTTCTTTGTATATTTTGTAAGCCTTCTTGTAAGCCTCGGCAGTATCAACGGGAGAAGCATCCTCATCCAACTTTACCATAATGTGCGAAGCGCGCAAATCGGTTTGTGAACGCTCGTAACCTTCTTGAATTAATTCATCTATATACTCTGAATCTGTCAAATAAGGCTGTTCTAATTGCGTGACGTATTGATTTAATTCCTGTTTAAAAGCACGAGCGGTATCCATTTGCCGACTTTCGGCTTCCTTTACTTTCAGTTTAAAATTAATATACATTTCCATATACTCTTCAACTGATTTTTGATCTGCATCCGGCCCGGCCACTGAAGCATTCTTATTAAACACACGTTCAAATTCCGCTACCGAGATTTCAGTGCCTTCAACTTGAAGTAAGGTTGCCTCGGGCTTGAGTTGTGCTTGAGCAGAAAAAAATAAAGTGGCGGCGATAAAAGCAGAGAAAAACTGTTTCATTTTGATTTGGTTCGGTTATAAAATTATTTTCGTGTGTAGTTAGGTGCTTCTCGTGTAATGGCTACATCATGCGGGTGACTTTCAGCAACACCCGCAGCGGTAATTTTCACAAATTGAGCTTTTTGCAAAGCTGCTATATCCGATGCTCCGCAATAACCCATTCCGGCTCTTAATCCCCCGATCAGTTGGTAAATGACCTCGCGAGCTTTGCCTTTAAAAGGTACGCGTCCCGATATTCCCTCGGGAACCAACTTTTTAATATCGTCCTCGGCATCTTGAAAGTACCTGTCTTTAGATCCTTTTTGCATAGCCTCGATAGATCCCATGCCTCGGTATGATTTAAATTTCCTTCCCTCGTAAATGATAGTCTCACCGGGCGACTCCTCAACTCCGGCAAACATAGAACCGGCCATTACACTGTGAGCTCCACCTGCCAGTGCTTTTACCACATCGCCCGTAAATCGAACACCACCGTCGGCAATCACGGGAACATCATCGTTTTTTAATTCTTCACTTACTTCCATTACAGCGCTTAATTGAGGAAATCCCACACCCGCAATAACACGAGTAGTGCATATAGAGCCCGGGCCTATTCCCACCTTAACAGCATCGGCGCCGGCATCGGCCAACATACGAGCTGCCTCGGCTGTTGCGATGTTCCCAACGACAACATCTACACTTTTCGTATTGCGTTTAACTTTCTTTAAAGCCTCCATCACCCCTTTGGAATGTCCGTGCGCTGTATCAACCACAAGTGCATCCACACCCGCATTCACCAAAGCCGCTACGCGTTCCATCATGTCGGAGGTAATACCTACCGCAGCCGCCACACGCAACCTGCCAAATTCATCTTTACAGGCATTGGGTTTAATCTTTGCCTTCATAATATCTTTAAACGTAATCAGCCCGGTCAACTTGCCTTCGGCGTCAATTACGGGAAGCTTTTCAATTTTATTGGCCTGCAAAATTTCCTCAGCCTTTTCTAAGTCTGCATTTTGCTTCAAAGTAATCAAACCCTTTGAGGTCATGACATCTTGAATAGGTCTGTTCATCTCCTTCTCAAATCTCAAGTCGCGGTTGGTGACAATACCTTTGAGCTTGCCGTTTTCATCAATGATGGGAATACCGCCAATAGCATGTTCTTGCATCATGGCCAAAGCTTCACCAACAGTAGTTGATTCGCCAAGAGTTACCGGGTCTTGAATCATGCCGCTTTCAGATCGTTTTACCTTGCGCACTTCAGCCGCTTGAGCTTCAATACTCATATTTTTGTGCAACACACCTATTCCGCCTTCCTGAGCCATCGCAATGGCAAGTGCCGATTCGGTTACCGTATCCATAGCGGCTGATACGATCGGCGTTTTCAACACAATATTTCGCGAAAATTTTGAAGTAATATCCGCATCTCTGGGCAACACTTCAGAATATGCGGGCACTAAGAGAACATCATCAAAGGTCAAGCCTTCGTATTTGATTTTATGTGATTGAGAAGTCATAATTTATCTGTTAATCGTCACCTTAATAAAAGAGCACAAAAGTACGAAAAATTGTCGGGTTAAAACTACAGGCTACAGGCAGTTCTTCACATATGAGTTGTAAATCTTTTGGTCAGAACCGATGTAGCTGTACTCAACGCGTGGTTTGTGTTTGAGGCGGTGAAAGATCAAATGTGAAGGTCGGTTGTGGGTTAGTGGCGGGAGCGACTTTCGATGCATGGTGACTCGCTGCGCTGGTCGCATGGGGCTTGGTGCATGGGGTCCGCCAACGGAGTTGAGGATAAACATGGACGATTGGTGGTGGCCGGACGATTTCGTGAAGCCCACCAACGCATGTCCCCAATTCATTGGTGGAAGTTGGGGGTAAACGTCAAGAGTAAGACGTGTAGCCGGTGGTCAACGCATAACTTGTAGTTCTTACTCGAACTAGTGTGCCCACCGTAGGTCGAGGTTGAAGTCAAGTTCGAGGTGGACTTGCTTTGTGCGGCAATCGCATGTGCGGCGTTAGAAATAAGATTTACGGTTCGAGCAAAAAGCATCCCCCGCGCGGCGGCCACAAAAAACTCAACCTTTCTCAACAAATAAACGCATAAACAACTTATACATATAAACAATTAAACATCTCCCCAAGGTCTCACACCTGTTGAGAAAAAACCTCAAATGAGAAGTTTTACCAAAAATAAAAATCAGTACGTTTGCTTGAGCAAAACAAACAAATCATGCGAATACACCTCATCGCTATCGGCGGTAGCGTTATGCACAATTTAGCCATAGCCCTTAAAAATAAAGGTCACGAAATTACCGGCAGCGACGATGAAATTTTTGAACCTTCCAAATCGAGACTGCAAAATAACGGACTCCTGCCCTCCAAAATGGGCTGGGACAAAAGTAGAATTTCACCCGACCTGGACGCAGTGATATTGGGAATGCACGCCAAAAAGAATAACCCCGAGTTGCTGCAAGCTCAAAAAACAGGTATTAAAGTGTACAGCTATCCGGAGTACATTTACAATTTGGCCAAAGAGAAAGTACGGGTTGTCATCGGCGGCAGTCACGGTAAAACCACCATCACCTCCATGATTTTACACGTTCTCAACTACCACAATCGAGATGTAGATTACCTCGTGGGAGCCAAAATAAAAGGACTGGAAAATCCCGTGAAATTAACAGATGACGCACCCATTATGATATTGGAGGGCGATGAGTACCTCTCTTCCCCCATTGATATGCGTCCTAAATTTTTGTGGTACAAACCTCACGTTGCACTCATCTCAGGAATAGCATGGGATCACATCAATGTTTTTCCCGATTATGATCAATATGTAGCGCAATTCAAACAATTTATTCAGTCCATTCCCACCCGAGGTACATTGGTATATTGCGAACCCGATACCGAAGTAAAACGATTGGTAGAAAACACTACAGCCAAAAAAATTAAAAAAATAGCCTACGGTACGGCTCAACACAAAATTGCCGAAAACAAAACGTTCCTGTTAACTGCCGGTGAAGATGTACCGCTTAAAATTTTCGGTCACCATAACTTGCAAAATATCAGCGGTGCCAAGGCCGTTTTAAACTCGCTCAATATAACCGATGATCAATTTTACGAAGCCATTCAAACATTCGAAGGCGCAACGGGCAGGTTAGAAACTCTTGCCCAAACTGATAATTCATTGGTCATCAAAGATTTTGCACACTCCCCCAGCAAACTCAAAGCCACTGTAACAGCGGTAAAAGCACAATACCCGAGTCGTAAACTCATTGCCATTATTGAACTTCATACGTTCAGCAGCCTCAACGCCAAATTTTTAAAAGAGTACCACAATACCATGAAAGCGGCAGACAAAGCCATCGTGTATTATAATCCCAAAACCATTGAGCATAAAAGGTTGCCCAAAATAACACCCAAGCAAGTCAAAGAAGCATTCGGTAGAGAGGATTTATCAGTCAGAACCCAATCCGATGAAATCAAAAACTATCTGTTAGGTCTGGATTTGGCTAATACCAATTTGCTGATTATGACCTCGGGAAATTTTGACGGGCTCGATTTGCACGAACTTTTTCAAAAGTCTTAACCCGCAATTGCACGACAACCTTTCATTCTGCGTAAATTTGCCGCCAATGCCGCAGAGGTTTTAGGGTTCTGACCAAAAAACAACCCGGCAACAACAAACAACACCGCTTTAACGCTGTTTAAACACGGTTAAAACACTGTTTTATGATTGATATTCGACCTCATATAAAGAGTTTAAAAAGCTATAATCCGGGCAAAACAATTGAAGAATACCGCAGCGAATTCGGTTTTAAGAAAACTGCCGTTTTGTGGAATAACGAAAACAATACCGGCGTTCCACAAAAAGCGGTTGAGCGCATGAGTACAGCCGCCGCACAGGTCAACGTTTATCCCGATCCGCTGAGCACCCAATTACGCGATCAACTGGCAAAACTAAACGGCGTAGAGCGCAAAAATATCGTGGTGGGCAACGGCTCCGAAAGCATTTTAAGCAACCTCTATCAAACTTTTTGCAGCGAGGGCGATGAAATGGTAACATGCGCAGGCACATTTGTGGCAGTTTATATTTGGGCGCAAAGTCACAACGTGAACGTAAAAAAAGTACCGCTCAACAATGAGTTTGGCTTTGATTTAAACCAAATGCGTGATGCAGTCACACCCAAAACAAAAATTCTTTACATCTCCAACGCCAATAACCCCACCGGTACTGCCATAAATGAAGAAGATTTACAAGCATTTATTCAATCCATACCCCGACATATATTGGTAGTGATTGACGAGGCTTATTTTGAGTATTCCCGACAACTGATGCCCGATTATCCCGACACATCAAATCTGTTGGCCGAGAATGTGCTCACTTTACGCACATTTTCAAAAGCTTACGGGTTGGCCGGTGTACGCTTGGGTTACGCCGCCGGCCCCGAAAAACTTATAGATGCACTCAACAAAGTGCGCATGACTTTTGAACCTTCGCTCATAACCCAGCAAGCGGGAATTGGCGCGTTAGAGGATAAGGCGTTTTTAAGCAGTACACTTAAGCTCAATTCCAAGTGGATCCGGAAATTTCACGATATGATCGATGAGAAAGGCTTCATACGCTCAAAAAGTGTAGCCAACTTTGTGATGCTCAATCTCGAAACCGAACAACGTGCCGAGGATTTCACCCACCATATGTTGAAAAACGGTGTTTTTGTGCGTCGCTTACCCGCCTTTGGTTTGCCTCATTGTGTAAGAATAAGTACGGGCACCGAGAGTGAAAATGAATATTTTAGCGAGGTTTTTAACTATTTAAAAATCTAATAATCAGCAGCTTTTTGGTCAGAACCGAAAAAACTTCAACTTTTTTCACCCCCCTACCCAACCCTTCACTATATTACTGCGTGTATGCTCCTGAATTACTCATAGGTAGTTTTAGGATTAACTTGTTAACGATCAAAAGGCAGCTGTAAGCTGCCTTTTGTGGTTTAATAGCTTTTCTTATTCCGGTCCAACCGGAGCTGTCTCCCGCAATTTTTTTTCGCACTTTTGCAGTCAAACACTTATAATATATGCCTCAAAAGCAAGAAATAGCCGATTGGTTTCGCACGCTGCAAAAAGAAATTTGTACAGCATTGGAAAAAGAAGACGGAAAAGGGAAATTCAAGGAAGATTCATGGGACAGGCCCGGCGGCGGTGGCGGCCACACTCGCGTATTGACGGGAGGCGATGTTATTGAAAAAGGCGGTGTGAATTTTTCGGCCGTTCACGGTGAATTACCCGAAAATATTAAACAAGCACTCGATGTAAAAGGCAGTAATTTTTATGCAACGGGAATCAGCATTGTGATTCACCCGTACAATCCGCACGTGCCAATTATTCACATGAACACCCGCTATTTTGAAATTGATGACGGTACCTATTGGTTTGGCGGCGGTATTGATCTCACACCGCATTACGTCAATTCAAAGCAAGCCGCCCATTTTCACAAAAGCATAAAATCTGTTTGCGACCGGCACGACAAAACGTATTATCCACGACACAAAAAAACAGCAGACGAATATTTTTTCATTAAACACCGCAACGAAACGCGCGGTGTAGGCGGTATCTTTTTTGACCGTATGACAAATTCGCCCACAACAGACAAAAAAGCTGTTTTCAATTACGTAAAAGATGTGGGGAAACTTTTTGCCCCGGTTTACACCCGTTATATGGCTGACAGTAAAGATAAGCCGTTTACCGATAAGCAGAAAAAATGGCAACTTTTACGCAGAGGCAGGTATGTGGAATTCAACTTGGTTTACGATAAGGGTACTAAATTCGGCTTGCACACTTCCGGCCGAATTGAAAGTATTTTGATGAGTTTGCCCAAAATGGCCTCTTGGGAATATGATTTTAATCCTGAGCCCGGTTCTGAAGAAGAAAAAACATTGCAATTTTTGCGCAAAGATGTGGATTGGCTCAATTTGGGGTAATCGCTTACTTTTGCAATTAATAATTAAACAATACGATCATGAAAAAACTATGGATTATTGCTGCAGCCGGACTTTTAATTGCCTGTGGCGAGCCGGGTGAAAAACAAACCGGTGAAAGCGAAAAAGAGCAAACTGCCGAAAATAAGCAGCAAGAAAAACAATCGGCCGGAGAAGATGAAGTAACATTTCCCTATCACGACGGTGCCGAGTTTGATGCAAGCGAAGCCCTCTCTGTTGAGGAATTCAACCAAAAATTAGACGCCTTTTCGGGAGACTCCATGCGCGTAACCGTTACTGCCGATATCAGCGCTGCTTGCAAGAAAAAAGGCTGCTGGATGAAATTGGAGTTGCCAGAAGATCAAAACGCGCACATCACTTTTAAAGACTACGGCTTTTTTGTTCCTAAAGACAGTCAGGGTCACAACATGCTCGTTAACGGTATGGCCTTTATCGAAGAAACCGACGTGGAAACTTTAAAGCACTATGCTGAAGATGCTGGTGAAAGCGAAGCGGACATCGCTAAAATCACTGAGCCGGAATTGAACTATAGGTTTATTGCTACAGGGGCGAAAGCAGTAAAGTAGGATGTAGTCGTGAGTCGTGAGTCGTGAGTCGTGAGTCGTGAGTCGTGAGTCGTGAGTCGTGAGTCGTGAGTCGTGAGTCGTGAGTCGTAAGTAAAATTAAAAATTTTCGACTGAAAACTAACAA
>CAJXMT010000114.1 GCA_913056155.1 uncultured Cryomorphaceae bacterium
TTGCACTACAGCCCCTTCAAAAGTGCTCATCGGTGTGTCGACACCACTGCCTTTAAAAGAAATTTCTTCTGCAATTTGCACGCAATTCTCAATTAACATATCCGGGGCATTTTGAGACCTCAAAAATGCGCTAATCATGGTTTCAGCCGATTGATCAAAAAGCTTGTGGTCACCCAAATCGTGTAACAATGCCGCCATTTCAATCAAAAATGCATCAGCGTTTCGGGGTTCTGACCGAGAAATAGCTAAGGCTTTATCGCGGACTCTGAAAATATGCATATCGTCGTGACCCGTGACATCATTTGAAAATACCTCCCGCACGTAATGCTCAGTTGCTTTTACAAGCTCATTTTTTTGCTCAAAAGTCATAATCTGACGTTATAAATTTGTTCTCGGCATCGAGCTTCATTTTATTCACCTCAAACCAATCTACAAACTCTTTGTATAAATCCGGATTTTGAGAGGTCCATACCACAAAGCTCGGCTCATCGGCATCGGCAAAAAGCCAATAGTTATACGCTTCAAGGTAGCCCTTTTCCTTTAAATTCTTTTGAAAATCAAACAGTACCACATCGGGGCGTTCTTCATGAAAGTAAAAATCAACAAACCGCTCCCTGATGCGGCTCAAAGCACCCAACTCAAATTGCGACTCTCCCGCTACAGACAATGCCATTACAGGTTGATAATGTTTTCGACCGTAATTGTTTAAAGCCCGTTTCATTTTATTATGAAGCTCATCCATATCCGTAGAACCAATACTTATGCTGATTTCATTGCTCACAAAAGTCACCACGGGGGTATCATTAACGGCAAAGTCCATATTGTCTTCATAAATCTTGTACATCACTTCACTTACATCTTTATGTCTTTTTCCCGAGCGTTCTAAATTCAAAAACAACTCTCCGTAAATCAAACCCCAATACACATGGTCGCTCGACATGTACAATTTGGCCGCCCAATAATAATTGGAAGCAAAACCGGGATCAACCTCTATTCCCTTTTCATAATACTTCATGGCCAACCCGTAATTTTCGCGGTGCAATTCAATATTTCCCCGCTCCAATTGCAAACGGCCCGAATTCGGGAAATGCTTCATGCCCTTTTCATAGGTTTTGATCGCCTTTTTCACCTCTCCGTTATACGAGTAACAATTCCCCAACAGTTGAAAACCACGAGCGCTACGGTATTTTTTCCTCTTTAGCTTTTTACTTATTTTTACCGCGTTATCGTAATCTTTTTCAAGCACATAAGAATATGCTTTTTCATAAATATACAACCCCTTATTTTCGGGGTCCTCTTTTTCCAAGGCGTTTAAAATTTCCCTGGATTCGGCAAACTTTTCGGCTTCCATAAGCTCAACAGCCTTGAGCGTAACGCGCTTTATAGAATCTGTGGGTTGGGCTTGAAACCCGGCATAAACACAGGCAAAAAATACCGTGAAAATTAACTTTTTCATGATCATCATTCTTTTGGTCAGAACCGAAATCAATCAGCGGCTTTTAACAACACCTTAGCATTTTCGATGGCGGCTTCTGTTTTTTGCTCACCGCTCAGCATGCCGGCGAGCTCATTCACCCGCTGATCTCCCGAGAGCGGTTGTACTTCAGTCACCGTTTTTCCGTTTTTCACATGCTTGTGCACATTGAGGTGAAGTTTCCCTTTTGCGGCCACCTGAGGCAAATGCGTAATCGCTATTACTTGCATGTTTTGAGTCATCTCACTGAGCACCGCCGCTAATTTGCCGGCTACCGAGCCGGAAACCCCGGTGTCAATTTCATCAAAAATAACTGTAGGTAAATTTTTATGTTCACTTAAAATTCGTTTGATGGCCAGCATCACCCGGGAAAGTTCACCGCCGCTGGCTGCCACAGATAAATCTTCAAGCCTGCCGCCCAAATTGGCACAAAACAAAAACTTCACCTCGTCAATGCCATAAGGGCCGGGCTCGGGAAGCGTACTGAAATGTACTTCAAACACGGCTTTTTCCATTCCGAGGGAGGCCACAATGGACGTGATTTTTTTCGAGAGTTTTGCGGCGGGTTTTCGGCGTGCTTGAGAAAGGGCATCGGCATGTTCAATAAGTTCACGGCTTTTTTGATTGACCAAATCCTCCAACTCTTGAATATCGTTTGTCAAAGAAGTGAACCCGCTCAGTTTTTCAGCCGTTTCGTTTTTCAGCTCCTCGAGTTCTCGAAAATCATTCACACGGTACTTATGCTGGAGCGCATACACAGCATCTAACTTTTCTTTAATGATTTCGCGCTCCGCAGGATCTACCTCTACCTCACCATATTCGGCATTTAATTCATTGCTCAAATCCTCCAATTCGATCAATGCAGATTCGAGTCTGCCCGCGAGTGCTTTCACCTCGTCCTTATATTCAGCCGCAGATTGTAATGATTGACCGGCAGACCTCAGCGCACTCAATGCATTTTCCTCACTTTCACTCAGTAATTCCACCGCGCCGTAAAGTCCCGATTTAATTTCCTCTGCGTGTTCCAGCACTTTCAACCTGTTTTCAAGCCCGTTAAACTCCTCAGCCGGCAAAAGACCTTCTTCTAACTCGTTGAGCTTAAATTGCAAAAAGTCCTCCTCCTCGCCCGCTTCACGCTCTTTTTGACGGAGGTCCTCAAGTTGCTTTTTCAGTACTTTCAACTCCTTGTATGCATTTTGATAGGCATTGGTTTCCCCTTCTATTCCCGCAAAATAATCAACCAATTCCAATCGGTAGCGCGCATTCTTTAGAGTTTGAGAGTCGTTTTGGGAGTGAATATCCACCAATTTAGATGCTATGGCATTGAGCACGTCCAGTTTCACCGGCGTGTCATTTACGAAAGAACGTGATTTGCCGGACGGAATAATCTCACGCCTCAAAATAGTATGGCGTTCGTAATCTAAATCGTGCAGATCAAAAACAGACTGTAAATTGTACTCGGCTACATCAAACACAGCTTCAATCACCGCCTTTTGATCGGGATTACCCAAAATATTCAATTTGGCGCGCTCCCCCAAAACCAATCCCAGGGCCCCCAATAAAATGGATTTTCCCGCTCCGGTTTCACCCGTTACGGTAATAAATTCAGAATCAAATGAAACGCGCAACTCCTCTATAATTGCGTAATTTTTAATACTGAGCTCTTTTAACATGTTGCGAATTTACGATAAACCGCGGTTTCACCCGAATAATTTTACGCTTCCCGTAAATTCTTTATTCTCGGTCAGAGCCCAAACCCTTTGGAAATTCCTCAGCCCAACACAACTATGGAGATAAGGCTATTTCGATGTTCAAGGCCCTTACTTAAGATCAGGATAGTGCCTTTTCGCAAAAATGTTCTTAGTTGACGCTGCAAAAGGAATTGCGGTTCTGACCAAAAATAAAAGGGGCATAAACTTGCATACCGAAATACCCGGTAACATTTTTGCACACCGAATTTTAAAGATGATCAAAAAGGTATTCAAAAGTATTGTAAAAATTGCGGCCGTGCTGCTCAGCGCGGTCATTGTGGTTACCCTTTATGCCCATTACACAGTGGAAAATACGGCTGCGGGCAGACTCTACGAAAATGTGGATGATATTCCGCATCGCAAAACAGCCCTGGTTTTGGGAACATCTAAAAAGCTCGCGGGCAATCGCGAAAATTTATACTACAAATACCGCATGGAGGCTGCCGCCGAATTGTTTCATGCTAAAAAAGTAGATTTTTTACTGCTCAGCGGCGATAACACAACCGTTTATTACGACGAACCGTCCACCATGAAAAAGGATTTATTGAAAATGGGAATTCCCGAAAACCGGATATTTTTGGATTACGCCGGGTTCAGGACTCTGGACAGCGTAGTGCGCAGCGCAACCATTTTTGGTCAGGATTCCATCACCGTTGTATCCCAACCCTTTCACAACAAAAGAGCGCTTTACATTGCTGATCATAATCGCATTGATGCCATTGGTTACAATGCCCAAACGGTAGATATACGATACGGTTTTAAAACGCAATTGCGCGAAAAAGCGGCACGTGTTAAAATGCTGCTCGATATCCTGATTAATACAAAGCCTAAATTCGGCGGTGAACAAATTGAAATAAAATAGCTTGAAACGCTAAGGATTACCAAGTGGTTTCGTCATTATAACCGCCTCGAATTTTGCTTGCCGTTCAAGGTGACACATTGTACATATAATGTGTGTTTTTACCTCTATATTTGCACCGCGAAAAACAGAAAATTCAAAATCCCAATAAAAATGGCTGAAGAAAATAAAGATATCGAAAGAGTAAAATGTCTCATCATAGGATCCGGACCGGCCGGTTATACCGCGGCGATTTATGCTGCTCGTGCTGCTTTAAACCCCGTCATGTATGCCGGGCCCGAGCCGGGCGGACAGCTCACAACTACCACCGATGTGGATAATTTCCCGGGTTACCCCAAAGGAATCGGCGGACCCGAAATGATGGAGGAATTCAAAGCCCAGGCCGAGCGTTTTGACACGGATGTACGTTTTGGCGTGGCTACCAAAGTGAATTTTTCGGGAGATATCAAAATTGTGGAAATTGACAACGGGAAAAAAACCATTGAAGCACATACTGTTATCATTTCTACAGGCGCCTCTGCCAAATGGTTGGGATTGGAATCTGAACAACGCCTGCGCGAAAAAGGCGGTGGTGTTTCGGCCTGTGCGGTTTGTGACGGCTTTTTCTACAAAGATTTAGAAGTGGCCATCGTTGGAGCCGGTGACAGTGCCTGCGAAGAGGGTAGTTACTTGGCCAAACTTTGTAAAAAAGTGCATATGTTGGTGCGTCGCGATGAAATGCGTGCCTCTAAAATTATGCAAGACCGGGTTAAAAATATGGATAACATCGAAATTCATTGGAATACTGAGACTGAAGAAGTTTTGGGCGAGGATCAAGTGGAAGGTGTGCGCGTGTTGAACAATAAAACCGGCGAGAAAAAAGACATTCCCGTACAAGGTTTCTTCCTCGCTATCGGCCACAAGCCCAATACAGATATATTTAAAGGCCAGATAGAAATGGATGATGTAGGTTACATCAATCCTGTACTCGGCACTGCCAAAACAAGTGCGCCCGGCGTATTTGTGGGAGGTGACGCCGCCGACAAACATTACCGGCAGGCTGTTACGGCCGCCGGCACAGGCTGTATGGCTGCCTTGGATGCCGAAAAATATTTGGCTGAAAAGGGTCTTGCCTAACTCACAAACGTATGTTCATGAAATTTTAAAACCCCGCCCCGCTTTTTACGGCGGGGTTTTTTATTTTAGCGCCCGCAAAAACAAACCGTTTTATGAAAAGAAATTGCCGCAATTCCCTCAAAACATTTCTTCCCGCCCTCGGGTTTTTAACAGCAGTTTATACTAAATCCCGATGTATTGATTAGTGATCTCACAGCTTTCATCTCCTTTTTAGCTCCGCTTGCGGCCGCCGCTATTGGTTGCATTTATATTATCAGCAACCGCAATAAAAGTATTGCCAAAAGTTTTTTGTTGTTTTCGCTTATCTCAGTAGCCTACAAAAGTTTGTTCGACTTTGTTGTTTCCTTTAACATCACAGGCTTTATTTTACCGTCATATGCTATCGGCAATTTTTTCGTTTTCAGTTGTGCCCCTTTCCTCTATCTATATTTCAAAAGTTTAGTCAACATCAAATCTACATTCCCGGCTGCTAATAACCTGAAACATTTCATTTTACCTGCAATCGTTTTTTTAATCGGTTTATTCTTGATCATAACCGTCCCTGCCAATCAGTTCATCGCATTTTTAAACATGCGTTTTGAAAAGGGCATTTTAGATAAAAACTTTGCGCTTTACAGTATTTTTTACACATTCGGTTTCCCGCTTTTAATCGTACAGTGGAGTTTTTACGTTGTTTTATTAACGAAAATCATGAATAAGCGACGCCGTATTTACTCCAAGTACTACGGCACTTTAGAGCAACGTAACTCATCTTTAATCCAAAGAATTTTTGCCATGTACTTAGGTATATTCTTTATCAGTTTTATACTCTCTGTATTCAAAGTGCAATCAAACTTGATTATTTTCTTATCCAATGCAGCCTGTTGCACATTTATTGTTTTGGCCGTGCTTTACGGCAATGAACAACTCAATATGCAAAAATACAGGATGTACAAACTCAGCAGCCACGAAGAGGAAATCGCGGCGCGCGACCGCTCTCCATCTAAACGGTAACTCTTTCCGCCAACAATGTTGGGGACATGCATGGGTGTTCACTTTGTTCACTGCATGGGTGTTCACTTTGTTCACTGCATGGTGGCTCGCGATGCTCGCTGCATGGGGTCCTGAGCATGGAGTCCGCCAACACGCGTACCCAACTTACAACCAATGAATTGGGTACACGCGTTGGTTGTAAGTTGGGGACAGGTCCGCTAACACTTGCCCCCCAACGGCTGCCACTAACTCGTTGGTGAGACAGTTGGTGGGAGTTGGGGATTTTGGTGTTGACGGGCGATTTCGTAAAGAGTCAGGAGTGAGGAGTAAGGAGTGAGCGGTGAGCGGTGAGCGGTAAGGGGTAAGGATTAAGGAGTTTGAGTGGGTGCACAATGAATGGTTTGATTTGTTGCTCTAACGGTAATGCCCACCGAATAAAAGTTAAGGTTCCACGAAGTCTCGAAATTTCCTGCGGTTATGAGGTTGACTCGCTTGCAAATCAATGGCGTCTGGGAATAAGCGGTTAATTTCCCTCCTGTCGGTAAGCTCGAGCTGCGCGTTGGTTTTAATGCGTAAACCGGCGAGGACGCCGGGCTTAATACGACGTAACGAGACGCAACGCCGAACCGGCGCGTTACGAAAAGGCAACACAGTGCGTTTAAAATACCGCGATGAATGATTAGTTTTTACTTTTGCCCGGCATGGCCTCAAAAAATTACGTCACACTTTTACAGCTCAGTGAGAATATAAAAGCTCACATACAAGCCACTTACACCGGTTTTTATCGCATCAAAGCCGAAATAATCAAGCTCAACCACTACAAGAAAAGCGGCCATTGCTTTCCCGATTTAGCCGAAAAAGAAAACGGCATCATCAAAGCGCAAATGCGCGCCACCATTTGGGCCGGTACATATAAAAAAATTGATGAGGAGTTTTTGAGAATTACGCGTGAACCGCTGCACGAGGGGATGACCGTATTGATCAAAGCCCGCGTCAATTATCACGAGCTTTACGGTATGTCACTCAACATTGTTGACATCGAGCCGGAGTTTACCTTAGGGGAAATGGCGCGCGAACGTCGACTTACAATTGAAAAACTCAAAAAACACGGCTTGTTCCACAAAAACAAATCACTCCCTGCGCCGCTCATCGTCAAAAAAATAGCTGTTATTTCGGTCAACACCAGCAAGGGATACAGCGATTTTGTGCAAACACTCAACAATCCCGAGTCGCCCTTTGTGATACAACACACTCTTTACCCCGCTTTGCTTCAAGGAGATAAAGCCGTAGATTCTCTGGTGAGAGCACTCCAACGCATCAAACGCGAGTATCAAAATTACGATGCCGTAACCATCATTCGCGGCGGCGGTGATGATGTGGGACTCAACTGTTACGACCACTACAACTTGGCGCGTTCCATTGCCGATTTTCCGTTACCTGTAATCACGGGAATCGGCCACTCCACCAACGAAACCGTAAGCGAAATGGTAGCCTTTAAAAACCGCATCACACCCACTGATGTGGCCTATGCCCTACTCGCCGATTATGTCAATCTCAATAAATTCCTGCAAAACGGTCAATCCGTAATTTCCAAAAAAACGCCACAACTTCTTCACAACCGATCAGTTACCCTCCAAAACCTGACGCGCCGTTTTCAAAGCAACGTGAAGTATCAACTGCAAGCGGAAAAAAACAAAATGTATAATTTTGGTCAGAACCTCAAACACGATGCAATAAAAGTGATCAACCGCGAAGAAAATACACTTCAACAAGCCGGAAGCGGACTCTCTACCCGACCGCTCAAAGTAATGAATGAAGCAAAATCCGTACTGAAGTACCAAACCCAAATACTCAAACTCAAAAGTGCGGAAAAGTTGAAAGCTGAAAATGCTCGAATGGATTTGGTTCTGAATATAACAAAATGGGCAGATCCTGTTCACACCCTAAAGCGCGGCTACTCCATTACCCTCAAAAACGGAAAACCCGTGACCCAAAGCCGACAACTTAAAGCCGGAGATGAAATTACCACAAAACTCGCAAACGGTGAAATAAAAAGTACAGTGAACCGTAAAAAATAACAACATGGCCAAACAAAAAAAATACGCTCAACTTACCGAGGAACTCGAAACCATCATCGAGCAAATGGAAAACGAAGATATTACCGTAGATGAACTCACCGAAAAGGTGAAACGTGCCACAAAATTGATCAACACGTGTAAATCCATTTTAACGCAAACCGAGGAAGAAGTGAACGAGTTACTGAAAGAAATGGAAGATGAGTAAACTCATTCTTCCCAATCATTCATTCTGAAAAAATCAATTACCGATTTTTTAATCAAATGCACGTTTCGGTAGTAGTGGTTTAATATATCGCGGTGGTGAAAACCCAAGTCGGCCATGCGCATAGCCCCTTCTTGACTAAGACCCACGGCATGACCAAAACCCCTGCCGATAAACGATACCGAGTCTGTACGATTTTCCACACAAAAATAAGTAGAATTCAACTTAAAATAATTGCGAACACTTTTGAGCGGCGCTACGGAATCCTCAGGGAAAAAGTAAAGCTGCTTTTCATCGGGACAAAAGTTCAATAAAGTGTGCCTCACTATCGGGTCTTCAATTTTGAGCGGCGTGAACACTTTAAAGTAATTCAAGTATTTTTCCTTACTTACCCTAGCTTCCCACTCGTAATGCGGCATACACCGGCTAAACGTATCCTCCACCGCCTTGAGGTATGAGAGCGGTCCCGACCATACATCTTCCGAGTTTAATGTGCCGCCGCCCGAGTTGGAATGAAAAGCCGCCGTGATTAAATGAATATCGGCATCTACAAGTACCACATCCCGCGTTTCGCGCACAGCTTGCACAATGGTATCGTTGTACCCTCTTGTTTTGTAAACTTGAGAGTTCACGCGGTCGCACAAATTATACCCCTCATTTAAAAAGCGGTTCATATGTTTAAGCGCATACGTTCGCGATATAATGGCCTGTGCCTTGTAAAACTCGGGATGATGACCATTGCCGGCCTCGCTTTGCACCACACCCGCCACATAATCGGGCAAAGTCACTACACTGATCATTTTCAGCTTCCCGTGCGCAGGCAAAACTTCTAAATTCCCCGTATAATCTCTTTCCTGAAGCGCGGGCACAACAGGTTTCAAGG
>CAJXMT010000115.1 GCA_913056155.1 uncultured Cryomorphaceae bacterium
GTCAATGGTTTCGAACATTTCATCCATACGTTTCCCGTACATTTTTACGACACACCTGTACCAAGCCGGGTAATCGCGCATAAATTGATCCATATATTCGATGGGGAGCATCAAAATTTCAGTGTCCTCCAAAGCCTCTGCTCTCACCTGACTCTTCTTTTGAGACATGGTGCAAACCAAGGAAATGGCACATGCTTCACCGGCGTACAAGTAGTACAAAAACAACTCATTACCATCATTATCTTCTCGAAATACTTTAACTTTTCCGTCTAAAACAAGCGGCATACTTTTAATGTAGCTGCCCGCGTCCATAATTAATTCACCCCGAGGGACCGTTTTTAAAAAACCTACTTCTGCAATCTTCTGTTTTAGCTCTGTATCCGGAATCGCTCCAAATATATGGTTCACCTTATCGAAATCTACTGGCATAAATTTATTTTTTGCAATATTACGCCAAATCACGATGGATACCAACGCTTCTTAATCCGGGCATTCAGATTAATCTATCGGGTTTCTCAAGTTCAACCACCGCAACCTTATATTGATAATTTGTTAACCTTTTTATTGCCGAAAAGAACACGTTTTGCTACATTTGCGAATGAAATGACACCAAACAACCCATGCCACACCAAAATGATTTTCACACTTGAACAATTCTACCACCAGCTCAACCACTTTCAACTGTCTCAAATACTTTCCATTCACCCTCATTTATTCATATCAGCGCTCCAATCCCGCTTTATAACTGTCAGAATTTCTATTCTACTCACACTTCATCGTTCAAGAATACAGCACCTTCAACCCTTTCACTAATCTCAACGCCACATTAAGCCATCATGATCTCCATTTGCATACCCGTATATAATTTCAACGTTCGCCGATTGGTGCAGGCGCTTGAAATTCAAAAGACGAAATCAACGTATCCAATTGAGATTTTGCTGATTGATGACGGCTCTGAACAAAAAATAAAAGAGGAAAATGCTCCATATTGCTTGAATCACCGATACATTGAACTCAATGGAAACATCGGTCGTTCAAGGGTTCGTAATTTGTTTGTAAAACACGCGGCATTCACCTATTTGCTGTTTTTAGATTGTGACTCACTCATTATCAAAGATAACTTTTTGTCCTGCTATACCAATACGTTAGGATTTCCCGCAAAGCGCTTACAGGTGATTTGCGGCGGCAGAGAATACCCGGTGAAAGCGCCCGGTAAAAACCGACTTTTACGCTACAAATACGGTGTGCAACGCGAGAGTAAGTCTGCCACGGAACGACAAAAACACCCCAATCGCTCTTTTATGACGAATAATTTTTTGGTGAAAAAAGAATTAATTGAAACCATAGGTTTTGATGAAAACCTGAGCGGTTACGGACATGAGGATACGTTGTTTGGTTTGGAATTGCAATCGCAAAACATTGAAGTTGTGCATATTGATAACCCCGTACTCAATGGCGATATTGAAACCAACGCCGAGTATTTGGAAAAAACCCGACAGGGAATAATTAATTTGGTTCACATTCTCCATCACTACCCCAATAGGGCGTTGTTAATTGAAAATGTGACACTTTTAAAAACCTATTTCAAAATCAAAAATGCAGTGTTTTTGCTTCGCATTTTCTTTCCCTTTTTACGCGGCTTCACCTTATATTTGCTCAATCGAGGTATCGGCACCGATAAGCTGTTTGCCTTTTACAAATTATTGCTTATAGCGGTGGAAATCAAGCGCAGCAGCCAAAAAAATTGAATCGTTTCTCATGTACCACAAGGTAAAATCCATTGTCAAAAGTTTAGTTCCCAAATCGCTGCTATTTTGGTCCGAACCCTTTTTGCGACGGTATTTCCTCTACCCGATGTACCGCGGAATTAACTATAAGTGTACCGTTTGTGAGGCTTCTTTAAAAGCGTTTATTACACTTCCCAACGGCGACAGGTTATGTCCAAGATGCGGAAGTTTGGCAAGAGATCGCAGATTATCGCACTTGTTAAATGATAGGTACCTTAAAGGAGTTTCTTCAATTCTAGACTTTTCCCCGTCTCGGTGTCATTTTAGGAAAATGAAAAAAAAGTTTTCTGACGGTTATGTATCAACAGATTTATCGAGAGATTTTATTCACGATAAAGAGTTTGATATAAGAAGTTTAGATGTGCGCAATGAAACCTTTGATATCATTATTTGCTACCACGTATTGGAACATGTTATTGAAGATGAAAAAGCGATGCTTGAACTTTTTCGCGTTTTAAAACCCGCCGGCATCTGTTTGGTGCAAACACCTTTTAAGGAAGGGGAAATTTATGAGGACTACTCCTTTACATCAGAGAAAGACCGACTGCGGGAATTCGGACAAAAAGATCACGTGAGAATTTACTCGGTAAGCGGTTTAAAAAGCAGATTGGAAAAATCGGGGTTTATAGTAAATGCGCTAAATTTCAAAGAGAAAGCAGATAATCAATTGGGTTTTGCGGCTAAAGAAACCGTTCTTGAATTGAAAAGACCTCAGTAATTTCCCACACTCAACATCACTAAGGTACAAGCATTTACAACTTCAAGATTCGCGTTTTTTAATTCTCGCGCAAAATCGGCATTTTCACTGCCCGGATTAAAAATAACGCGTTGCGGTTTGAGTTTGAGGATATCACTACGATATTGCTCTTGATTTTGCACATTCAAGTACATGGTAACAGTATGAATATTTTCGTCAAATGCGGGGAAATCCCGCTCAATGGACACGCTTTTTATCTTCCCTTGTCTTTTCCCTACCGCCACAACAGGGATTTGGTGATTCAACAAAGCATGAACGGCTTTATGCGAATAACGCCACTCCGTTTCAGAGGCTCCCAGAACAAGTGTTTTTTTATTTTGCATAATTCTCAGTTTCAACAGACCAGTCGTAATCTTGAAATTCAATTTTCACTTTACTCGCTGACTTGGGAATAGCGCCATATTCCTTTAAAATCTTACGTATTCCTTTTTTACCACCAAAATCGCCACGGTACCAAGAAAAAATCTTAGAAACAAAAACAAGGTTGCGCGCATTGTCATATTCAGAAGTTGAAATCACAAATATTTTCCCGGCTTGATCTAACTGCTCTTCTAAATTTTCAGGTTCGTAATACGCTATGGGCGGACAACTTTTAGCACCGCAATTTAATCCAAAATGAATGCGGTAATCCAACTCAGCAACGCGCAGTGCCTTTTCCGTTTTACCGGGAAACCATTTTCGCAAACGCCCAAGTCCCCAAAGCTTTTGAGATTTACGCAAAATACCGTGCTCAATATCATTTAAGCTGAAAGACTTGCCTGCAATGGCAATAAACTCTTTATTAAAAAATTTCCTGCGCTTATTCAGGTAAAGTGAATCGTAGGCCTCTAACCCAATTTGCACATATACATTGTACATATTCAGCCAAAAAGCTTTTTTAAGCGTGTCATTCTTCAACTCCTCTTTCAATTGATTAAAGTCATAGTGCTCAATTTCGCTTTGAAAATCACTGTAATCCTGCCCCATACGCTGCGCTAAAAACATATCTTGGGAAAGCGTAATAATTTCGGGTTCTGAACAAAAGGAAAAAAGACTGATATTCAGACCTATAAAAAGCAATAAATACGATTTCATAAAATTCTGATCATTTTAATAAACTGCGGTAAAAGCGCGGAACAGCCACTTCATTTAACTCATCGGCCGTTTTATAAATGCCGTTTTGAGCCGCTGCTGCATCTGATAATTGAACACCTCTGATATTGGGAAGCGTTTCATTGTAAAGCGTTTCTCCTCTGCGCAACTCCTTAACAACTAAGTTGACCGTAATATCACAACGATGCATATCGGCCATAGGTTCTAAAAGCTTTGCTGACACGCGCACGTCAAAAACTAAATCGGCGGTACTCTCATTGGTAACCACTCTGAATCCGAGCTTATTCAAGCGCTCTACTGCAGCTTGTTCCGGGGACTGATCGGCAATAACACCGCGCGGCAATTGAGCCGTGTACTGAACCATAATGCGCGGGGCTTGAACATGTAAAGAGCGCTCTTTGCGCGGTGCTGAAATACGCTCAATGAGTTCTTCCATAAAGTTATCGGCCGGTTCCCCCTCGGCAGCGTTAAACATCTCGAGTAAATCGACAGTAAAAGTTAGTTTTTGCTGTTCTTTTTTCTCCCTTATTTTCGTCAAATTGGCAGTTACCTCACCACGCACATTAGTAAGCGAAATTCGAGGGCGAATAAACCCCTCAGAATAAGTGATTCTTACCGGAATGCCCGCAACAGTATTTCCGTTTACGTCCCGCAAAACAGCCGTCACCGCTTCATTTTGAGGAGCAAGACCCCACAATACCTCGCGCTGCGATCCGGCATTATCAAATTGAAGTGAAGCGGCAAATCCGTTAATTTCTGCCGGCAGGGCATTGCCCCAAAAAACCTCACTGCCGTTATACTCGGTACGAAGCGGCTCACCGGCGAATTCTTCTACAGCTCGCAAAGCACGCATATACTGAACAAAGGCATCCCGGTAGCGGCTTTTCTTTTTCAATTCTTGAGCCTCAGTCACAAACTGTTTAGAGTTGGAAAGGGCTTTTTCCATACGCTCATTCTTATCTTTTTGATAAACTGCTTTTGATAAACTGTAATACACCCAATATTTTTCATCTGTTTCATAAATATCTTCCAGCTCAAAGCGCCGCAGTTGCTTATTGGTAGTCATGCGGGCATAACTCCTGTATTCGTCGCGAAAGCCGCCTTGGTTGTTTTCAAAAGTAAACAACATGCTTGTAGATTCAATGTCCACATCAATTTCAGATGCCATATCTTGAAGTGCCAATTTTCTCGCTTCTTCGGCATACGTGCCGGGAAAATGGTTTTTATTCACTACCGCAATGCCGATGTAAAAATCCTTCCTCATAGGCCGTGAAGTCACCCAGCCGGGTTTGGGAATAACTTCTTCAGCTTCTGATTCTTGAGCGGGTTTAGAAGATGAACAGCTCCAAAAAAGAAAAAATGACAATAAAGTTAGAACAACGACTTGTTTCATAATTCGGCACTATTCATTTTTTCCATTCGCACGGCGATGGAATTGGCAATTTCATTGGCAAGTTCATTCGTCATATCGGAAGTGGAGCGATAACTTCGCTTTTTTTGTTTGAACAAAGCTTGAAACTCATTGCGTGCCGTGGATGAAAACGCTTGCTTTAACGCGGCACGAAATCCTTCTGATGTATCTATGACCGGACTCAAAGAGCGGTAATTACCGCTAAATCGCGCATAGTGAACTTCATCTTTGGTTTTAGCATCAATTACATCTGACCAAACCACCTCACCCGTTTGCGTACTGACAACCTGCACACGCACTCCTGCTCTCATCACTTTTTCACCGTAATATTCATCAAACTGAACCCGATTGGTTGTAGAAGCCATGTACGTTTCGCGCGTTCTTGGATTAACGCGTTTCACTCGAACCGTCTGTTCGGCCGGACTCCGATAGCGATCAATACTTCCTTCATTGATGTCTAAATTCACTAACTGCCCCGTAACTAGTAAATCTGCACCCAACATTTCACCCGCCTGTACACGCGTATCACGACCGGCGGAAATGGTCATGTTCAGTCGTTGTTCTTTGAGAATACGTTCTGTATTTCGCCGATCCACAACCTGTAAAAATGGATTGTTTGTATTGACCAATCGCGAAACCAACTTGCCCTGTACAGCATTAGCAAAATTCGTTTCAGCCGTATTGGAACCCTTGATTTCAGTAACCGCTATAGTTTGAGTTGCCCGTTCTTTAGCGCGTTTTTGATAATCGACAGCATCTTTGTAACTCCCCTTTTCATTGATGATGCGCTTCATCAATAAATACGCCTCGTGGTATTTTCCGGCTTCAAAAGCCTGAATGCCCTGCCTGTACATAGGTTCAACAGTAGTCAACTTCAACAATTCAGCAGCATCTTTATACCCCGAATCCAGTTTTACGATTTCCCTGTAAATATCGTCAGCCTGCGTGTATTTTTCCTTATACATCAGCTCTTCAGCTTCTACGTAACGGTTTGCCAAATAGGCACCCAATGATTCACGATACAAATTTTGGTGGTAAGCCGGAATCGAAATGTTGATAAACACATTGAGTTTATCTTTGAATTCCTCAGCATCCAAATAAGCATAAACAGCTTGTTTATGATCCCCGGCTGCATTGGCTTTAAAGAACTCATCCAACTCTTTGTTTAAAACCTCTTTACCGACCTTATTCAAGCCGATTCGTGCATCAACATTTCGCGGATCCCGCTGTAAAGCCATGTAATAAAAGTCAGAAGCCTCATGTGTAAGGCCGGCTTGTTCCAGTTCATAACCGCGTTTCGACAATGCTTTTGACGCAGAACAGCCCGAAAGCATAACCAACGGCAAAAGGAATAAAGCAAAGCGAAACAGTTTTGACATGTTCTTATTTATTTGAGTTGCGAAATTACGGTTTTACAAAACACGTACCGGTTTGGAAACGGAAATTTTGAGAAAACATTGATTGTTACAAATGTATTTATGTGGAAATTTCAATATTCGCTATTCTTTATTTAATTGATAACCAACAATAATAATACATCTACCTAAATAATCTGTTGAATTTTGGTCAGAACCGAAATTCGTGAGTAATAGCTAGGAAGCTCTTTCCTATATCAATTTCATGATACAGAAATATCGCGTAAAAGCAAAAACAGCGTTACAAACGTATCCCGCTGTTTGTATTTTTATGTTACTTTTGTATCGATAAAAACAGCATTATGTCACAAACATCACTATCAGCACGTATCAAACAAATCATGAATGAGTCGGGAATGACCACAACGGAGTTTTCCAATAAGCTCGGGGTTCAACGCAGCGGTCTTTCGCATGTGTTTAACGGTCGCAATCGCCCGGGGTTAGACTTAGTATTGCGCATTGTTAAAGTGTTTCCCCAAGTGAGCTACGAATGGCTTTTGGAGGGCAAGGAAACGAAACGTGAAAATGTTACTTCCGGTTCTGATCATGATAAAACCGAAGATGCAGCACAGTTTGATGTTACAACTGTAACGGAAAACAATAACAATACACGTTCTGAACTTTCTGAAGCAGCTTCGAAAGAGAGTGAAGATGTTAATAATGTATCAAAAGAAGAGGAGCAAGCGGAGTATCGCACTTTATCACACGAAGATAAAGGTGTTGTAAATAAGTCTGTTGAAAAAAAACACTCTTCCAAAAAAGCCATTCGGATTATTGTACTTTACAGCGACGGTAGTTTTGAGTCTTTTCATTCTTAATACTGCCGCTGCCCTATTCCCTTGCCGTATGTCGGGTTTTGACCAAAACTAAACTAAAGTTCATGAAAAGTGGTTTACGGGTTTAGGATGTATTCGACTTGAGCTGTGTACCTTTGCACCATGATTGCTATTAACAACGTTTCTGTATCATTTTCAGGTCACGATTTATTCAATGATTTATCGTTTATTATTCAACCCAAAGATAAAATTGGTTTAACCGGTAAAAACGGGGTGGGTAAATCTACATTACTCAAAATCATTTTGGGCATTCAAGAGCCCGACTCAGGAGGCGTGGCATTATCTGAAGGAGATACGCTGGGGTATTTGCCGCAGGAATTGGAAATATCGAGTCAAAAAACGGTTTTGGAAGAAACGCTATCGGCCTTTGCTGAGGTGCAGGACTTGGATCGTGAAATTGCCGAAATCAACAAACAGCTGGAAGAACGCACCGATTATGAATCTGATTCCTATGCCGACTTGATTCAATCATTAAGCGAGAAACACGAAAAGCTGAATTTACTCGATCCCTCTAAAGCTGAGAGTAATTGTGAACGTGTTTTGAAAGGGTTGGGCTTTACAGCTGATGATTTTGACAAACCGCTTCGCATTTTCAGCGGTGGTAAACAAATGCGAGTGGAACTGGCAAAATTACTGGTTGTTCAACCTACCTTGCTGCTTCTTGACGAGCCCACTAACCATTTGGATATAGATGCTATTATTTGGTTGGAAGGTTTTTTGAAAGATTACAACGGCGCGGTTTTGATGATTTCACACGACCGAATGTTTTTAGACAATGTGACCAACAGAACCGTTGAAATTGTAAACGGTAAAATTTTCGATTACAACGTTCCCTATTCAAAATACTTGGTGAAGCGCGCCGAGCGCATGGAATTGCAATTGGCCGCTAAGAAAAATCAACAAAAATATATTGAGGAGCAAGAGCGTTTTATTGAGCGATTTCGAGCCAAAGCTTCAAAATCAAAACAGGCTCAATCCAAAATCAAGCAGCTTGAAAAAATTGAGGAAATTGAGGTGGACGATCAAGATACCTCAAAAATAAAGTTTAGCTTCCCTCCCGCCCCGCACAGCGGTAAAGTTACGGTGAAGGGGAAAAAAGTTCGTAAATCGTACGGCGATAATGAGGTGTTTTCAGATGTGAACTTTGAAATTGAAAAGGGTGAGCGCATTGCCTTTGTGGGACAAAACGGCATGGGCAAATCTACTTTGGTCAAACTCATTGCCGAAAATGAACCGCATAAAGGAGAAATCACTTTAGGGCACAAAGTCAAGTTGGGTTATTACGCGCAGTTGCAAGAAGGCACCATGCCGCCTCATAAAACGGTGTACCAAATTATTGATGAAAAAGCCACCGGTGAATGGAGAAATATCACCAAAATAAGAAGTTTGTTGGGTGCGTTTTTATTTGACAATAACGATGTGGACAAACGCGTGAAAGTACTCTCGGGAGGTGAAAAATCGCGTTTGGCGTTAGCTCAATTACTGTTGGAGCCCGTTAATTTACTCATTTTAGATGAGCCCACCAACCACTTGGATATGGACAGTAAAGCTGTTTTGAAAGATGCTTTACTTCGATTTGAAGGCACATTGATTGTCGTTTCTCACGACCGCGACTTTTTGCAGGGCTTAACCGACAAAACGTATGAGTTTAAAGACGGCGTGGTGAAAGAATATTTAGGCGATATCGATTATTTCCTCGAGAAACAACGCGTTGAAGATTTTAGGGGATTTGAACAAAAAAAGAAATCTGCAGAAACACTGAATGGCCTCAAAAAAGAGAAAAAGAAAAAGCAAACACCGGCCGGAGACGAAAAAATGCGCAACAAAGAGCTGAAACGCGTCAAAACACAAATCAAAACCCGCGAGAAAAAAATTGCCGAGGCTGAAGAGCAGATAGCCGAAATGGAAAAACAGATGAATGAACCCGGCTTTTATGAGTCAAAAGAGTCCAAACAGGTGTTTTTTAAACAC
>CAJXMT010000116.1 GCA_913056155.1 uncultured Cryomorphaceae bacterium
AGCTATGTGGAGCGGTGATTTATCTAAGCTGAAAACAGAACCGCGTGATCCCGTAAAGGTACGAGTAAATGTGGTGGGCGAAAGCGATGCTTCCTCCAAACCAATAGCTATTCAGATGACTAAACAATCTAAAAGGTCCATGGTCAAAGAAGAAGCGCCCGCTGATGTTCAAAATCAAGAGGGTAATTCTGCAGTTAGCAATTTGGTTGTGGGAGCCTATTACCAAAAACACGGATTACACATGAATGCTTTGTATTATTTCCATAAAGCTCGCACTGCAGCACCCGGGGTTGAAGCTTATGAAAAAGCGTATAACAATCTCTTGTACGTTATGGGAATGCAGTAAGATTAATAAAACACAAAGAAAGGTCGCTTATAAATAAGCGACCTTTTTTTTGCTTTTATGGGCTTGGTTCTCGGTAACTTTAATAATATGCTCCTGCACGGACAAGAAAACAATTAACTCATAAAAAAGCCCACGGGTATAGCACCGCACAAAAAGCCCAATAACACGCCGCTGAAAATTTGAGCCGGGGTGTGCTGATTTAAACGAATTCGAGCTGTTCCCAATAAACCACATGCCAAAAACAGCCATATAAAGTAATTATTAAAGTCCAAATTGTATTGCAATGTAAGGCTGTAAAACGCGCCAAAAACACCGCTGATGCCTATCATGTGCATGCTGATTTTCCAAAATAAATTCACTAAAAAACTCATCGTTAATGCAATGATTCCTACTAACAAAAAAGTGAGTAACGCTCGACTTAATCCCAAATTACTCAATACTACGTAGGTAGTCACATAAAAAATGAGTGTGACGAGTAAGGGCAAATACCTTTCCTTTTTACGGGTAACTTGAATGTCTGATACCCTGCCCGTTTTCAACATAAAAAACAGAAAAAGAACAGGCACTATGAGCGTGTTTAAAAGAATGACGCCCGAAATCATTAACTTGGCAGTACCGGTTAATCCATAAATGAACCAAGCATCTACCGTGTAAAACATCAGCAGAGTACCATAAAATGGCATTAAAAGCGGATGAAGTACAACGGATAAAAACAATGCAGAAAACTTATCCATGTAAAAACTTAAATATGTAATGTGAAACCTAGTAGTTATTCATGATTAAAAGAACAACGTTCTTTTAATTTTGGTTTATTACAAATCTTTTCGAAGCCGAGCCACCGGTAAATTGAGTTGCTCCCGGTATTTAGCAACCGTTCGCCTGGCGATATTATAGCCTTTCTCCCTCAACAAATCGGCCAGCGTTTCATCAGTATGCGGCTTTTGCTTATCCTCCGCATCAATGATATCTTGTAAAATTCGCTTCACCTCACGGGTTGAAACTTCCTCTCCATCTGCTGTTGTCAAGCTTTCCGAAAAGAACGTTTTTAACAGAAAAGTACCGTACGGTGTCTCTACATATTTGCTGTTCACTACCCGCGAAATGGTACTGATATCCAAATTAACTTTTTCAGCAATGTCTTTCAAGATCATGGGACGTAACTTGATTTCGTCACCGGTGAGAAAATATTCGCGCTGCCTATTCAAAATGGCCTGCATAGTAACCGTAAGCGTATTGCGGCGTTGATTGATTGCGTCGATAAACCACTTGGCAGAATCGAGTTTTTGTTTCACAAACATCAAAGCGTCTTTTTGCTGTTTAGATGCTCCCTTTTTGTTTTTATTGTAGGCGTCAAACATTTCCCGGTATTGATTACTCACTCTTAAATCAGGCGCATTGCGACCGTTGAGGGTGAGTTTGAGTTCATCTTCTTCAATACTCACCGTAAAATCGGGTACCACGTATTCATTTCTATGACTTGAATCACCGGTACTGTTACCGGGTTTGGGGTTTAGCTTTAAAATTTCGTCAACAGCTTCCCTCAACTCTTCACGCGACAAATCGAGCTTTTGCTCAATTTTGGTGTAATGCTTTTTGGTGAACTTAATAAACTCTCTGCTCAAAATATCCCACGCTGTGATGAGTGTAGAACTACCGGGGTTGTGCTCCAGTTTTCGATTGATTTGGAGCAACAAACACTCTTTTAAATCCCTTGCTCCCACACCGGGTGGATCCAGATCGTGAATAACTTTCAAAACCTCTTCGAGCTCTTCCTCAGTAGTCATGATGTTTTGCGTAAAAGCCAAATCATCTACAATAGCAGAAAGGTCACGTCTCAGATAACCCGAATCATCAATATTACCCAAAAGATGTTCTGCAATTTGTTGTTGATGAGCAGATATAGGACGTAAATTAAGTTGATTCTTAAGCCTGTCGTGAAATGTTTTTCCGCCGCTTAACGGAATAGCTTTTTCATCGTCGTCTTTACCTTTATTGGAAACGGAATATTTGTAAGAGGGCGTTTCATCATCAGAGTATTCCGAAAAATCAAATTCTTTCTCACTCTCACTCACCTCATCATAAGCATCACTGTAATCGTCTTGTTCGGTTTCGTCTTCTTGGTTAGATCCCTCCTCCAACACCGGGTTTTTCTCCAGTTCTTCCTTGATACGCTGTTCAATAGCAATGGTGGGCACCTGCAACAATTTCATTAATTGAATTTGTTGCGGTGAGAGTTTTTGCAGTAGTTTTTGCTCTAGTTTTTGATTTAGCATATCACTTATTTCACGATACTAAATTACAATTATTCTTTTGCGTTCCATTCTCGAAAGGCTAAAATCTTTTTCCGCTAATCCCGTTTTAATTTTCACACAAAAGTATTTCGGTTCTGACCAAAAAGATATTTAAAATTTGGCATTTCCCGGAGTGCGCGGAAACGCAATCACATCTCGAATATTTGTCATGCCGGTTACGAATAGCATCAGGCGCTCAAAACCCAAACCAAAACCACTGTGAGGAACGGTTCCGAAGCGTCGTGTGTCTAAATACCACTGCATTTCATCCTCGGGGATATTGAAATCTGCCATTTTCTTTTTCAAAACGTCTAACCGTTCTTCTCGCTGTGAGCCTCCGATGATTTCTCCAATGCCCGGAAAAAGTACGTCCATGGCGGCCACGGTTTGATTATCATCATTTTGCCTCATATAAAACGCCTTAATATCAGCCGGGTAATCATAAATAATTACGGGAGATTTGAAGTGTTTTTCAACGAGGTAGCGCTCGTGCTCTGATTGTAAGTCGGCACCCCAACCTTCAATAATATAGTTGAATTTTTTCTTTTTATTGGGTTTGCAGTTACGCAGTATATCTATGGCTTCAGAATAGGTGATTCGTTTAAAATCATCTCTTAATACGTACTCTAACTTTTCAATCAATCCCGAATCGCTGCGTTCGTTTTTGGGCTTTTTGCTTTCAATTTCTTCAAAACGTCGATTTAAAAAATTCAAATCCTCTTTGCAGTTTTCGAGCACGTAATTGATGGTGTAGCGCAAAAAATCTTGCGCTAAATCCATGTTTTCAGCTAAATCGGCAAAAGCTACTTCGGGTTCAATCATCCAAAACTCTGCCAGATGGCGGGAGGTATTGGAATTTTCGGCTCTGAATGTGGGGCCGAATGTATATACTTTCGAAAGTGCCAAAGCCGCCAGTTCCGCTTCAAGTTGCCCCGAAACCGTTAAATTTGTTTCGCTTTCAAAAAAATCTTGCCTAAAATCAATAGCGCCCTCCTCATTGCGCGGGATGTTATTTAAATCAAAGTTTGTGACTTTAAACATTTCGCCGGCGCCCTCAGCATCTGATCCGGTAATAATTGGGGTGTGTATGTGATAAAACCCGTTTTTATTAAAAAATTCATGTACCGAAAAGGAAAGAGCATGCCTGATTCGAAACACTGCACTAAATGTATTGGTTCTGAACCTCAAATGGGCGATATCACGCAAAAACTCCATAGAGTGTTTTTTGGGCTGCAGGGGGTATTCATCAGCCGGGGCTTCCCCGAGTATTTCAAGTTGCTCAGCCACGATTTCCACTTTTTGACCGGCACCTTTGGATGCTGCTAATTCTCCACTTACACTTATTGAAGCCCCGGTGGTAATGCGTCTCAAATCATCTTCTGCAAATTGATCTACATCGGCAACTACCTGTATGCTATTTAAGCAAGTGCCGTCATTCAAGGCAATAAAGGCTACATTTTTACTTCCTCTTTTTGTGCGCACCCAACCTTTTACACAAACGGTAGCTCCCACCTCGCCCGCTTCAAGCAGTTTAATTATTTCAACTCTTTTCATTTATCAATATTTGCATTGCCGTTTTTTCTATCAATCTAAAGGGGCAAAAGTAGGAATTGAAGCTATTACGCGGGGCATTCGCTTAAATAAAGTTTACGGCTTTTTTGTGCCATTATTCAGGGTTTTCAGTCAACAGGCGTTTCATAAATTCATCAAAAGGTTTGGCCTTTGTATACTGCCTGTCACTGTAAATATTTACCATACACTTCACATATTCAGGACGCTCATCAAAGCTCACCATTTCCAAATGCACGTTGCCGTACATTTGATCAATATTTTGCATATCCTCATCATAGCTGAGGGGAGGCTTCAAATAATAGGTATCTGTGCACTTCACTTTTTCACCCACATCCCTGTATTGGCGGTGATTGTTTTTTAACAAGTACCCCATTTCCTCCGCGCGGTCTTTCAATTTATCAAACAAAAAGCTAAAAGTATCGCCTTTAAAAACAGAATGGTTGCCGAAATAAAAACCATTGGAAGGCCCCGATTGAAATAGTTGAAAGTCAATAGTACCCCGCACATCCTTTTGTCTCAGCCGGTAATTATCCTGCAATAGCTTTAAATATGAAAGGTCTTGACCCGTTTGCACCCACTCTGCATAATTAAATTTTTCCTTTGTACTGCGCTTTAACAATTCACTGTGCACGGGCACATTGTAGTTTCCCGAGTTTGAAGTTTTAAATAGTTGACTAATCAGCTTTTTAATATTCATAGTTTCTGTTTTTGATCAGAGCCAAAACAATTCGGCGACCGTATTTAAGTATAGTGTGTTGACCGGTAAAAAAAGCTTATGGACTTAACACCCTTTTCATTTTATGCTGTGTTAAAATTTTTAGCCGTAGCTAAGACTAGGCCTGCAAATTTTACCTTGCCTAAAGATGAAAATGACAACAAATTCATATAACCTTTCTTGTCAATCATCACACTAAGCGTTTAAACGGCGTAATTAGAGAACAAAAAAAGCCGCAAAATGATTTGCGGCTCTATACTGTTTTGGGATTTAACTAAACACCGTATTGGGTAATGTTATCTTTTATTCAACTTTAGCCCTACATAAAAACGGTATAGCGGGTAACGCTCGCTTCGAGTAACATCTTCGGCATCAGGAACCTTGTAGGTTCCTTCAACATTGCCCCAGTTCATTTCAAAGCCGGTCATTAAAACGCTGTACCTTAAGCTAATACCGGGTTGGTATGTTATTCCCTTAAAACCACTAAATCCAAAATCTGAAGTTCGAGCTTGGCCTTGATCGTTGAGTCCCCTGAAATAGCCGTCACTACCGATTGCGGCTGTGTAAGAAACTCCAAAGTAAGCGTCAATCGCAAAATTTTCCGCCGGTGTAAAACTGATTTGAGGAGCGACCTTTAAAACATTAACTGTTGCCAAAAGCCGCTCTACCTCCACTACAATCGGCCCTGCAGCAATATCTTCTTTGTACCGGTGTGCATCAACTCCAAACCAACCTACACGCAACATCAATGCTGTTGACGGAGAAAGATCAACGAGGTTAAACATGGTTCCGGCCTCCAGGCGCAAACCTGTACCGTATGCTTTACCACCGTAAGAGTCGCGAGCTGTTGATACACCGGATTTTCGGGAAGTAAAATCACTCATTGGGTTGGAGGCTCCCACTAAAAAATAAAAGCCCTTATCTAAAACATGACCGCTGCTTACTGCTTCCGGAGTTGAAACAGATTGTGAGGGTGGATTCTCATCATCACCGCCGGCTTTTGCTGTGCCCGCAGAAATTACAATAACAATTCCGGCAATAATACTTTGGTAAAATATGTTTTTCATTTTGCTGATTTTTTGCGTGTTCAATTTATTCATTTTTAAAAAGCAGGTTCAAATATAGTCATTTTTAAAACACAAAACCCGGTAAGGACAGAGATTTTGCATAAAATGCTAAATTTCAATACAGACTTCCAAGTTCATTTTACAATTCCCGGATGATATTACAGTCCTAATCGCGATGAGAATCACGAGGTGATTGAGGTACTGATTAAAAGCATTATTCTTATAGAATTAGAAAACCGGCAAATCAGATGCCGCATTTCGTTTTAAAACTCGGCCAGCACAGTTCGATTTCCTGTTACGGGCTGATCCATATCCACTTTGATTTTGGCTTCGGGCGGTAACAACACATCCACGCGGGAGCCGAACTTTATAAAGCCGAATTCCTTACCTTGAGTCACTTGATCACCCTCTTTTGCATAATGCACGATACGGCGAGCCAATGCGCCGGCTATTTGCTTGAGTAAAACCAAATGACCGTTACGAGTTTCAATAACCAAAGTGGTGCGTTCATTATCGGTTGAGGATTTGGGGTGCCAAGCTACCAAGAACCTACCCGGATGATATTTGAAGTATTTTACAGTTCCCGAAACGGGTATCCAATTGATGTGCACGTTGATTGGACTCATAAAAATAGAAACCTGCGTAACCTTAGTGTGTAAATATTCGGGATCTTCAACCTCTTCTATAGCCACAATTTTACCGTCTGCAGGCGCGTACACCAAGTCGTTATTTAAAATTACACGGCGTTTGGGCTTGCGAAAAAACTGCAAAATCACAATGAGGATGAAAATGGCCAGCACGTATAAAAGAGCTTTGGCCCAAACAACTTTGCTCAAAAACTCATTTCCCGTATAAATGAGGAGAAAAGCGGCAATTACCGCTAGTATAATTGAAATCCTGCCCTCCTTATGTAATGTTATCATGCGTTAAATGTAAAACCGGTTAAATGAGACCTTCAAACAACTCAATAAATGCCCAGCAAGCCGGAACCGCAAAAAGTGCAGCATCAAAGCGATCTAAAACCCCACCGTGTCCCGGGATTAAGTTTCCTGCATCTTTCACGCCCGCCCGCCTTTTCAATGCAGATTCAAACAAATCACCAACTGTGGCAAATATTGATGCAATAATACCAACGAAAATCCAAATTGAACCTTCAAATCCAAAAACAAATTTACTCAACAAAAAAGCGGAACCCAAAGCAAAAACAGCTCCTCCACCTGTACCCTCCCAAGTTTTACCCGGAGAAAGAGATTCATGCAACTTATTTTTACCGAATGATTTTCCCGATAAATAGGCAAAAGTGTCGTTGATCCAAATAAGAAGCAACACAAACAAAATAATGTCGGCGTTAAAAAAACCGGCTCGATTTCCAAATAAATAAAAGCTGTAAAAAGTGAGTTGTGTGTAAACAATACCAAAAAAAATTGTTTGCACATCATCGGCAGGCGATCCGTTTTTTGATAGTAAAGTGAGCGTTAGTACAATAAATACCAACGCCAACAAGGCACCTGTTAATACGTGAATAGGCACCAAATTGAGTTGAGCTAAAATCACCGCCGTCCAAAAAACCGGTGTAGCCGAAATAAGAAAGTTTCCCGTTTTTTTGTTTTTCAAACGATGGAGTCGAACGTATTCCACGGCAGCAATGAAACTGCAAACTGCCAGAAAAGCCAAAAACCATACAGCACCGGCATACAGCGAAAAAACGGGTAAAGCCACAAATACTAAACCCGAAATACTTCTTTTAAGAAGCTCAGTCAAAGCTATGCTTTTTTACCGTTGGCAATAATCTCCAACGCTTTTTGCTCATCATCAGGGTGCACCAAAACTCCGGCACTGTATTGTGAATCATCCAATACGGTAAACATGGAGTCACTTCTGTTAAATAACATGGCCTCAAGTCCTTTTTCTTGAAGTTTGGCTTTAATCACTTCGGCTTCAAACTCATCTTCAGCCCTAAACACTAATTTCCAATCTTTTTTGTCAGTCATTCTTTTATCGTGTTAAGTTAGTTTTTATCGGGTTTATTTTCGGCGGTTTTTGTTTCTTCTTTTTTTTGGTCAGAGCCCTCACCGGTTGAAGATTCTGAATCAGATTCTTCACCTTTTCGAGGTGCTTTGGTACTTGCAGCTCCGTTTGTATTATTTTCAGACAACTTCTTATTTTCTTTTGAAGCTTCATTCAATTCTTTATCGTAGTTACTTTCAAATTTTCGCTTGCCGAATATTCCTTCCAAGTCTTCTCTAAAAATCACCTCTTTTGTCATCAACAACTCGGCTAATTCCGTAAGTTTTTCTTTATTATTTTCAAGCAGATCAACGGTGCGCTTATACATTTTCTCTATAAGCTCACTTACTTCCTTATCAATTAACTCTGCCGTTTTATCACTGTAAGGTTTTTGAAAGCTGTATTCATTTTGCCCCGAAGAATCATAATAACTTATATTCCCAAGAGTAGCGTTAAGTCCATACATTTTAACCATGGCGTATGCCTGTTTGGTTATTTTCTCCAAATCACTCAAGGCACCGGTTGAAATTTCTCCAAACACAACCTTTTCAGCTGCTCGGCCGCCCAATGCTGCACACATTTCATCAAGTAATTGATTGGTCGTGGTTATTTGACGTTCCTCCGGTAAATACCATGCAGCGCCCAGTGACCTGCCTCGCGGCACAATGGTTACTTTCACCAACGGGCTGGCGTGTTCAAGCAACCAACTCACGGTGGCGTGACCTGCTTCGTGGAAAGCAATGGTTTTCTTTTCCTTAGGACTAATGATTTTACTTTTTTTCTCCAATCCCGCAATAATTCGATCTACTGCATCGAGAAAATCTTGCTTATCTATTTTTTTCTTCTTTCTGCGCGCCGCAATCAAAGCAGCTTCATTACACAGGTTTGCAATATCAGCACCACTAAATCCGGGCGTTTGACTGGCCAAAAAATTCACATCAACATCCTCCGTTAACTTGAGCGGCTTTAAATGAACCTCAAAAATGGCACGCCTTTCTTCCTTTTCCGGTAAATCCACATGTATTTGACGGTCAAACCTGCCGGGACGCAATAATGCAGTATCTAACACATCGGCGCGGTTTGTAGCGGCCAAAATAATGACTCCGCTGTTAGTGCCAAAGCCGTCCATTTCTGTAAGTAACTGATTCAGGGTGTTTTCCCGCTCATCATTAGAGCCCTGCATCGGGTTTTTTCCTCGAGCCCGACCAATAGCATCAATTTCATCTATGAAAATAATACAGGGCGCTTTTTCTTTGGCT
>CAJXMT010000117.1 GCA_913056155.1 uncultured Cryomorphaceae bacterium
CTTGTTTGTGCGGCCGTCATCCATTTCACGCATAGAGTGTAAAATTCGCCTTTGAACGGGTTTGAGTCCGTCATTAATATGGGGAACGGCGCGTTCCAGAATTACATACGAAGCATAATCAAGAAACCAATCTTCATACATTCCCGATACCTGTATGACCTTGTCCAATTCACCGGCATCGGCGGCTTCTTGTTCCAGCTCTTCATCTCTTTCTTCTTCAGGTTCGTTATCTTTTTCGCTCATATTCTATTTGCGGTATCTAATTATCTTAATGTGAATCGAATGGGCAAGTTAAAGCTTACTAAAACCGGTTTTCCTCTTTGCAACCCGGGATTCCACGCCGGCATTTTTTCAATGCAATACATAGCGGATAAGTCCATGGATGGGTGTACACCTCGCAACACTCGGGGTCGCGTAACCAACCCGGATTTATCTACTATAAAATTAATATACACTACTCCGCTAAAGCCTTGATCTTTAGCATAAGTCGGATAGGTGATATTTTGAGAAAGGAATGAGAACAACTCCTTCTCGCCTCCTTTAAACATCGGCATCTCCTCAACAACGGCAAAGTTTTCATCACTGCCCTCCAAGTCTACATAGTAATTACCCAAGACCATATCGTATTTTTTGGACTCCTTGTCAAAGAAGATCACGACGGCATTTTTCACCTCAACGGGAGAATCGTTTTTTACGGCGGGGGCTATTTCTATTTTATTCAGAGCCTGAATTGCCGCTGCATCAACAAAATCATCTGCTGAGGTAAGGACTTTTGCATTGGTAATTTTACCTTCGTTTGTAACCGTAAAGCCATAAACGCCTCGATTAATTGTTTTGTGCTTTTCGGGAATTTCTAAACTCTTATTGATTACCTTAATAAGCTTTTTGTGTTTTTCGGGGATTTCATCTGCCCGATGAGGCATCGAGATTTCCTCACCGCTTTCATTAAAATACTTTTTTTCTCCGGTAATGTGATTCACCGCAGACTTCACCTCACCGTTTTCTCGATAAAACGTTTTAAACACCCCTGTTTTTTTACCTTCTCGATATTTTCCTGTTTCAGCGAGTTTACCGTTTTCAAAATAACGCATGTAAGGGCCGTTAAAGCCGCCTGCCTCTACACTTTCAACCCTCATCGCCAAATTGCCGTTTTTGTGTAACCGTTTGCCTTGCATAACCAAAACACCTTCGTCATAACGTTTCTCCTCAAGAAGAGCTCCATTGTCGTAAAACTCCTTCCATATTACCGTTTTATTACCTTCCTCATCATATTGGCCGGTTATTTTCACCTTACCGTTATCGTGATATTCTGCGTGTTTTCCTTGTGCATTCCCCTCTTGAAAAAAAACACGAGATTTGATTTCACCATTTTCAAAATAATGAATCTCTTCACCGGTTTTGACCGCTTGATCATCCAAGATCATGTATTCGGCCTCGCGCTTTACGGCTCCTGATTCATAATATTCCTGTACTGTGCCTGACAGCAAACCCTTTTCGTAACTTTTCTCGGATTTCACCTTACCATTGTCGTAATAGGTTTTCCAATCTCCTTGCTTCATACCGCCTACATATCGACCTTCTTCTTTTGTTTTTCCGTTCTCATAGTTCAACAAGTAATCATCAATTTGAAAACTTTTATCGTCGTAAAAAGCTAATTCCTCCACTTCACCGCTTTCAAAATAAGTGGTAACTTCTCCTCTAAAATCACCTGTAAATAGCGGGTTGGGATTTTCTTTTATTCCTGATCTTCTCACTTTGTTTGTACCTGAAAAATAATCGTTGAACCTCCAAAAGCCATTATCGAGTTGAGAAGCTTCGCGGTAATAGGAAGCGTTGTTCTCATTATCAATCAGCTTTTCTTCACTGTTGAAATAAAAGTACTTTTTGCCTTCTCTTTCAAATTCAAAATCACTCGGAGTCCTCAACTGAGCAGCAGCGGAGTTCAACAAACCGAAACACAAAACAAGAAACAGGGTTCTGACCAAAATCATAATCCAACAGTATTTTCTTCGAGTACTTCTTCTACTCTCAAATTTTCAATAATAAATTTTTGCCTGTCCGGCGTGTTTTTACCCATAAAGAAGGTGAGTAACTTGGATATAGGCGTATCGGCATCAACCACAACCGGCTCTAAACGAATATCTTCACGAATAAACCCGGAAAACTCATCCGGTGAAATTTCGCCCAACCCTTTAAATCGCGTAATTTCGGGTTTGCCTTTTAAGTTTCTAATGGCCTCATTTCGTTCTTCATCAGAGTAGCAATAATAAGTTTGCTTTTTATTCCGAACCCTGAACAACGGTGTTTCCAAAATATACAGGTGTCCTTTTTTGACCAAATCGGGGAAAAACTGCAAGAAAAAAGTAATGAGCAAAAGCCTGATGTGCATGCCGTCAACATCGGCATCGGTTGCCAAAACAATTTTGTTGTAACGTAAATTCTCAATGCCGTCTTCTATATTCAATGCACTTTGAAGCAGATTGAACTCCTCATTTTCATAAACAATTTTCTTTGTTAACCCAAAGGAGTTTAGCGGCTTACCCTTAAGTGAAAAAACAGCTTGCGTTTTTACGTTTCGCGCTTTAGTAATAGAGCCGGATGCCGAGTCACCCTCTGTAATAAACAGCATGGTATCATTGCGCAACTCGTGTTTGGAGTTAAAATGCACCTTGCAATCTCTCAATTTTTTATTGTGCAAACTCGCTTTTTTAGCGCGGTCTTTGGCCAACTTTTTAATACCTGCCAAATCTTTTCGTTCGCGCTCGGCTTGTTGTATTCGCTTCAAGATGGCTTGCGCCGTTTCTTGATTACGGTGCAGGTAATTATCGAGCTTGGTTGAAAGAAACTCATTCATAAAACTGCGCATGGTAGGCCCTTCGGGACCAATTTTATCACTGCCCAGTTTTGTTTTGGTTTGCGATTCAAAAACGGGCTCCATCACCTTAATGCTCACTGCCGTAACAATTCCCGAGCGCACGTCTACTGTGTCAAAGTTTTTACCAAAATGGTCTCTGATGGTTTTTACATAAGCCTCGCGAAAAGCATTTTGATGCGTTCCCCCTTGCGAGGTATATTGGCCGTTTACAAACGAGTAATAGTTTTCGCCGTAAGATTGTGTGTGAGTTACGGCTACTTCAATATCATCACCCTCAATGTGAATCACCGGGTATAAGGGTTCTTCAGAGAGTTTCTTCTTCAACAAATCCGTGAGTCCGTTTTCGCTGAATATTTTTTGCCCGTTGAGGTTAATAGTAAGTCCCCGATTCAAATAAGCGTAATTCCACAGCAATTCCTCAACGTGCTGCATTTTATAGCCGTAGGCATTAAACACCGTTTCATCGGGTCTGAAAGTGATTTTTGTACCCTTTCGCTGAGTAGAATCCTCAAGTTGATGATCATCAATTAACTCACCTTTATCAAACTCTGCGCGTTTTAATTTACCGTCTCGTATTGATTCCACCTTAAAATACTGAGAAAGTGCATTCACAGCTTTAGTTCCCACACCATTTAACCCTACAGATTTTTTAAACGCGCGCGAATCGTATTTTCCGCCGGTATTGATTTTAGAAACGCAATCAATAACCTTGGTAAGCGGAATCCCCCGGCCGTAATCTCTCACCTTTACGAGTCCGTCTTTTATGGTAATATCAATGGTTTTCCCATTGCCCATGACAAACTCATCAATGGAATTATCAATAATTTCCTTCAACAAAATGTATATCCCATCGTCGTATGAAGCTCCATCACCCAGTTTCCCGATGTACATGCCGGGGCGCATCCTGATGTGCTCTTTCCAGTCCAGCGACTTAATATTGTCGTCAGTATATTCTACTTCTTGTGCCATCCTCTCATTTACTCTAAAAATCGCGTAAAAGTAAGACTTCAAGCCCTATTTTGGGGAGTTGCGGCTCAAAAATTATGAACAATCCCGTAAAGTTTTCAAGAGCAAAATCTTACATTAACATTAAAAATTAAATTTCAAAACATCTTAAATGGCCAGACAGTTATCTTTGCAGCAATTATTAATCATACATCAATACGACATTCCCCATTGCGTCATATAGTACTAATTTTCAGTTTAATAATCAACTCATTTGCAAGTTTCACGCAAAACGCTACAGTCACCGGCAATATTCGGAATTCTGAAACTAACGAGACACTTCCCTACGCCAACGTAACGGTTCATGACCCGGGCGACAGCTCTATCGTAGCGGGTAAATCCGCAAATGCCGACGGCACTTACGTCATCAACCTCAGTTATGGTACATATCTCTTTAAATACAGTTACATCGGCTTTTCCACTTTTTGGTCAAAACCCCAAACCATTGAAAAAGAAAAAGTCTCCCTGCCGCAAATCCACTTAAAATCCGACTCGCGTATGCTTCAAGAAGCCGTGATTGAAAGTGAGCAAAATGAAATGACGATGACCTTGGAAAAGAAGGTTTTTAACGTTACCCAAGACATAACTTCACGCGGAGGATCGGTTTCAGATGTATTGGAAAATATCCCCTCGGTTGATGTAAATCAAGACGGCAACGTGAGCCTGCGCGGCAACAGCAACGTGCGCATTTTAATTAACGGCAAGCAAAGCGGACTTGTGGGAATAAGCAGTGCAGAGGCATTGAGAATGCTCAACTCGGAAATGGTTGAACGCGTTGAAATCATCAACAACCCAAGCGCGCGCTATGATGCCGAGGGCATGGCCGGCATCATCAACATCGTATTGAAAAAAGAAAAACGAGAGGGTACCAATGCTATTTTCTCCGCCGGTGCCAGCTATCCTTGGGGAACCAATGCTTCCGCATCATTGACCCACAAAACCGAGAAATGGACTTTTTCAGGCAATTACAGTTTTAGACACAACGAACGGCCCGGCTACGGTATTCAAAAACGTATTGCCGCTGAAAACGGTGAAGCCGTCAGGGTATTGCAAGACGAAGATCGTACGCGGCAGCGCACCGGCCACAACATGATGTTAGGTGCAGCGTGGGAACCCAACAAATACAATGAAATTGAATTTATTGCTGTGGGCTCTGTTTCTCGCGGTACCTCTGATGCTCTTATTGATTATACCACATTGGCCGGCGGCGAATTGCGTGAAACAAGTATCAGAGATTTTACCGAGATTGAAAATGAAAACAGCTACAACTTTACGCTGGAGCATACAAAAACCTTCACCCAAAAAGACAGAAGGTGGCGAACAAGTATTGATTTTAATGATAATTACGAGACTGAAGATGCCGATGCCGATCAATACTTTTACGACTCTGCGGGAAACGAATTTTTTGAACGCAGGCTTTTACAACAAACCATCAATAAAGAGAGTCAAATAAATGGTGTATTGGAAAGTGACTACGAACATCCCTTTAGCGATAACGGAAAATTAGAGGGCGGTATCAAAAGCAGTTTACGCATAATCAATACGGAATATGGTGTGAATAATTATAACACCTCTGAGCAAGTTTTTGAAGCTCAACCTCAATTCACCAATGATTTTCTCTACGATGAGGGCATTCACGCCGCTTATTTTATGTACAATAATCAATGGAATAAGTTCTCATTGATGGCCGGACTGCGCGCAGAGTGGTCCGTCATTGAAATTGAGCAAGCCCAAACCAATGAAAACATTTCCCGCAGCTATGTTGACCCCTTCCCCTCGTTTGGTGTCTCATACGAAGTTTCAAAAACCAACACCTTTCAAATCAACTATTCCCGCCGCATCCGTCGTCCCAATTTTTGGAATCTGAATCCGTTTTTTAATTTTAGAAATCCGCTCAATTACCGCAGCGGAAATCCCGAACTCAATCCGCAATACACCCACTCTACGGAATTATCTCATTTGTTTTTTAAAGAAAAGGGCAGTTTAAACACTTCTGTTTACGCGCGTGAAAGCTCCGGTGTGATTCAGTACATCCAACGTATTGAAGACGGCATTACCCTCACCCGACCCGAGAATGTGGCCAATCAATTGAACTACGGAATTGAATTTGCGGGAAACTACAGACCTAAAAAAGGAATACGCATAGGCGGGTCATTGAATTACTACGGCAGCACTTTGGATGCCACGAATATTGAAAACGGATTTAAAACCACTTTCTCTACTTGGCAGGCACAAATAAACAGCTCGTTTGAATTGCCTCAAGAAATACAACTTCAAGTACGTGTAAATCATCGCGCTTCAGCCATAACCGCTCAGGGAGTCCGCAATCCTATAACTCATGTGACTACGGGCATAGGAAAAAACTTTTGGGATGATCAATTCTCCATCGACTTCAATATTCGCGACCTTTTCAACTCCCGCATTCGAAGAGCGCGAACCGTGAACAGCGAATTTGCCATTTACGACGAACGGCAATGGCGACCGCGCACGTATCGCCTCACCTTAACCTACCGGATTAAAAACGAGCGCAAAAAAGATTTAGAGGAAAAAGTAAAAAAAGAACTCGGCGGTGATCATTACAGCGGTGACGATTAACACTATGCTGCGCAATTGTCATGCTGATTCTCGCATCTCCCCAGGTATTTTCGGTTTACAACTCCCGATTTTTATTCTGCAGTCTATCGGGGTTCTGACCCAAACATTTCCAAACTTTTGCTACATTTGAGCCCTGATGAACACAATGAACATAAATACCGTTCAAAATGTGCCGATTGAATACGAAACGGCATCGTTGCGACTGAGATGTATCGCCTATTTAATCGATCAAGTTATTTTACTCGGCTCTCTTTTGATCTTATCTGCCCTAATTGCGAGTTCGGGAGCGGTCAATCAGGGATACACTTTTCTCTTGGTCAATCTGCCCATTTACCTGTTTTACACGCCGGCCTTCGAAATATTAAACAACGGGCAAACCCTCGGCAAGGCAGCCATGAGAATGCGTGTCATCAAAACAGACGGCACCATCCCCACCTTTACAGATTATATTTTACGCTGGTCATTCAGACTTATTGACATCATTTTTTCCACCGGCATTGTAGCGGCAACCGCTGTTTCCTCCTCCCCCATAAATCAGCGTGTGGGCGGTTACGTTTCCAATACTATGGTGATCAAAAAAACAGCTGACAAAACGTATAACATACACGAGGTGATAGCTTTAAATCGCAACAAAGAAGAGGTTACGTTTGATGAGACTGCCTTACAAACTTTTACTGAAGATCAAATGCTGCTGTTTAAGGATGCGGCCGACCACTTTGAAAAATTCCCCAATAAAAATACGCGTAAGGCTTTAGATGAGGCTGCGTCTATCATGAAAAGCAAATTAAACGCGGCGAATCAAGAAATGCACAACCTCAACCTTATTCGGTTGGTCATTAAAGAATACGTAATGGTTACCCGTTAAAATGGCACACAAAGGCAATAAATCTTACCTGCCGTCAAAAATTTGCCCGGTGTGTCAAAAAGAGTTCACCTACCGCAAAAAGTGGCGTAATAATTGGGATAGCGTAAAATATTGCAGTAATCGATGTCGAACTCAGACAAACCAAAATGAATATGAATAAATTTCTCTGCACGGTATGTATCCTCTTTTTGGTCAGAGCCACAAATACAACGGCTCAAGTGCAAATCGAATTTGACTGCAAGCCTTTTGCCGGTGAAGAGGTGAGTATACACTTTCAACCGGCGACCATAAATGAAACAGTATTAATCGAGAAAATAGAATTAGATCAACACGGAAATATACCCGCAGGTCAGGAGGTCGAGCTCCACGAGGGTCTTTACCTCATTGAATTTCCCCATCAAATTAAAATTCCGGCAGCGTTTGACGCCGGCGAATCCCCGCAAATTGTTTACAACGGGAAAGAAATCAAAATTAACAACAGCAAAGCAAACGATCTTTTTACACAATTTGAAACCGAACGCAAACACCATTTTAACAAAACCGTAAAACCGCTTCGAGAGCGAGCCAAGCAAGCCGAAGACCAACAAGATACAGCATTGGCCGCGGAACTTTCACGCCAAGAGCAAAAAGCGTACATAAAGCATAAAAACCACCTGATTACCTATGGATATCAAAATATGCAAGGCAGTTATGCCGCTATGGCAGTGCTTAAACGCCGTCAAAGCGGCCAACACCTGAGAGAGTTGGAACTCTTGATTCAATCGGTACAAGCCGAATATCCAAAAAATGAACAAGTTCAAGCGGCCTTAAAAGAAATCAAAGTACTGCAAAACACCTTAGTGGGTGCTCAAGCGCCCGATTTCACCACCCTTGACGAAAACGGTGAGGAAAAAGAACTCAGAGAACTCATGGGGGAAAAAGGAACGCTGATTGAGTTTTGGGCGAGTTGGTGCATGCCCTGCCGCCGCATGACTCCTGAACTCAACCAAATCATCGAAAATTACAGTGAACGCGGCATTGCATTTATTCTCATTTCACTCGACAAAAAGGAAGAGTCTTGGCGCAAAGCGGTTGAAAAAGATAAAATGCAGGGTATTCAGCTATGCGATTTTTCAGGTTTTGATTCAGAACCCGTCAAAAATTACGGTATTACATCCATTCCCGCCGGCTTTTTACTGGACGCCGACGGAAAAATCACCGGCAAAGATTTAAAAGGCGATGAGCTGAGAATAAAATTGGAAGAATTGGTCAAGCAGGAGGAGTAAAGCGTAAGGTGTTCGGTTGGCATTCAACACATGGTTTGTGCTTTTTGCTCAAACTCAAGTGCCCACCGCATGAAAGGTGAAGGCGGAGGCGGAGGTGAAGGTGAAGGTGGACTCGTTTGCACGTCAATCACCTTAACAGCGTTAGAAACAAGATTTGCGGTTCAAGCAAAAAGCATCCCCCACGCGGCGAGCACAACTCTACCCCCTTACTCCTTACTCTTTACTCCTTACTCCTTACCGCAAAACAGTCACTGTCCCGATTTTCTCCTCACTCCTGTAATCGCCTTTGCGGAACCATATCTTGTAAGTAAAAACGCCTTGGTTCACGGGCTCGCCGCGGTAGGTGCCGTCCCACTCGAAATCGGTGCTGGTGCTGTGGAATATTTCGCTGCCCCAACGATCGAAGATGTGGATTGAGAATTCGTCGAGTTCTACGGATTCCATTTTGAAGACGTCGTTTAAGCCGTCGCCGTTGGG
>CAJXMT010000118.1 GCA_913056155.1 uncultured Cryomorphaceae bacterium
AAAAATGAGTAAGTCATACGGCAACACGATTAATGTTTTTGCCTCGGCCAAAGCGCTTAAAAAAAGTGTGATGGGTATTGTTACCGATACCACACCGCTCGAGGAACCCAAAAATCCCGATACGTGCAACGTTTTTAAGTTATTTAGTTTATTGGCCGGAGAAGAGCAAATTGAACAAATGCGCAAAAATTACCTCAAGGGCGGTTACGGTTACGGTCATGCCAAAAAAGAATTGCTGGCGGTGATTCAAGAAAAGTACGGCGAAGCCCGCGAGCGTTATCAATATTTGATGGAAAACAAAACTGAAATTGACGCGGAATTGGAAGCCGGAGCAGCGCGTGCTCGTGAAATAGGTCTTCCCGTTTTAAACCGATTGAGAAAAGCCTTGGGATATAGCTAGTTTTGCTCGCTACGCTTAAAAAGCATACCTTTGCACAAATATTTGTAAAGCACTGTTGAGTGCTCAATTTTTAAAATCATTTTTTATGAGTCAAGTAAAAGCAAATGATACCGTAAAGGTACATTACACAGGTAAATTGGCAGACGGCGAAGTTTTTGACAGTTCTGTAGATCGCGGAGAGCCGTTGGAGTTTACCATGGGCCAAGGACAGTTAATTCCCGGATTTGAAGAGGGATTGATCGATATGAAGGTGAGTGAGAAAAAAACGTTGAACATCCCGGCTGATAAGGCTTACGGCGACCGACGCGATGAGTTAATTCAGGAAGTGCCTAAAAGCCAACTTCCCGAGGATATCAAGCCTGAAAAAGGAATGGCGTTGATGTCTAAAACTCCCGATGGTCGTGAAATGCCGTTGGTTGTTACTGAGGTTAAAGATGAGGCCATCGTTGTTGATGCCAATCACCCGCTTGCCGGAAAAGATCTTATTTTTGATATTGAACTTATGGAAGTGAAGTAAGATCTCTCAAAATCTATTATCATAAAGCCCCCGCCCATGTTTTGGCGGGGGCTTTTTTGTTGGATGTTATTGGCTGTTGAAAGCTATATGATCGCCAAGTGTGACGATTGATAAGAATTTGTTGTGATTTTCATCTTTAAGCAAGGCGAAATTTGCAGGCGTAGCCTTAGCTGCGGCTAAAAATTTTAACACAGCATAAAATGAAAATGGCGTCAAATTCATAAACTTTTTTACCGGTCATCACACTAGCCGTGAAGTTTATGATTAAGGTTTAAGAGTACCTTTTAGTCGCCTACAAAATAATACCCGGGAAATTCGAGTCGGTTATTGTACAGAAAATAAAAAGGTATACACTTTACTCACGCTACTATTCAATAGCACCTCGATAAATGATGATGGATTGGTTGCGACGCAGTGACGTATTCACCGGTACAGTTTTACGTCTTAAACCCATGATAAGCTTGGCTGTAGCGGTGTTGGGCGGTATGCGCCCTTCATTATGCGCATACACTACAATTTCATTTTTCCCTTTTTGGAGCGGAATGTAAACGGTGCGAGGTTTTTTCATGATTTCATAATAGCTCAACACAACCGAGTCGTTCACAAATACCGAGATGGAATCGCCGTCTTCCTCGGCATTATCGGCAATTTTGAGCTTGACGATTTCTTGTCGTGTTTGATAAACGGGATTGTGAATGCGAGTTTTGCGCTCGTCAAAATTGTTTTTGAGGTACCGCGGCACTTTTTTCGGAACCTTTTTTTGTTCGGCACTGCGTACGCGGAATCCGTAGCGCACGCGCAAACCAAAGTAGCCCTCTTTACTACCGGCACGGGTTTGAAAATCCTCTTTTGAAAAGTTAAAGTAGATGGTGTTTTGATCCGTTCGGTGAAAAAAGTAGGTGAGTGCCAGTGTGAGTATGCCTTTTTCGTACACCTGACTCACACCAAATTCGGGTGCGATGTAAAAAGGGGTTTGTGTTATTGAGTAAGTCTCGGCTGTAAAGTTTCCTAAGTTTTTACTTTTGCTATCGGCTCCAAGGAAGGAGTATCCTACACCTGTACCCAGGTGTAAACGCGTGCCGTGGTGGTTAACAGGTTTGGTGATGTAGCTGAGGTGAACTCCTGATCTGAAGGAAAAATGGGCAATGTAATACTGCGATTGCAACCGGTAAAAGTTATATTGGTTTAGAAATATGCCGCCGGTTGCGCTTATTTGAAGGCGTTTGCGGTACAGGAAACTCGCGCCGGTATTGATGCTCATGGCAACACCCGGTTCTTGAGTAATGGTGAAGTCAGGATTGCGCTCTATGTCATTAAAAATAGCACCCGCATCTACTTGCAGCGGAATGTGAAATCGCCAATTTTGGGCTTGCAGCAAGCTGTGGCAAGTGATCTCTAAAAATAACAAAATGATTAAACGTTTCACGGTTGCAAATTACGGTATTTCAGCTTAGTCGCCGGCGATCCTTTATATTGAAAAAAATTCACAAAAAAAGCCTGCAATAAGTGCATTTGCAGGCTTTTCTCATTACTAACTAAAAACTTTCTACTATGAAAAGCAAAAGTATTTCATGCAAATATACAATGGTATTTTAAAAAATAAAAATCTATTTATTGGATCAAATTCAACTTGTAACCGAGGTGAATGCTTTTTTTATTATGAGTTGAATGGTGATGTTGAGCATATGGTAAATTTGTGTTTGGTATTGCTGCGTAACGAGATCTTTTTAAGGGGTTAAAAATAAAAGCCTGCAGCAATAGTGTTGCAGGCTTTTAATAATCAAATTATTAAGCAATTAAATTTTCATTATGAAAACTAGTGGGAGCGAAGATAAGACGTTTTGGGCAAACAACAAAAAAATATTAGGTTCATTGCAGCACGGTCAATCTGTAATCGAGTGGATTCAGCTCTTGACGGACATCTTCGATTATCGTTTCACCAAACTCACAATACAGCATAAAAATATTTTCGCGACGCTCTTGCAGGCTGCCTCCCGGTTTAATTTCAGTAAGTAAAGCCTTTATGCGCTCTTGAATAATTTTGTTTTTCTTTTTCTCTGCACGCAGCAGTTTTTTCTCCAAATTATTGATGTAGTGCAAGTGTTTTACTTCGGCGGCCTCAGCGCTTGATTTCAGTGTTTCATCACTTTGTGCCATGCGGCGTTTTATTTTGGCAAACACGCTTTGCAATTCGGCTTTTTCCTTTTGGAAATGCAGTATTTTATCTGAAGAATCGATTACGACGCGCTTGGTGAGTTCGTGCTCGCCAATGAATAAATCCTCGAGTTTCAAGTTGAGTTGATGCTGTTTTTTTTGTGCTTTTTCGGTCAGAACCAAAACGGAGTTGCGCAGCAATACCGCCGGGTAAAAAACATCATACGCTTCAAACGCCGTTTTGAGTTGCAGCCAATACGCCACTTCGGCATCGCCGCCGATGTAGGCGATGTTGGGCAAAATGGTTTCTTGATACATGGGGCGAAGCGCCACGTTGGGGCTGAATCGTTCGGGATGACTGTGCAGTTCTTCAATTATTTCTTTTTTGTTGAATACGAGTTTTGTGTCTTCAACAAAGTAGGTGTTTTCTTTTTTTACAATGCGGTTACGGGAATCGGCAGTGAGGTAAAACAAGTTGATTTCACGCGGGGTAATTTGCTTTTTGTAACCCAAATCATCCAGTTTGGCAGCTGCTTTTTCAATAAGTGCGTTGGCACTTCCGGCGGTTAAATCGCGCTCGGCTGTTTTGATGAATTCTTTTTTAAAATCGGCGTGATCGCTGTTTACAATCACCAAACCGTATTGGCCAAACCATTTGTTTACAAGTTGAAAAATACCGCGACCGTAGTTTTTTTCACTCAGGCATTCCCGTAAGTCATCAAGAAGATGAATATCGGCCAATTTGGTTTTTAAATCGGCGTGTAACTCGTTGAAGACGCTGTGGAGTCCGTCAGTAGTGAAGCGCCCCAAGGCGCCGGTTTGCTTGGAGGGCCAGGTATACTTTTTATTGTGAACGTGAGTGTGGTTCACTTCTTCAAAATCGTGATCTTCCCCCGCCGGCCAGTAAACGGGCACAAAGTTGTACTCGGGGAATTGGGTTTTGAGTTCTTTGGCGAGGTTCACCGCACTTAATATTTTCCAAACAAAATACAGCGGACCGGTAAATAAGTTGAGCTGATGGCCGGTGGTTACGGTAAAGGTTTTTTCGTTGCTCAGTAATTCGATATTTCGGCTCACGGCCTTTTCGGTTTTGACGTCTTGGTAATCCTCACGCAACCGCTTTGTGAGTACTTCTCGGTTTACCGGGTTTTTTAAACGCTGTTCAAATGCCGATTGAATGCCGTTTAAATCGGGTTTGAATGTATAAAATTCACTTAACTTGTTCTCTCCTTTTAAATAATCGCGTGTAAGCGGGGAGAGCATGCCGGCTTTTTCATAGTTGATCAGCGCGCTTTTCATAGTGCGGGCACTCCTTTGGCTACCGTTGCATGTAAGTCGTAATAATCGGCATCTTGAATGACGGCCTCCACAAAATCGCCGATGCGCAGGTGGTTTTCTTCGGTTACGGGAATGATGACTTCATTATCTACTTCGGGGGAGTCCTGCTCGGTACGCCCGATGTAGTTGCCGTTTTCAACCCGATCAATGAGTACTTTGTACGTTTTCCCCACGCGCTCTTGGTTCAGCTCCAAGGAAATGCCGCTTTGCAGCTCCATAATGGCCTCGGCGCGTTCTTGTTTAACCTCTTCGGGCACGTCGTCTTCTTTGGTGTAGGCGTGAGTGTTTTCTTCGTGCGAGTAAGGGAAAACACCCAAACGGTCAAAGCGTGTTTCAGCAACCCAATCGTAAAGTTCTTGAAAGTCTTCTTCTGTTTCGCCCGGGAAGCCGGTGATGAGTGTGGTTCTGATTGCGATTTCAGGCATTTTTTCGCGAATATCGGCAACCACTTTGCGCGTTTTTTTGCTCGTGATCAGCCGTCGCATGGATTTGAGCATGTTATCGCTGATGTGTTGCAGCGGCATATCCAAGTAGTTGCAAATATTGTCGTGTTTTTTCATCACGTCAATCACGTCCATGGGGAATGCTGCGGGGTAGGCGTAGTGCAGGCGAATCCAATCAATTCCTTTTACTGCAGCCAAGTGTTCGAGCAGCTCGGCGAGGTTGCGTTTTTTGTAAATATCCAAACCGTAATAGGTGAGGTCTTGTGCAATTAAGATAAGCTCGCGCGTTCCTTGAGCGGCTAATTTTTCGGCACTTTGCACCAATTCTTCAATAGGTTTGGAAACGTGTTTGCCGCGCATGAGGGGTATGGCACAAAAGGCGCACGGCCTGTCGCAACCCTCGGCAATTTTGAGGTAAGCGTAGTGCGCCGGCGTGGTGAGGAGCCGCTCGCCTATGAGTTCCTTTTTATAGTCGGCTTTTAAGGTTTTGAGCAGGCGGGGAAGGTCTCGCGTTCCAAAGTAGGCATCTACGTTGGGAATTTCTTTCTCCAATTCGGGTTTGTAACGTTGTGAGAGGCATCCGGTAACATATACTTTATCTACTTCACCCCGCTCTTTGGCAGCGCTCCAGCCCAAAATGGTATCAATGGATTCCTGTTTGGCGTTTTCGATAAAACCGCATGTGTTGATGATGACAATTTCCGCATCGCGATCGGGATTTTCGTGGTGCACGTCAAAGTTGTTGGCTTTGAGCTGCCCCATCATTACCTCACTGTCGTAAATATTTTTGGAACAGCCCAGCGTGACTACGTTGACCTTGTTTTTTTTGAGTGTTTTTGTTTTCATGAGCGTTGAGCGCTTTTTTGAATGCTTTTGCACAGTTTTAATCCGCGCGGAATTTTGAACGTATCTTATTCTATAATGTTCAGACGGGAATGTGCAGAGGGAATTGGGTTCTGACCAAAAATAAAGAGCTGCTATTCCCCGCCGAATAGTGAATCTACAAACTCGTATTTATTAAATACCTGCAGGTGATCCAATTGCTCTCCCACGCCAATGTAGCGTACCGGAATTTTCAATTGATCAGAGATTCCAATCACCACACCACCTTTGGCCGTGCCGTCTAACTTAGTGAGCGCCATACCTGTAACCTCTGTTACTTTGGTGAATTGTTTAGCTTGTTCAATGGCGTTTTGGCCGGTTGAGGCGTCCAAAACCAGCAATACTTCGTGCGGTGTATTTGGAATTACTTTTTGCATCACCTTTTTAATTTTGCCCAATTCGTTCATCAGGTTTACCTTGTTGTGGAGTCGGCCGGCGGTATCAATAATCACTATATCTGCATTTTTCGCTTTAGCGGCACTGAGCGCGTCAAAAGCTACAGAGGCGGGGTCAGAGCCTTGTTTCTGGGTGATAACGGGAACATCTACACGCTCACCCCAAACTTGAAGTTGCTCAATGGCGGCGGCTCTAAACGTATCGGCAGCGCCCAGTACCACTTTTTTTCCGGCTTTTTTAAATTGATGAGCCAGTTTGCCGATGGTGGTGGTTTTGCCTACGCCGTTAACGCCCACAACCATAATAACGTAGGGGGTGTCGGTTTCGGGCACGGTAAATTCTTTGGCATTGCCGCTGTCGTTTTCTTCCAGCAGCCCGGTAATTTCCTCACGAAGGATTTTATTGAGCTCATCGGTGCCGAAATATTTGTCTTTTGAAACGCGTTGTTCAATACGATCTATAATTTTAAGTGTGGTGTCCACACCCACATCTGAGCTGACCAATATTTCCTCTAAATCGTCAAGTACTGCATCGTCAACCTTTGACTTCCCGGCTACGGAACGGGTGAGTTTACTGAAGAAACCTTCCTTGGTTTTGGACAATCCTTCATCGAGGTTTTTCTTTTTATCTTTGGAAAATATGCTGAACAAGCCCATGGTGCTGTTGTTAAAATTGAAGTGCAAAAGTAGTGAATTATTCTTTGTGTTTTGTGGGTCGAAACCCCGCTCAATTCTCTGTAAAAGGGGGTTGAAAGTTTGATGTGTATTTTGTTTACGGGTGCGGAGCGAGGGGGTGATATTAGGAGTTTGTACAGGTGGTGAGGGATCGTGAAAACAGTACGGAATGATTATGCGGTTCGAGCGTGTAAATCGCGCTGAAAATTTTGCGATTATACGCGGGTGAAAACAAAAAGAAGTTCTACTTTTGCGCCCGAAAAATCGAAGTCCACATATACAATTAAATATCAGCGCGAAATGTCTGAATTAAAAGGGAAAGTTAGCCAAGTAATCGGCGCGGTAATAGACGTTAGTTTTGATCCTAAGGCGGGGTTGCCCGAAATTATGGAAGCTCTTACGGTTACCAAAAAATCAGGTGAAGAAGTAGTTCTTGAAGTACAACAGCACATCGGTCAAGATTCTGTACGTACCATCGCGATGGACTCCTCTGAGGGTTTGCGTCGCGGAATGGAAGTTACAGCTAAAGGGAAACCTATCTCAATGCCAACGGGAGAGGCCGTTAACGGTCGCTTGTTTAACGTAATCGGCGATAATATTGACGGCATACCGCAAGTGTCACGTGAGAATGAACGCTCTATTCACAATGAGGCACCCAAGTTTGAAGACTTAACCACGTCAACTGAAATTCTTTTTACGGGTATTAAAGTTATTGATTTGATTGAGCCTTATTCCAAAGGGGGTAAAATTGGTTTGTTTGGCGGTGCCGGTGTAGGTAAAACCGTATTGATTCAGGAGTTGATTAACAACATTGCCAAAGGATATGACGGCTACTCGGTATTTGCCGGTGTGGGTGAGCGTACTCGTGAGGGTAATGATTTGTTACGGGAAATGCTTGAATCAGGCATTATCAAGTACGGTGATGATTTTATAAAATCCATGGAAGAAGGCGGTTGGGATTTGAGTAAGGTAGATCAAAACGCGCTCAAAGACTCACGCGCTTCTTTTGTTTTTGGTCAAATGAACGAACCTCCCGGGGCTCGTGCTCGAGTAGCGCTTTCAGGGCTTTCATTGGCTGAATATTTCCGCGATGGCGGTGATGACGATGCCGGCGGTAAAGACATCCTTTTCTTTATTGATAATATTTTCCGTTTTACGCAAGCGGGATCTGAGGTGTCGGCACTTTTGGGTCGTATGCCCTCAGCTGTGGGTTACCAGCCCACCTTGGCCACCGAAATGGGTGCTATGCAAGAGCGTATTACCTCAACAAAAAATGGTTCTATTACTTCTGTACAGGCGGTTTACGTACCGGCGGATGACTTGACAGATCCGGCGCCGGCTACAACCTTTGCGCACTTGGATGCCACAACTGTACTTTCGCGAAAAATTGCCGAGTTGGGCATTTACCCGGCGGTAGATCCCTTGGATTCAACTTCGCGTATTTTGTCTCCCGATATTGTGGGTGACGAGCACTATAAATGTGCACAAGACGTAAAGGAAATCCTTCAACGCTACAAAGAACTTCAAGACATCATCGCCATTTTGGGTATGGATGAATTGAGTGAAGAAGATAAATTGGTTGTACACCGCGCACGTCGTATTCAACGTTTCTTGTCTCAGCCTTTCCACGTGGCCGAGCAATTTACCGGTATTCCCGGTGTCATGGTGCCTATTGAAGACACCATTAAAGGGTTTAATATGATTTTGGACGGTGAAATGGATAAATACCCCGAGGCCGCCTTTAACTTAAAGGGCAGCATTGAAGAGGTGATTGAGGCCGGCGACAAAATGTTGAGCGACTCGTAAATCGAATTGAGAGCGCGAGGCAGTGTCCTCGCGCTTGTTTTATTGAAAACAAATACAAGCATTATGATTTTGGAAGTACTCACCCCGCAAAAATTATTGTACCGCGGTCACGTCAATCACGTGAAAATGCCGGGTATTGGTGGTTCATTCGGTGTTTTGCCTCAACATGCCCCGCTTATTTCTGCATTGAAAAAAGGCGGCCAAAACTGTTTTGGTGTAGGGTTAACATCGGTTGCAGATGCCGGGCTTCGTCATGTATCCATTCAACTGATG
>CAJXMT010000119.1 GCA_913056155.1 uncultured Cryomorphaceae bacterium
AAGAATTTCTGAAAAAATACGATGATAAGGCCAAAGACAGCGGCATCATCGGTCACTTTGGATTGGGCTTTTACTCCGCATTTATGGTGGCCAAAAAGGTAGAGGTGATTACAAAATCCCACACGGGCACAAAACCGGTTAAATGGACGTGCGAAGGGAATCCCGAATATCAAATTGAAGCCGCAGACCGCAGTGAAGTAGGAACGGATATCGTGCTGCATATTGCCGACGATTCTAAAGAATTTTTAGAAGTAAACCGCTTGAGCGGCATTCTGGATAAGTACTGCAAATTTTTGCCCGTTCCCATTAAGTTCGGAACCAAAACCATTCAGGAAGATCATCCCGACGGTAAAAAAGATAAAGAAGGTAATTTGGAAAAAGTGGATGTGGAAGTGGACAACATCGTCAACAATCCCAACCCCGCTTGGAAAAAAACACCTGCCGATTTAGAAACTCAAGATTATAAAGATTTCTATCGTGAGTTGTATCCCGCCACATTTGATGAGCCGTTGTTCCACATTCACCTCAATGTAGATTATCCCTTTAATCTCACCGGTATTTTGTATTTCCCCAAGCTGAAAAACAACATTCAAGTACAAAAAAATAAAATTCAACTGTACTCCAATCAGGTATTTATTACCGATTCAGTTGAGAATATCGTTCCCGAGTTTCTCACATTGTTACACGGTGTCATTGATTCTCCCGATATTCCCCTCAACGTTTCGCGCTCTTACTTGCAAGAAGATGCAGCGGTGAGGAAAATTTCCGGTCACATCACCAAAAAAGTAGCTGACAAGCTCGCTTCGATGTTTAAAAACGACAGAAAAGACTTTGAAGCTAAGTGGGATGATATTAAAGTATTTATCGAGTATGGTATGCTGACCGAAGAAAAATTCTTCGATAAAATGAAGAAAGCCTTCTTGTTTAAGAATGTGGACGGTGAGCACTTTACGATTGATGAATACAAAGAAAAAATTCAGGAAAACCAAAAGGATAAAAACGATCAAGTTGTACACCTTTACGCTTCTGATGTTAAAGACCAAGACAACTTTATTGAATCGGCCAAGAACCGAGGATACGACGTTTTATTGCTCGAAACCCCGTTGACGGGTCACTTTATTCAGCATTTAGAATCTAAGCTTGAAAATGTGAAGTTCACGCGAGTTGACGGTGATACGGTTGATAAACTCATCGAAAAAGACGAACAACCTGAGAGCAACCTCACTGACGAGCAAAAGAAAACCATTGAACCCGTTATTGAAGATGTTGCCGGGAAAGATAAATTTACCGTGCGCTTTGAAAGTATGACGGAAAATGACGATCCCATGGTGATTACGCGTCCCGAGTTTATTCGCCGAATGAAAGAGCAGCAAGAAGTTGGCGGCGGCGGTTTTGGCATGGGCAATATGCCGGAAATGCTCAACTTGGTTGTGAACTCGAATCACCCCGTAATCAGTAAAATTTTGACAGAGCAGGATGAGACCAAGCGCAAAGACCTCGTCAAACAAACGATTGATTTGGCGATGCTGGCGCAAAATATGTTGAAGGGTAAGGATCTTACGGCTTTTGTTAAGCGCAGCGCAAATATGATCAATTAATGTCTGTCTGTCGTGTCCGAGAGCTGCGTTACGCTTGAATGAAAAACAGTCGTTTACTCAGGTAAACTCTTTGATTTTTCATTCCACGCAAGCCTTGCTCTCGAACACGACAGCCGAGACATTCCGTTGAGGTAATTTCAGAAAATTCTTACCGGTTAAATTTTTGAGAGCTGCGTTACGCTTGAATGAAAAGCAGTCGTTTACTCAGGTAAACTCCTTGATTTTTAAATCTGCGCAAGCCTTGCTCTCGAACACGACTAAAACGACAACAAATCCGCGAAACGGATAAGTCCTTGTATATTCTTGAAAAATAACGGCAGATTATGATTTGATGCACGGTAGTAAACAAAATAGTACCGTGCTTTTTTCATGAAATACACCTACTTTTGTAACCGTATTTCTGTCAGAGCCCTAAAGCCATTTGGGTTCTGACCAAAAAACTGAAAATGATGATGAAAAAGATTTTTCCCTACCTGATTTTAATCTCGATAACCCTGAGCATGAGCTCATGCGGTTACAACACGATGGTTCAAAAACGCGAAGCTGTTGACGAAAAATGGTCGCAAGTGGAAACGCAGTATCAAAGGCGTAACGACTTGATCGGCAATTTGGTGAATACCGTAAAAGGAGCAGCTGATTTCGAGAAAGGCACACTGCAAGCGGTAATTGAAGCGCGCTCAAAGGCAACTTCTATTAGTGTAGATGCCAATAATTTAAATGAGGAAAACTTACAGAAGTTTCAAAAGGCGCAGACTCAAATGAGCGGTGCTTTATCACGCCTTTTGGTAACCGTTGAGCGTTACCCCGACCTCAAAGCTACGGCAAACTTTCAGCAACTTCAGGCTCAACTTGAAGGTACTGAAAACCGAATTGCCGTGGCTCGAAAAAAATACAATGAAGAGGTTCGCGATTATAACACTACCATTCAAACTTTTCCCCGCAATATGATAGCCGGTTTTTTTGATTTTACCAAGAAACCGTATTATGAGTCTGATCCCGGTGCAGAACAAGCGCCTGAGGTAGACTTTAGCTCATAAACATATAATAATCAGCATTTAATTGAATGAGCACCCGAGTCCTCATAGCCGATGATGAAGAACATATCCTTGAAGGTTTAAAAATGAACCTCGAGCTTGAAGGCTATTGGGTTGAAACGGCAACTGATGGTGAGGAAGCCCTCAAGCTTTTTGAAAAGGAGCGTTTTGATTTGATTGTTTTGGATGTGATGATGCCCAAGCTTGACGGGTACAGGGTTTGTGAAATAATTCGGGTTGAAAACAGCGAAGTGCCCATCATGTTTCTCACAGCGAAGAACTCGGGAAGCGATCGGGTGCACGGTCTCAAAATAGGGGCAGATGATTATCTCACAAAGCCGTTTAATTTAGAGGAGTTTTTGCTGCGTGTTGAAAAGCTCTTAAACCGCAAAGTCCCAGGTCCTGATGCGGATAACAAAGAAAATATTCTCCGTTTTGGTCAGAACCGAATTAACTTCCGCACATTTGAAATTGAAACTTTCGCGGGTGAAAAAAAGAGCATTACGGCCCGTGAAGCAAAATTGTTGAAATTACTCACCTCCCGCGACGGTGAACCCGTATCCCGAAATACAATTTTGGAAACCGTTTGGGGCTATGATGTTTATCCCAGTACGCGAACTATTGATAATTTTATTTTGGCATTTCGCAAGTACTTTGAGCCCGACCCTAAAAACCCGCGGTATTTTCTCTCCATAAGAGGTGTGGGCTACAAGTTTACCTCCGGAAATAGATGAGGTTTTAAATGATGCTGCAGCATCATAAGCGGATAATATATGAAGTAGTGCGGGCCGCAAGTTTGATCAATAAAGGTTTGCGTGAAATTCCTCAAATTTTTGGGCAATAATCCCAAACCGGTTTTTACAACAACGCTAAAACTGTTAAGCAAACCTGTAATCAAAAGAATAAGTTGGAGGTAAAAATACTTTTCGAGTCCTCTAAAAATTGTACTTTTGTCGGTGAAATGAATGAATGGATGGAGTGGGGGCAATTCTTGAGTCCCGTAACACAAGCTTTTATCGCTACCCTTTTTACGTGGTTTCTGACGGCTTTAGGCGCTGCTGTAGTTTTCTTTTTCAAAACCATTAATCACAAGTTTTTAGACGGCATGATGGGTTTTGCGGCCGGTGTAATGATATCAGCGGCTTTTTGGAGTTTGCTATTGCCTGCATACGAGCATGCTGCTGAAAACGGCTATCGGGTTTCTTTACATTTGGTTTTCGGTTTTTTATCGGGAGCAGCTTTTCTGTTGGCATTTGACAAAATCATACCCCATCTTCACATTGGATTTCCGCGGAAAAAAGCAGAGGGGTTGCCCACCAAGTGGAACCGCAGTATTTTATTGGTTTTGGCCATTACACTGCACAATATACCCGAGGGATTGGCCATCGGTATAGCTTTTGGTGCTTTGGCGCATGATATGAGCGGCGCCTCATTTGCGGGTGCAGTTGCTCTGGCTATAGGCATTGCCATACAAAACTTTCCTGAGGGGTTATCGGTTTCAGCACCGCTTCGCAGAGACGGTATGTCACGCCTGAAAAGTTTTTGGTACGGGCAACTTTCAGGTGCTGTAGAGCCTGTTGCCGGGGTAGTGGGGGCATTGGCGGTTTTAATGATTGAACCGCTCCTACCTTTTGCAATGGCTTTTGCTGCGGGAGCTATGATTTTTGTTGTGGTTGAAGAGCTTATCCCCGAATCTCAATTGCACGGTAATGCCGACATTTCAACCATTGGCGCTATCGTTGGTTTTGCCTTGATGATGTGGCTTGATGTGTCGTTGGGTTAGTACGCGGATCTGACCAATAGTTTTACGGGGAAATAAAAAAGTCCGCCGGCCTGCACAATCAGGCTTACAAGATGGTTTTTACTTTGATTATTGAAATTTCGTAATCCAGCCCAATTCATCTTCGATTTGACCGCGTTTCACTTTTTCCAAAAAGTTATGAATATCATTGGCAACCGGTCGCGATTCAATAGGTGGTAAGTTGTGGTTTTTACCTTTGTAGGAAATCTCCTTAATATGGGAAACCGTTACGGCCGTGCCCACGCCGAATGCCTCTGTTAAGCTTTTATTCTCAATTGCGGCAATTAGTTCATCTACTTTAATGGGTGCTTCATTGATTTCCATACCCTTGTGAGCAGCGTACTTCAAAACACTGTCTCGCGTAACGCCGGGAAGAATGGTGGAAGTGAGCGGGCAAGTACGTAAAACCCCGTCAATCACAAACATGATATTCATGGTGCCGGCTTCTTCTATAAAAGTGTGCGTTGCGCCATCGGTCCAAATAATTTGATCAAAACCATCTTGTTTAGCTTTTTGAGCGGGAAACAATGAAGCAGCATAATTACCGGCCGTTTTGGCCGCTCCGGTTCCGCCGCTCGCTGCTCGCGTGTAATCAGTTTCTATCTTTACGCGAACGGGCTCCGCGTAATAAGGTCCCGACGGAGAGTTGATCACCATAAAGCGGTAGGTTTCTGAAGGTTTTACACCTAAGGCACTATCTGTGGCAAACATAAAAGGCCTGATGTACATGGAACTGCCGGGAGCATCCGGAATCCAGTTTTTATCAACCCGCAAAAGTTCTTGAATCGCCTCAATAAATAAATCTTCGGGCAATTGAGCCATGCACATGCGCTCTGCACTTCGATTAAATCGAGCGGCATTCATGTCGGGTCTGAATAAAAGAATTTCGCCGCGGTCATTTTTAAAAGCCTTCATACCCTCAAAAATGCTTTGACCGTAATGTATGGCTGAATTGGCCGGGGAAATCTCAAAATTCCCGTAGGGAATGATGCGGGCATCTTGCCATTTACCGTCTGTGTAATCTGCCACAAACATGTGCTCAGAGAGCATTTTGCCGAATTTCAAATTAGAACTGTCAAATTCGTCAATTTTTGAGTTCTTTACGCGTTCAATGCGAATATCATATTTACCCATATTTTCGAGGCTTAAAAATTCTGCGCGAAGGTACAATTATTCATTTATTTTTTGTGTGCAGCATTTTTTGTACACCGCAATTTTACGTTTTTACAATTTTCCGCTTACTTATGTAAAACAAAGTGCTGTAAATCAGATTCGCGATGTTTTAACCCCGCCTTTACTTACGATAAAAGTATTGCGTCTTCCCGAGGCGAGTTTGGGAAAAGACTTTCGCGGTTCATCATCTGTCACAACCACTGTACCTATGGGCAACCGCAATAAAACATCGCAATTTTGCGTGCGCCACTTATCTCGAATGGGAATTTTAACCGCGCGGTACAAGGTAAGTGATGCAGAATCTGCAAAAAACTCCAATTGAACATTTTGAGCGCGCTCTTCTGCCTTGAGAAAAGTGCGTCCGCGAGCAGATTTATTGAAAGCGATGCGACTCACCGTATCGGGTGAAGCCTGCAAATCAAAATGAACTTGATCGGTAAACATCGATTCTTCGTCCATAAACAAAAATGAGGTCCCTTTAAGCGGATTTAATTCCGGCTCATAGCGCTTGTTGGTTTTGTAGGGAAGCACGCGCAGGTAAACGGTATCTGAAGTCACAGTTAAAATTTGTTTCTCCGTAACCGATGCTTTTTTGGCAAAATCTGCGGCAGTTGAAGTGCCCGCGTAAATGGAAGCGCCAATACCGGTTAAAAACAAGGCAAATATGACCCAGCCCACGGCTCCAAAAACCCGCTTGGGGTAGAGCAACAATCCAAAACCCCCGTAAAGCAAAGCGGCCAAAGGTGTACATGCAATAAGTACCGTGCCGGTTAAAGCGCTGTAAAGCTGTGCTTGAGTGCTGAAAATAATATCAGATAATTCACTGTAAGAGTATGAGAGATACTCTTCGTTGTTTCCTATTAATACCAACCCGAGATCTGATGTGAAAAGTGATACCATTACACCTGCCAGACCTCCCACACCTCCAATAATGAGCAAGCCGCCAAAAATTTTACCCGTATATTTCAATACTTTTTTGGCGCCTGCTGAAATATTGGAGCCGGCTCTTTTTTTAAACCTTTGTGTTTTGGGCGAATTGCTGAAGTCTTCAAATTTATTCTTCAGGTTATGAGCTTCCACTTCAACACTTCGCCCTATTGTGCTGAAGTTAACGGGCTTTCCCCGCATTTCGAGTTTCTCTGTTCGCGTAACGGCTTTGGGAACCACAATCCACATGATGATGTAAAGTAAAAAGCCAAAACCGTAAATGATAAAGGCCAACGCCCAAATAATGCGCATCCAAGTGGGATCAATCCCAACATAATGGGCTAACCCCGAACAAACGCCGCCAATCACATTTTGGTCGCCGTCACGGTAAAGCCTTTTGCGCGTTTGTTGATTGCCGGCCGGTGATTCCTCAAAAGAAGCATCCGCATTTTCATTAAAATCTTGCGGACTCCCCATGATGGATTTCACATATTTTACATCAGCGAGGGTAATAATGGCATCAGCATTTTTGTGCCGCTCACGAAGCAATTCGGCAATTCTCGACTCTATATCTGCCATAATCTCCTCCCTTTCATCGGAGTCAATAAAAGCTGACTCAATGGCGTCCAGATAGACCTTTAAGGCTTCATAAGCATCATCATTAACGGTGAAAAGCACACCGCCTAAATTTATGGATACTGTTCGTTTCATAATGTTACTTTTTTGTGTTTGAGGTTTGGTTTACTGCATTTTGGAGTGAGGTCCATGTTTTTTCAAGTTCCTTTGAAAAGTGGTTGCCTACATCTGTAATTTTATAATATTTGCGCGGTGGTCCGCTTTCCGATTCTTCCCAGCGGTAATCCAAAAATCCCGCTTTCTTCAATCGCGTCAACAACGGGTACAAAGTACCTTCCACCACAATCAACTCTGAATTTTTCAGCGAAGATATAATTTCAGAAGGATACATCTCCTTGTTTTTTAGTAGTTTGAGGATGCATAGTTCCAAAACCCCCTTGCGCATTTGCGCTTTCATGTTTTCTAATTTCATACTATTTCAAGTGTTGCGGGTTTCTTTTTCTGCTGCAAATGTACAGTACAATACAATACTATGCAATGCAAAGTACTATATTTTTGGCATGACTCGCGCATAGGCTCCTTAAGTAATTAAAATCAGGTTTTTATAATTAAAAGAACGTGATAAGCGGTAACGAATATCTGCAATGGCAGGGATAGGCTGTAGGGGGTGAGCGACATATTTCACATGCTATTTTACCAAAACCTCTTTTCATCTGCGAAAAATTTATAGTTTCGCGATTCTCAATTTGAACCGGCAAATTAAACGGTAAATTGAGAAATCGGAAGGGGGAAACACGCACAGCCGTTGAAGTTGCGTAGGCCTGTAATTTCGGTTCTGACCACTACACAAAACATTTATTAAGAATAAACTGCAACGAAACCAAACAAAGTTTTGCTAATTTAGCGCACTTTACGAGAAATGCCGAACAACGAATCCAAATCCCCCTTAATGAATGCCGCCGTAATGTGCGCGTTGGCGTTGTGCCTCGCTTTTTTTGTTCCGGTGTGGTTTAACGGCTCACTTCAAGCTCAGTCTGAAGAAGAGCTGCTGGAAAGCATCGGTGCGGAGCTGGAAGATGAAGAAGCTAAAAAGAAAGAGCTGGAGGAAAAGGAGAAGGAGTATGACAAAATCAAAGCGAAAGCTGATAAAGCCCTCAAAAAAGAAGACTTTGATGATGCCGAGAACCTCTACAAGCAAATGGGTAAACTGTTTCCCGAAAGAGATTATCCCAATTTGCAAATCAGATTGGTGAATCAAAAACGCGAGCAAAAAGAATTGGCTGAAAAAGAGGAAAAGTTTAAGGTGGCCATGGAGGAAGGGAATAAATTACTGGAAAAAGAGGATTTTGATAAGGCCAAAGCCGAATTTCAAAAGGCGATGAAGATTTTTCCCGATGACAGGGAACCTAAAGATAAGCTCAAAGAAGTCGTGAAGCTTAAAGAAGCAGCTGAGAAACGCAAACAGGAAGCGCTGAAACAGGAAAAATATGATGAATTTATTGCTGAAGCCGATCAGGCGTTGAGCAGTAAAGACTTTGAAACTGCCAAGCAAAAATACAAAGCGGCCGGCAATGTGAAGCCCGATGAGAAGTACCCCAAAGACCAACTAATTGAAACCGCGCGACAAAAGCAGGAGGAGGAAGAACGCAAGAAACAAGAATTGCTCGATAATAAATACAATGAAA
>CAJXMT010000120.1 GCA_913056155.1 uncultured Cryomorphaceae bacterium
TTGGAATGATGCAAGTTCTTTGAACCCACCTATTATCCTCACCAACTGTCATTGAGGGCAAGTATTGGGGCAGGCATTGGCGGTTATTCCTATTTGACTCCTGCAGAGTTGTAAATATGGGTAGTCTGCGCGACCAAATTCGTTGGAATAAATATTTCCGGTTGCGGAATCTGTGTGTCATCAACAGAAGCCGGTCATTCTAAAAAATCATGTACTCAGCAGGGTTGCCTTGTGGGGTTATGAACGAAAATCAAAAAAAATCCCGAAGCAACAAGATTACTTCGGGATTACTCGAATTGAAGTTTTTATGGATTATACCGCTTCTTTCACTCGGTCTGCCGCTTCTTGCAATGTTATAGCTGATTTAACCGCCAAGCCGGAGTCATCGATTAATTTTTTGGCTTCCTCGGCATTTGTACCTTGGAGTCTCACAATAATAGGCACATCAATGTCTCCAATATTTTTGTAGGCATCCACAACACCTTGAGCTACACGATCACAGCGCACAATACCGCCGAAAATATTCACCAAAATGGCCTTTACGTTCGTATCCTTCAATATGATGCGGAATGCTTGCTCCACTCGTTTGGCATCTGCAGTACCGCCCACGTCCAAAAAGTTAGCCGGGTTACCGCCCGATAGTTTAATAATATCCATGGTTGACATGGCCAAGCCGGCGCCGTTTACCATGCAGCCCACGTTTCCGTCTAATTTCACATAGCTCAAACCTACTTCACCTGCTTCAACTTCAGTGGGGTCTTCCTCGGTTTTATCGCGCATCTCGGAAATATCGGGATGGCGAAACAACGCGTTGTTATCGATAGTGACTTTGGAATCAACTGCCAGTATTTTATCATCAGAGGTTTTTAACACGGGGTTGATTTCAAACATAGAAGCATCGGCTCCTTCATACGCGTTGTACAAAGCGGTAACAAACTTCACCATCTCTTTAAAAGCCTTTCCGGTTAAACCGAAATTAAAAGCTACTTTTCGAGCTTGAAACGGTTGAATGCCCACTTTGGGGTCGATGGTCTCGGTAAAAATCTTTTCGGGTGTTTTTTCCGCAACCGATTCAATATCCACACCACCTTCGGGTGAATACATAATCATATTTCTGCCTTCGGCTCGATTCAATAAAACCGACATGTAGTATTCTTCGGGTTCTGAATCACCGGGATAATATACATCTTGAGCGATATATACTTTGTTTACTTTTTTCCCTTTGTCTGAAGTCTGCGCCGTCACTAAATGACCTCCGAGAATTCCCTTTACTTTTTCGGGAACTTCGTCAAGGCTTTTTGCTAAAACAACACCGTGTGAACCGGTTTCGGTCACAACTCCTTTCCCGCGACCGCCCGCATGAATTTGAGCTTTAATCACGTACCATTCCGTACCGGTTTCGCTGTTTAGTTTTTTAGCTGCTTCTGTAGCTTCTTCGGGTGAATCAACGGTGTATCCGTTTTGAATTTGAACGCCGTATCGGCTCAGGATTGACTTTCCTTGATACTCGTGTAAGTTCATTTATAATTGTTTTAATTTAATATACAGTAAAACAGGCGTTTACATATAATGTGAATTCGCCCGGCAATTTGGCCTCAAAAGTAATATTTTCCGGTGTACTCCAAAAAGGCTTCGAGTTAAAATACATATAATTTTTAAGCGGCGGGAAAATAGGCGGTAAAAGTTATTCCCTCACCCGGTTTCGTATCCATTGTGATTTTTCCCGAACCCTTTTTTGTAAAAATATTGCTTAAACACGAAACCAATGTGTTTATGTCGAAATCGGCACTCTTTAAATACGCCTTCCCGCTTCATAACGTCCCGCTTTAAAGTAATTGCCGGTGATTTCTGAATACATGACATATAAATGAAAAGCGAGAAGAGCCTCACGTGCTTATTTCAGCGATTATTCGGCAAATTGATTTGACTTTTAAAATCCGATTTACTCTATTAAAATCAGCGAGTTATTGAGTTATACAACACACACTTTTGAACAGGTCTTTCAAAATGCAATAAATATAATCGACTAAAAATAATAATGGCGGTCGCAATCATTGTGAATTCTGTCAGTATCAAAGAGTTTTAGATAAATAATAATGTTTCACACCGCAAATTCAAATAAAATTTTGCACAAAAAAACGAATATTCAACTTTCGCATGTTCACTACATTTGCTCGATGAACAAAATCGGTTTTCTTTTCCTGATGGTCTGCATGACTCATCTAACCAAAGCACAACACATCGATATTTTAAGAACCGGTTTCAAATACGGTCCTTCAGCAAAAAGTGAATCCGGAGCGGCCTTGATAAATGCCTCAGCATCTGTGGATGTGTTATTGCCGCTGCAACGTGAAAACGGCGATGCCGTATTAGCCGGCTTTAATGCCGAATATGCCATGTTGCAAATCGAAAACTCCCCGGCTCAACATTACTACCCTACCCGTTTTGTATTGGGTTACCAAAAACAGTTGAAAAGCGGTAATAAATTCACCGCATTGTTTTTACCGTCTATTAAATCCAATTGGCAAAACATAAACTCCAATCACCTGCAAAACGGTATTTATGCGCGCTATGATTGGTACAAAACTAAAAATCTCAAATGGCAATTCGGCGGTTACTTCAATACAGAATTGGCAAGCTTATTTTTTGTGCCCATTATCAGTTTAAACTATTACGGTTCAAAGAATTGGCATTTTTACGGTGTGTTTCCCGTGAATTACAATATTATGCGTAATGTAGGAGATCGTACACGGTTGGGAATTCGCTATCAGGGCCTTATGAACAGCATTTACACTGAGGTTAACGGCATTCCCGGCTATTGGGAGCGCGCACCCATTGAGTTGTTTTTGGCTGTGGAACACTATTTTACCCCACGTATCGTGGGACGGTTTATGGCCGGGCATTCCGTCATGCGCACCATGAATCTTTATGACTTCAATCAACAATCTGATTTTAGAATTTCAGCCGTTCGATTCGGAGATAACCGAAACGCAAATTACAGTGCGGGCGACAGCTTTTTATTTGAGTTCAGCTTATTTTACCGTTACGATTTATCAGATTCTTAATGCCCTTTTGGGTCAGAACCCTAAACCCTTTACCGTTTGTCGGTATGTCGAAACAGCCGATCAACGAAGCGATTACCACAGGCGTAGAAGGGCTGCCGCCCCGCATTTCAGGTTCTGATTATCATTGCACCAAATATGCATAACTTTGCCGGCAAAAACAAACGCAATTATGAGCGAAAACGCGAAAAACACGGTAATTCAGTTAGCCGATGCCAAAATATACCAAGACAAAAGCCCCGTTCTTGAAAACGTAAATATTGAAATTGAAAAAGGACAATTTGTTTATTTAGTGGGGAAAACGGGAAGCGGTAAAAGCAGTTTAATGAAAACCCTTTATGCCGAGCTTCCCTTAAAAGAAGGCACGGGAACAGTTGCGGGATTTGACTTACACAAGCTCAAGAAAAAAGAGATCCCTTTTTTGCGTCGCACTACGGGTATTATATTTCAGGATTTCCAATTATTGATGGACCGCAGCGTGCGTGACAACCTCATTTTTGTGATGAAAGCCACAGGCTGGACCAATCGCAATGATATGAAAAACAGGATTGATGAGGTTTTGGAAAAAGTAAATTTGACTGATAAGCGCAGTGAAATGCCCCACAGGCTCTCGGGCGGTGAACAACAGCGCGTAGCTATCGCCCGAGCCATGATTAACGAGCCGGCCATTATTTTAGCCGATGAGCCCACTGGAAATTTGGATCCCGAAACGAGCGAAAACATCATTCACCTGCTCAGCGACATCAGTATGAGCGGCACGGCTGTGCTTATGGCCACTCACGATGCAGCTTTGATGGAAAAATTTAAATCAAAAACACTGGTGTGTAAAAACGGTAAGGTAGAGTTGAACTGATCATTGCCCCATTGTTACTCCAATTCCTCACCGCGCAGAGCAACGCGTGGGAAGGATTCAGAACCAAAAAGCATAACAAAGGCTCGAATACACTTTCGTGCCTTTGTTTATAAAGTTTCCATTTTTTGTTACTCGGCTTGTGGCAAATTGGGATTTCGAAACCCCGAACCAATAAACATGTGAAAATCAGTATTTAAAATGCGTTTCAGATCTTTGTTCAACACATGAGCATGGCGAGCAGAGAAAAAGCGAAAGGGAATTCGAACCTCTTCAAAATTGCCGTTTTGCTTTTCGTGTTTCAAAAGCAACACCGTACCGTACCATTTTTTATCCACTTGATATTCTCGAATATCGTATTTACGAAAACCGACAAATCGGTGGGCTTTGGGTTTTCGCGAAATTGAAAACAATGATGAGCGCTCTATGGTAATGGACTCTGCGTGTGAATCGTATTTAACAAAATAATCCTTCAGCATTATATATACGGCGGCACCCCCCAGTAAAATGGCCAATATTAAATGCAGATATCCCGGCACAAGTGCAAAGGGTGTAAAAATAATCGCCACATTGACAACAGCCAAAACGGCGCTCACAATAAAGAGAAATTTGAAGGTGGTTTTGGAATAAAAATTAGTTATTTGCATATTGTAAAATTAATGTGGTTGTGTTGACTTTCAGCAAAAACGTAAACATCATAAAAATGTTTTGTTTTCAGTGCATTATCTTGCACGGCTTAAAGTTTTGATAACACGGCAATAAAAAACCCGTAAACTCACTATTATGCAAAACATACCTTTAGCGGAGCGCATGCGGCCCAAAACCATTGAGGATGTCGCGGGGCAAAGTCACCTCACGGGCGATCGAGGTGCATTGCGCCTTATGTTGAGAAACAAACAAATTCCCTCGTTGCTGCTTTGGGGACCTCCGGGTGTAGGAAAAACGACCATCGCAGAAGTTTTGGCCGATGAGCTCAAAATGCCGTTTTACACTTTGAGTGCCATCTCTTCAGGTGTAAAAGACGTACGTGAAATAATTAAAAAAGCTAAAGATGCGGGACTTTTTGGTAAGGGCGCTCCCATTTTGTTCATTGATGAAATACACCGCTTTTCCAAATCGCAACAAGATTCGCTGCTAGGTGCCGTAGAGCGCGGCGTCATCACATTAATAGGTGCTACAACTGAAAATCCCTCGTTTGAGGTAATCCCCGCCCTACTCTCTCGCTGCCAGGTTTACGTGTTGGAATCATTGAGCAAAGATGATCTCATTTCACTGGTTGATAAAGCGGTGAAGGAAGATGCGGTTCTGACCAAGAAGAAAATCAAAATTAAAGAATACGAAGCACTGCTGAAACTCTCGGGGGGTGATGCACGCAAATTGCTCAACACGCTTGAACTTATTGTTAATGCTTCTCATTCAGAACCCATTGAAATTACCAACGCCGATGTGGAAAGCACCGTGAAAAGCAACCTGCCCAAGTACGATAAAACGGGCGAAATGCATTACGATATTATCTCGGCCTTTATCAAGAGTATTCGCGGATCGGATCCCAATGCAGCGGTGTATTATTTGGCGCGAATGATTGCCGGCGGTGAGGATCCTAAATTTATTGCTCGCCGATTGATTATTGCGGCGAGTGAAGACATTGGACTGGCCAACCCCACGGCACTCATTATGGCAAACAACACCTTTCAGGCTGTTGAAAAAATCGGTTATCCCGAGTGCGAAATTGTGCTATCTCAATGCGTTGTATATTTAGCCGCCTCGGCAAAAAGCAACGCTTCTTACCAAGCAATTAAAGAGGCCAAGCGTTTTGTCAAAGAAACCGGCGATGTTCCGGTTCCCCTGCATTTGCGCAATGCCCCCACTAAATTGATGAAAGAATTGAATTACGGTAAAGATTATAAATACTCACATGATTATTCCGGGAATTTTGCATTTCAGGAGTTTTTACCCGAGGAAATTAAAAACTCCAAGTTTTATGAACCGGGGAACAATGCACGCGAAAAGCAAATGCGCGAACAACTTAAACAGTTGTGGCAAAATAAGTACAACTACTAATAATTTAGCCGGCAGATTCCAAATCGGAATGTGCAAAACTTTTAAAGTATTTTTGAGGTGAATTTCACCCATCACTTGGTTTGTGTTATTTTTGCAACTTGTAATCAATCACCTATACACGATGAACAACTTACTCAAAATCTTTTTATTCCTGTTTTTCACTATCGCCTCTGCGGGCTTACTCCACAGTCAGTCGCGAATGTCCTTCAATATTCCCGGATGCCCGCCTCCCGATAACCCGGGCGGAGGCGATGAGGACAACAACCCCAAAAGCATTACGGAACACAAAGCGGAAGTCGGGATATTCCTCTACCCCAATCCTGTTAAGTCACAATTGCGGATTGAAGCACCTATTTATGAGCATATTGAGTTTGTAGAAGTGTTTTCAATTGCCGGAAACCTGTTGAAAACGGCAAGTTCTTTCAAGGGAAATGATTTACGGTTGAATGTGGAGGAACTGACTGCGGGAATTTATTTGATTCACGTACGTACCGATCAATCTATTTATCGAAGTAAAATAGTTAAACACTAAACCACTATGAAATCACCTACACTTACTTTTGTATTCTTCATGTTTTACTTCTATTGCAACGCACAATTTGTACTTTGCAGTAACGACTCGTTGGAATTGAATGCCCGAAATTATGGAAATGAAAACATACAGTGGCAAATTTCAACCGATGGCGGAACTTCATTTACAGACATACCCGATGCGGTCACTCCACAGTTTACGTTATATCCCGATAACGGCGATTATTTTCGGTTGAAAGTAGTTTTAGAGGATTGCGATACCGTACGTTACACTTCACCGCGCCAAGTGGTTTATCCCTGCCGCGGCGAAACGGAGGTTACTTACAACGGTGTTACCTACCCGCTGATTGAAACCGGTTGCCAATGCTGGATGGGAAAAGACCTGCAAACCGGCAGTTACAATGACGGTGAGCCTATTGATTTTTTAACGAATGACGGCGAGTGGCTCAATGCTCAATCCGGAGCTTATGCACCATATGACTTACAAGAGTCAAATGCGTTGGACTACGGCTATTTGTACAATTGGTTCGCGGTAAATACCCGAAATCTATGTCCGCAAGAATGGCGCGTACCCGATAATGCCGATTGGAAGACTTTGGTTGACTTTATCGGTTCTGACAATAATGCCGGGGGAAGATTAAAAGAAACGGGCACGCTTTTTTGGAATGCTCCCAACACGGGTGCTTCAGATGATATTGGATTTGGTGGACGGCCGGGCGGTATGCGCAACTACAACGGCGGATTCTTTTTTGAGGGTACTTCTGCTTTTTGGTGGTCTGCAACTTCCAATAATGCTACAGGCGCTTTTTACCGATCTGCTTCGTCTTTTACTTCTCGATTAGACGTACAACAAGGTTCAAAAGAAAACGGATTTTCAGTGAGGTGTATGCGCGATTAATATGCGTTTCAGGCGTTAGCCCCATTGCTTGTATTTTCCAAACGTCAATGATTCTACTAAAATGTGAATCCTTTGCTATCCTTACCCGTCCGATCTATCGGACGGTCTTTTTCGGATTTGTCGTGGAAGTAGCAGGCCCCACGGGAGTTTAAACGGTCTTACTCCGCTTGAAGCCTATACAAATCCCGAGAAAAAACTCAATTACACCACTCAACTGCTCCAAGCTGTGGAAATCCGTATCCGAGAAAATCAAAAAGTGAATTGTACGGTGTGTTCGTAATAAAAACAAATACACCTTACCGTTTATTTGCCGGTTAACACCACAACCTTACGTTTCCAATGTCAACCCACTTTTTATTTAAGCAGGCATGATGAACATTTTGGGCAGAAATTCAGCACAAGACACCATATTATACTGTGCTTGTTTCTTATTAAAACGTTATACGATACTGCATCATCGGGAAAATCCCCAATTGGTTGGTGATGCGCTCCTCACCCGTGCGCCAATCAAAGGTGGCGGCAAATGGATTTTGGGTGTTGGTTACATTTTGAATGTCAATTGCCCATTCTTGCGTAAACTTCTTGTAATTAACGCGGTATCCAATGCGAATATCAGCTCTGAAATACGGCTTGAATTTTTTGCTGAACGGATTATCGGTTTGTAACACGGTTTGTGAAGCTTGTCTCGAAGCCTCAAGATCAATATCCGTGTAACGGAGTCCGCCCGCATAGGTCACTTTTAAATCTGCGGTGAGTGATTTTCGGTTTCCTTGTGGTTGGTCGCCGGTCAAGTTAAACTCCTTACCGCCCACACCGTTTACCAAAAAGTTTCCGTTAAATGCCGTATTTCGCCATTCACCGTCTGAACCGCGGTATTTTGATTCATACAATGAGCCGTTCAAAATAAAGTAAGTCCCTTTTTTCATGCGCTTTTCCAAGGTAATATCGATTCCCATATTTCGGCCTCTGCCGCGGTTGACTAATGAATCGTGAATTTGGGTGCCAAAAGTACCGGCATTCAATAAACTGTATGCTGTGGGCTGAGATTGTACGGGCGCACGATCGATAAACTGCGTATAAACTTCTGCTTTCATTTGTAACCCCGGAGCCAAGTTTTGACTGTACCCGGCCACCAAATGAATGCTTCGCGTAAAGTTGAGATTGTCGTTTGTCCTTATATTT
>CAJXMT010000121.1 GCA_913056155.1 uncultured Cryomorphaceae bacterium
GAAACCGTTGAATTGGGATTACTGCTCAATTATGCCCAAAATCAATATACATTCAGACCTGAGGACCGTCAAACTGAGTTTGGAACACTAGGCGAAGCATTGAGGTTGAGCGTATTTTTCGACGGGCAGGAAATCAATAACTTTGAAACAGGCTTGGGAGCTCTAACAGCTACCTATCGTCCAACTCCCAAACTCAAACTAAAATTAATCGGTTCCTTTTTCAGAACCCTTCAAGAAGAACGTTTTGATGTGGAAGGCGCCTACCGATTGGATGAGCTCGACAGGGATTTGGGATCTGATAATTTTGGTGATGTTGCTTTTAATCGTGGAATAGGAGGCTACATTAACCATGCGCGAAATTATATGATGGCCAATGTAGCCACAATAGCACATAAAGGATCTTATTTTGGCAATGAATACACATTTGATTGGGGCTTGCGGGGTAAAATGGAAATGATTGAAGATCAATTTGATGAGTGGAGCTATATCGACAGTTCAGGTTATTCCATTCCCAACTCACCGCCATTTAGCGGAAGAGACAATATTCCCCTCCCCGAGATTATAAGAGCTCAAAACAAGATCAGTTCAAGCCGTTTGATGGGTTACGGACAAGTTACTCGAGAATTCACTACGTCAAATGAGCATGTGTACACGTTTAATGCAGGCGGGCGCTTTCATTATTGGGATTTTAATGAAGAGTTGGTGGGCGGTCCCAGAGCCTCGGTTGCATTGAAACCCGATTGGGATCAAAATATGGTTTTCAAAGCCGCTTGGGGTTATTACCATCAGCCTGCTTTTTATCCCGAAATGCGTAATTTTCAAGGAGAAATTAATCCTGATATCAAAGCACAGCGCGCTATTCATTACGTAATGGGCTTAGATTATATTTTTGATTTGTGGGAACGTCCTTTTAAATTCGCTTCAGAGGTTTATTATAAAGACTATGACAACCTTGTGCCTTACACCATTGACAACGTGAGGTTAAGATACTTTGGAACCAATAATTCGCAAGGGTACGCCACCGGTATTGACTTCAAGCTCAACGGCGAGTTTGTAAAAGGCGTTCAGTCTTGGGCAAGCATGTCAATCAGCCAAGTGCGCGAACGACTGTCAGACGGTGAATACATGCAGTATTTTGATGCAGACGGCAATCGCACATACGTTGGTAATCCGGCTCGACCTGCCGAAGACAGTACATTAGTGGATCCGGGGTACATACCTCGACCTACCGATCAACGGGTGAATTTTTCCCTGTTTTTTCAAGACTACTTCCCCGGGAATCCCACTATAAAAATGAATTTAAATTTGGTTTTTGGCACCGGTTTGCCATTTGGTCCGCCTAATACAGAGCGGCATCAAGATACGCTCAGAATTCCGCCGTACCGCCGGGTAGATATGGGTTTTTCAAAGCAACTGTTGCGTTACAAAAGCGATGACCGAAAAGGGTGGGGGCTCAAAGCGCCCTTTACACACTTAAATAGTATTTGGCTGAGTTTAGAAGTGTTCAATATATTGGATGTAAATAATACCATTTCGTATTTATGGGTGCGCGATTTAAATCAAAGACAGTACGGAGTTCCCAACTTTTTAACGCAGCGTCAAGTGAATATCAGGTTGATTGTTGACTTTTGATTTATCCATATATCTCATTGAGAATACGAGCCAAGTAAATGCCGCCCTTTGCCAGTTGATTTTTCATCAAGGGCCATGTTTTGTACCGGTATTCGTAACCGATTTTTTTATCTTCAGGCAGGTCGTAAATCATAGCGCGGTATTGCATGGCCTCGTGTGCACGGTCGAGTATGCTTCCCGCTTGTGCCTTTTGAAAATCATCATAGGTGATATTGCTAACAACATCTGCTAATTCAGTGTAACTATATTGTTTACTGTCAATCATTTCGCTGTCCCAAACTCGATGCAGGTTTGAACTTTTCCAAAAAAACTCCACTTTTATATCATTTGCGCCTCGGTCATCAGCGCGCCCTATGTGTAAAGGTTGATGCAAGTCACCTACGAGGTGAACCAAAATTTTCAAATGAATTGCTTCTTGCTCACTATTGAGTTCACCGCTTTTCAATGCCGAAATCATTTTTTCGCATGCTGTTATAAGGTCACCTTGGGTGTTTTTTTTACTTTCTTCATACTTCATACCATCCGGAATGGAGACATAATGCCAGGCACGCAGCGAATCAAAACCGGGATCTGATTTGATGTTGTCCATCCAATTGCTCACTTGTGCCAATGATTGACCTTCCAAAATACCGGCAATTTTGATTTGAGCGCGCGAGTTGAGATGTCTTTGCGCCGTTTCACCAATTACGCGATGACCTATTTGGCCCCATCCCAGGGCTGTTTGACATATTAAGAAGGAAACTGTTACGAAAAAAAATGATTTCATGTTTGTAAATATATGTGTGCAATAATAGGTTGTTTCGTGCACAATTGATTGAATTGTCCATTACATTTTTTGGTCAGAACCGTTCATGAAAAGGCAAAAATAAAACATGCCGATACCGTACATCAAGATGTCTAAAAAATCAGAAGTGTATGCAGGGCTTTTACTCGGCAAGTAATACTCGAAGTACAGGCTCACTAAAATAAAGGTGTACAGAATATTGACGTTGTTCAAAGGTTTGGGGTTCTGAATAAAAGTATTGCGAAGCTTTAATCCCAAATATAAAAGAACGGGCAGTGCCACTATATCATTGAGGTAGTTCGTGAGAAACGGAAATTGGGGCAGCCGTTTAGCCAATAGTTGATTGACGGCAAACAGCGCAAAAGGAAATAAAACAGCACGTTGTTTCAACCTATTGTCCAGGAGGTTACCCATACCAAAAAAGTTATAATCGCATAAAAAATCACTTGTCCCAATTGAACAATTCGCTTCGCTATTTTAAGTACAGGGTGATCATCGTCATCAATGGTAATCAGTTGCGGCTCCAGTGAGTCTTTGAGGCGTTTACTTGAGTAAGCCTCTTTTTTTTCTTCTTCTCGCAACGTTTTGCCGCAGTAATTACATTGTTCTAATTTTGCATCGACCCACTCTCCGCAATGTTCACACTTTATTTGGTGTTCCATAAATAGTATTGATCCTCAGCGCTCGGGCTGCATTAATTTGATTTCTACCTTTCTATCTTCTTGTTTGGGTGTGTTTATTGAGCTTCTCACAACCGTTCCCCCAATAATCAAATTGATCTGAGGTTTGGTTTCATGCGGTTTAAATGAGGCTAAAATTTTGCGTTTTACGGTCTCTAAACGTTTTTCACACATATTGATATTGTAAGCAAAACGCCCCGTATTATCTGCATAAGCGGTCAACTCAAAAATAGCACTTTTGTTCATTTTCCAAGCTTTTACAAGGCGGGTAATTATATTTTCGTCTTGTGTAGAAACTGAAGCACTGTTTAGCGCAAAATACACCGATTCAATTTGGATAAGCTCAGTTTTTTGTGTTGATTTTTCTTGAACTTGAGTTTTTTCCTTTTCGGCTTCTAACTTTTTATTGAGCTCTTCAATACGCAGTAACAGTTTATCTATGTTTTTAGTCCCGGAATCACTATCGGGGGGTGCGGCTGTTACTTGGTTATTTGATACTTGCTCACTCAGTTTTTCAATTCTCAATTCAAGTGCGCGCAGTGCAGAATCTTTTTTGGGAGTTGCGGTTTTACTAGCGGTATTGATATACAGAGTGTCTCTTTGCTTTACTCGGTTAACCGGTCGTTCCTTGTATGTACTGTTTATACGATTTTGAGCAATGGAGTCCAACACCAAATTTAATGAGTCTTGATTTCCGCCGAGTGTATCTAAAGCGCTCAAAGCGTTTTGAATTTTTTCTTTTTCTTCATCTGTAGTTTTGTTGTCGCGCAGCAGCGCATAGGATAAAGCCGAAATAGCAGCGGTTTGAGCAGCCAAATTGGCATTAACGGCGCTTAAATCGGGTTGGGGCACATCAACGGCAGGTAGGGGCGTTACCTTTTCCCGTTCGCGATTATTCAAAGCGGCTCTTAATTCGGCTATTTCATTGCGTAAATCTCGCATTTCAGCATCTCGGGCATCGTCAATTTGTTCGCGATTGATAGGCCTTTCATTTTGGGAAGCGGCAAGCTCCTCGCGCAAAGTATTTATTTGTTGCTGAAGTTCATTAACTTGTTGTTCAGAGGCTTGAGGTTCTTTGCCCGGCATTGTAGCCGGCTTTTCTTCGGCATCAGCTGTTTGACTCCAATTCCCGGTATCACTTTCTTGAATATAAGAGATTTGTTTTTGTGATGTATCGGGCTTTCCCCAATAAACAGTGTCTTTAACAGTTCGTTTTACGGGCTGCATATTTCCGGGCAAGTAATACGTTTGTGTATCGGCACCAATAATCACTTTTGTGCCGGTGCCTGCGTTAGAGTCAACAGGAACGGTGCGTGAGCGAATCTCAGAAATAGATTGATTGAGGCTATCCATTTCTGTTTGAGTTTGAGCCAGTAATTCCTGTTTTTGCTTTTGGTCAGAACCGAGTTTCTTCAGCTTTTCGCGGCGCTCATCAGCGGGGGCAAGTGTGTCGTTTTCCCATTTTTGTATTTGTTCGTCAATGCTGTTGATTTCGTTCTGTAATGCTGCTACTTCTTCATTTTTATGGCGGTAAGATGTTTGTGCTTCATTGATTTCTAATAATTTGCGCAATTCATAGAGGTGTTCGTTTGTTTGTTCCTTAAAACGAGTATCGTCTTCTTGAATAACAGCTGCATAATTAAAGACGTTAAGTGTAGTGTGCGGAATTTCAATTTGAGTAGCAGGTAAGGACGAATCCTGAGCAGCAAGTTTTGAAGAGTCCTGTTTAATGCTGTAAATACCGCCCTCCATGGTGTATTCGCTAATACCATAGTTACGAACAGTAGGGGCTTTGAAGCTTTTCTCTCTGTAGCCAAAGTTGTACTTCAGTGAAGCTCCATGGTATATGTATAAATCGTTGTGATTGGTTGTGCCTCGTAAATTACCACTTCCGGGCAAGGCAGGGCGGGAGGCAAAAGATTGTTCGGCGCCGGTGAACTCATCGGGGTAGGCTCCGCTTACATCGTCCAGAAAATCAGAATTTGTAAAGTTGATATTGGTTTCAATATGGAAATCAATGCGTCTTGATATTCTGAATTTAAGTCCTAAACCTAAGTTGGTGTACCAGCCCTCTGTAATGTAGTTGTTTTGGTTGGTTTGGATTTGAGATAAATCAGTTTCATATTCACCGTTGAGACTCAGTGATCCGGAAGTGTAGTCGTAAAAATTTCCGTTATCATCACGTAAATCGCCGGAAACATCATAATTAAACCAACCGGCACCCAAAGTGAAATAGGGAGCAAAGAAGGCATTTTTACTGAGAAGTTCGTCGTTATCTGTTTTAAAAACGAGTGAAAGCCCCACATCTCTGAGTGTGGTATTGAAGTTGAGAGCTCGCCGAAATTCGGGAGCATTGGTATTGAGGGCACTTTTTCTGTCGATGTGTCTGTCGCTGCCGGCAAATTGATAACTGCCCGCGCTTACCATCAAACCTACAGTATTGCCCAGACGGTGTTCCAGTGATACTCGATATGAGGGGCGTTCAACATAATTCGAGTTGTATTGAAAGAGTTGAGCCGCCTTTCCGGCATCATTGAGGGCATGAATTCTCAACGGGGAAAGATCACCGTAGTAATTGCTGAACCCGCCTGAAAAACCCAACCTCCAGTTGTAATCCTGTTGCTGTGCGCAAAGGGTTGCGGTTCTGACCAAAAGTATAAGTGCTATTATTAATTTTCTCATTTGTAACGGTGTAGGGTGTTTTGATGTTTTATTTTCGATCAAATCCCAACCACATGTTGAGTTCAATAGCTAAGCCTACAAAAGGGTAAACTTTTATGTTTTCATTTATTTGATTGTTGGCGCCGGTGACTTCTTGCGAAGCTACCATTGCCCCGGCATTGAATCTGAAAATTTTAAGGGTTTTAAAGCCTAAAGCTGTGTATAAAGGCCTGCCGATAAGTGGCCCGGAGATGCTGTTACCGGCGTTGTCTTCCATATTTTGAAGCATTAAACCGGCAGAAAAAGAAGTTTTGCTGAGTAGAGGGTGAAATGCTAGTTTCCCGAGTGGCAGCGATATGCCCGCGTAAGGGGAGGTGCCGTAATCGAGGTTTTTTGTACTACCGTCGAGGTAAGCACCGCTAAATCCAAAGTTTAAGGCGATGTAATTGGGTTTATTTTCTGTAGCTTGCTGCTTGATTTGTCGCGTATCAGCCAGTACAAACATATCGGAATTGAGGTACTGAGAGGCTTCACTTTGCACGAGTTGAATCAATTCGTCAACAAGCCGGTTGGCGTAATTGACGCGGGTGCTGTCTTTGTTTTTTTTGCTGCCGAATACGTTAAATCGAGCTCTTTTGAGTTTGGTGTTTTCTATTTGCTCCATTTTATTAAGCACGATATCACTAAAACCGTTAAACTCAGCGTCAGTGCCGTGACGGTAATCTCCAATGCCGTCATTCATAATTTTGTTGAGGTTTTTCACCATTTCTCGTTTGCCGCTTATTATGGTGAATTTGCGTTTTTTGGCTTCAAAGTTGGATTTAATGTATCCTTCCAAATTTTTGTGCACGCCGGCTTCCAAACGCTGCATTTGATTTTGATTGGCTTTCACAAAGTATTTAAATTCAAAGCTGTAGTTGTCATTCCCTTTGAGCGGTTCGGCAATTTTAAGAGTGAACTCGTTCACTTCAAAATGGAAGGGCTTTTTCCAGTTGTACGTGTAATCAGGGTTTCCTCTTTTTTCACCGCGATGCAGATTGAGCTCAACAAAAACAACTTGCTCGGGTAAATTACTTTTGAGTTGAAACGGCGTTTCGGCCGGTATAGCTGCGCCTTCATTTAAGCTGTTTTGAACCACGTCGTAATAAACGGTAGGAATTTGCGCAAAGCCGGTCAACATGCAAATTTGAACGAAAAAAAGAAATGCATATTTTTTATTCATAACAGTAAAGTGAGAATGCAAAAATAGTCAAGAGCATGCGGTAAAAACCACTTACAACGTTTTGTATTCGGGTTTAATTCCATTCGGGGTTTTTGGGGAAATTACTGAGTAACTCAAAATTTTTACCGTGATTTTTGAGTAAGCTTTTCCACATATCAGGGTCGGCACTCAAAGCAGTAGCGGCATCTGCCGGTAATACAATCCACGATTTTTGATTGATTTCATCTTGCAATTGCCCGGGAGACCAGCCGCTGTAGCCCACAAAAAACTTAATTTGCTCGGTATCATACAAGTTTTGTTTCACACGGTTGCTTATTTGCTCAAAGTTTCCGCCCCAATAAAGGGCGGGAAGGATTTCCAAGCTACCTTCAATTTCATGCCCCATCGTGTGGATATAGTACATTTCATTGTAAGAAACCGGCCCGCCCGAAAACAGTTGGAAAGGGGTGGTGATAAGGTCGGCGAGTACATCTTCCGGCTTGATTTCAAGTTGTTTGTTTACGACTAACCCAAAACTCCCTTCACTGTTGTGCTCCGTAAGTAAAATTACAGTTCTACTGAAATTGGGATCGGGTAAAAAGGGTTCTGATATTAAAAACCGACCTTTGGCGGGTTTAAATTGATCAAACTTGAGGTTATCAAAAAATTTTTCGTCCAACATAAGTGCGTAATTTTTATATCCTCAAAGATAAACAACTTTGAGGTTTTCATTGTTTCACATGATGAGTTTTTTATGTTCGACTTACCTTTGATTCATGAATTTCTTGGCTCACCTTTTTGTATCCGGATGTAATAATGAAGTGATGACCGGTAATTTTCTAGGTGACTTTTGTACCTCGCGGCAAATCGAGAAGTTACCGGAAAATATGCAAAAAGGTATTGCGCTGCATCGGGAGATTGATGCCTTTACAGATGCAAGTGAGGAGTTTATTCAACTCGTCAACTTGTTACGACCCACACAAGGAAAATACAGTCCGGTTGTGGCTGATATTATTTGGGATCACTATTTAGCGGCAAGCGGGTTTTATTTTGAGGAAAATGAACTCGAGCGTTTTGCCCGGCATTGTTACCGTGTGCTTTTGAGCCATAAAGATTTTATGCCGCCCAAAGCGTTGCGGTTTTTGAACTTTGCTGTTGAGGTAAATGTTTTTGAGGCATACGCAACGTTGAACGGAGTTCAAAAAGTATTTGACGGAATGTCGGGGCGCGCAGCTTTTGACAATAATATGCCATGGGCTGTGGACGATATCAAATCGCATTACGTACAATTTGAAGGCTTATTTCAATCTTTTTTTCCGCGATTGATTCACCGATGCGAGGAGGTGAGAGGTAAAATGATTTTGGAATGATGCTACCTACTTCTCGACAGCAGCTGCTCATGTATGGCATTTACCTGATCTTGTAAATGTTCTAACGTGGTATTTTCGATGACGTAATCTGCATATTTACGGCGCTCGGCGTCAGTTATTTGGTTGCTCATTCGGGCTTCAATTTGTTTTTGGTCAGAGCCGTCCCTGCTTGCCACTCTTTGAATGCGCAACGCTTTAGGAGCCGTTAATACGATTAAAACATCCAAATCTTTATAACTGCCCG
>CAJXMT010000122.1 GCA_913056155.1 uncultured Cryomorphaceae bacterium
CAGTGGTTTTCATACGCTATTGGTTGCCTTTTATGGCGCCTTCATTGGGGACTATAGGCCGCGCGTTAAAGAAAGAGGCTACCGTAATAGGCATTACTGATAATATCATCCCGCATGAAAAGCGCCCGGGAGATGCTGCATTCACTAAATATTTTATAAGTGCTTGCCACGGCTTTATTACTTTATCAAGCACGGTAAAGGCAGAGCTGCAAACGCTTACGCGAAAACCTTGTATTTATTTGCCGCACCCGGTAAATGAGCAATTTGGCAAAAAAATATCGAAAGTTCAGGCGCGAAGTACGCTAAATTTAGAACGTGATGCGGAATACGTGTTGTTTTTTGGTTTGGTGAGGGCTTACAAGGGACTCGATTTATTGTTGAAAGCTTTCGGCACCGAGAAAATCAAAAAGCGCAACACCAAGTTGTTGATTATTGGAGAGTTTTATGATAATCCTGAAAAATACATCAATATGATTGATGAGCTCAACCTTCAAGGACGCGTTATTTTTGAAAATCGATTTATACCCGAGAGCAGCGTGAAAGATTACTTTTGCGCTGCCGATTTGGTTGCGCAAACTTATCACACTGCCAGTCAAAGCGGCATTACGCAAATAGCGTATTGGTTTGATACGCCCATGTTGGTAACGGATGTTGGCGGTTTAAAAGAGTTTGTTCCACATGATAAGGTGGGGTATGTGACGCCAAAAAGTCCGGATAAAATTGCGGAGTACATCGAGAAATTCTTTGATCAAAACAAGTTTGAAGCGTTTTCTCGCGCCGCTGCAGATGAAAAGAAAAAATACCTTTGGAGTACATTTACCGAGAAGGCTCTCGATTTTTCAACACATTTAAAATCATTCTAATGCATTCCATTTTTCGACCTACACTTTTTATTGTGTTATTTGTGATTTTTTGTGGTCTTTCTGTCAGAACCCAAACATCAGATTTGCAAATGATTGACATTGTTCCGCTTAATGAGCCTGAACTGAATGAGAATTTGCGGTACAGAGCAGTTTGCACAAATGACGGGCCCGATTCATTGCCCGATAGCACCGAGGTTACTCTTATTTGGACGATTAAAAATCAATCGATCAACACGCGGTATGAACTGGCTTGGCAGGTGAATGATACGCTGAGACTGCTTTCACCGCCTTACTTATTTACAAGAGCCGATTCATTTGAAGTTTGTGCCGAATTTGACTTTCAGGCAGACTCCAATACTTCAAATCAAAAGCACTGCATTACCCAAGTTGTTAAAGAGCCCAACTCTGTTCCTAACCGCACAGGGGAGGTGGAATTTGAAATCCGTCGCGACATAACCGGGTTTTATATTCGGGGGCAAGTTGCTCAACAGCCCCTTTGGAAACTGTATGATACCGGGGGACGTTTAGTGCAAAGCTACAAAGGAGATCAATTTGTACCGCGCGTTTACCAATCGGGAATCTTTATCCTGCAATCAATTGGAGATCAATACCAATTGACTGAAAAAGTATATTTAAGGGGAACACCATAAGAGATTAAACCATTTTTTAAAATTTGCTTTTAATTGTTCAATTGTCAGTTGATAATAGTTACATTTGAAATCATAATATGACTAAGCTATGAGTGAAAAATTATATGATTTGCGCTTTGTTGAAGAAATGTCAGGCGGGAATCGAGAATTTACCCGTCAATTAATGATGTTGTTTATAGAAACGGTGCCCGAGTCGTTGGAAAACATCAATCGCTACTATCAAAACGAGCAATACGATAAACTTTCTTCAGAACTACACAAATTGAAATCCACTGTGAATACGGTGAAAATTCCTGCGCTTACCGAGAAAATTGAAGATTTTGAAAATTTGTGTAAAAGCAATAATCAAAATTCTCAATTACGAGAGTATGTATATGAATTTAATGAGGTTTTGCCGGCAGTGATCGAGCAGATGGAATCTGATTTAAGTTGTATGGAGGAAGAGTAGGTGGCATCAGCTTAATTTTCATTGATTGTATTGCGCTCATCATTTTCCAAATCTACTTTGGTGATACCGCAATTTTTTAAAGCCCCTTTCATTGTGGGGAATGAATTGATTATTAGTATTATAGTAAATATACTGATTATAAGTGCAGCAAAATTACCCGTTGAAATGTAAACAATTGAGTTGAATATCCCCACTGTTGCAATGGTGATCCCTTTTACTGCAAGCGCAGAAATGTATTTGCTGAAAATATGTTTTGCTGTGTAGAACTCAGCTTTCATTTGTACGTTAAAAATTCTATTGGCTACCGGTATAAGAATCGCAAAAAAGAGTATGGAAATGATGATTGTGGGATTATTAAACCCAAAATGAAACATATTACCGATATGGTAATCATTGAATAAACGCAATCCTACGGGCGTAAACACCACTATTATAATGGTAATGTAAATAGATTGAGTGCTTTTGAGGCGCTTGGTTACTCCCATGGCAATGTATTTGCAGCTAAAATATAAAAAAATACAATACAATGACACGTGCACTACCCTTTAAGCGATTTATAATTTTATTCGTTTACATGTTTTTTATTTCACTATATGCTCAATCTCAATCGGGTGAGGGAAAGAGCCGCAGCGTTGCACTGCTTGATATGATGGACAGAAATGAGGAGGATGACTCTCGGGTTTTTGCTTGCGAACAAATGCTCAATGCAACAGGCATACCATACATAAAAACACCATCTTTGGAGGAGGCTCTTCAATATGGATTCGTCATTTTCAGTTCAGATGTTTATCATTCTTCGTTTAATGCATTGGAAACCAATTATATAATAAATTTTGTTTCAAACGGAGGTGTGCTTTTTGCTTCTAACATCAGAACTTCCGGCTTACATGGGGTATTTGGAATTACCGGTTTTGAAACTTCAAGACAAAACTACCACATCAATTGGGATGCTGATTCTGATCCTGAATTGTTTGAATACTTTGACGATCCTATGGAAAAAGAAACTTCATTGGGTAGATTAACTTATGATGAAACCATTTACAGCAGGCATTACAACCTGAATGGCGCGGAGCCTTTGGCCTTTTTCGGTAATGACCCCGCAAAACCCTGTTTTGTGAGAAACGAATTTGGCAGCGGTACGGCTTATTCGCTAGGGCTTTCCATTCGTGACGTAATTTTGCGCCCTCAACTCGGATACGATTATCAGGCACAACGTGTTTGGTCAAACGGATTTGAGCCCAGCGCTGATGTATTTGTTTTGTTATTCCGCTCCATATATACCAAACATATTCCTCACGCAGTTTGGAAACACACATCGCCCGGTAACAGTGAAAGTACGGTAATGATCACACATGATTTAGACAGTCGAACCGCTATGGATACTATGCTGCCTTTTGCCGTTACGGAACAAGCTCAGGGCATTAAAGCGAATTACAACGCAACCGTTCGCTATTTTAATGATGAAGCCATGAGTGATTTTTATTTAGGGGCGGAACATACTTTGAATCAAATTAAAGAAATGGGCCACACCATAAGTTCACACTCCGTAGGCCACTTTAGAGATTTTGCAGAGTTTGAACGTGGCCCCTCGGGTCTTAATCCCAATACCTATCAACCTTATTGGGACGGAAACGCTACATCAAACGGATATGTAATGCCCGAAGTGGAAATTTCTAAAAACCTGCTTGAAATGAATCACAATGTAAAAGTAAGAACTTTTCGGGCAGGACATTTGGCTTTTCCCAATTCACTCGTGAATTGTCTTGAAGATTTGGGATATATTTTCGACAGCTCATTAAGCTCGAATAATATTTTGTACAGTTTTCCTTTCAGAATGAAGAAAGATCGCAGTTTCAGCGGTGAAATCAGTGAGGTTTATCAAATTTCCATGACCATTTCAGATGTTTGGGAAAACAGTGAGTTTAACGGTGGTAATTATGAAAATGTGGTTCAAAACAACTGGTTAGATGCCACGTACCGATATGCTGCTAATTATTCACCTGTTACCTTATTGGTACACCCCAACAGAAATTGGAAATTAAAAGCACAAAACATGTATATAAATAATTTGCCGGCATACACCTTTTTTGCCACAAATGACGCATACGGTGACTTTTGGAAACGTAGAGAGAATATACAATTCTACACAGAAATCAACGGTAACGGCGACTTGGTAATCACGGTGAAAAATACAAGTATGCCATTGGATTACTGGTTTTCATTCGGCGTTCAAGGGAAAAGTAAATTGGGACAAATCATTGTACAAGACGAAGATGGAAACCGTATTGACATGGAGGGGCGAGCAGTTTCAGGCAAAAATCATATTATAGTTTTTAACCCGAGCGTAAAAGTTTCGGCAGAATCCCGGGAACAAGTAACTGACTCGCGAATAAAAATATACCCCAATCCTTTGGCCGCGGGCTCCACCCTTCATATTGACAATCATGTTGAAGGAACCGAGGTTACACTGGTAGGCCTCAACGGTAATTTAGTGGTTCAGGAAAAACTTCAAGGTGAAAATAATAGGATTGAGATTCCGCAAAACCTCCCGGCTGGCATGTATGTATTGAGCATTTTGAAGAATCAAAAACCGGTGAGTACTGCCAAAATAATCGTGAAATAAACGAGTTTTCCTTTTTTTGGTCAGAGCCTTCAATGCTATGTGCAACTGTCATCCAAAAATACTATCTTTGAAGCGTTAATCGGTTTCAAAATGCATGATGATTTTACATATAATCACTTAACACTCAAGAAGGATTATGAAGGTGAAGTAAAAGCAGTATTGATTTCATACACGCCTTCACTTCACCATCAGCGCGCTGTGTTGTATATTCACGGGATGTCTGATTATTTTTTTCAAACAGCACTGGCCAAGTTTTATGCAGGTTGCCGAGTAGCTTTTTACGCGTTGGATTTACGCAAATACGGTCGCGCTCTAATGAATCACCAACGCCCTAACTTTGCCCTTTCTTTTACCGAGTATTTTGAGGAAATTTCAGCTGCGGTAAATACGATTAAAAATAAGCACGATTACTTAATACTCAACGGTCATTCAACCGGTACCATTTCCGCATCACTTTTTTGCAATGAACATCCCGACGGAAAAAAAGTAGATGCCTTATTTCTCAACAGCCCGTTTTTTGCTTTTCCCTATCCGGAGTGGTCAAAAAGAACCCTTTTGCCTGCATTGCGGTTTTTAGGATTGTATTTTCCTTATACAAAATTGCCGGGTAAATTCAGTAAATTGTATTGTCGCAGCCTTCATAAGAATTACGAGGGTGAGTGGGAGTTTGATTTGAAGCTCAAGCCGCTTGAAAGTTTTCCCGTTTATTCAGGTTGGGTTTTGGCCGTTCATCGTGCACAAAAAAGATTCAGGCGCGGATTAAAGAGAAACATTCCCGTACTAATTTTGCACAGCAATAAAAGTCTATCGCGATTCATTAGGTGGAATGATGATTTGCATTACGCCGACGCCGTTTTAAACGTTGAGGATATGCGTAAATACAGCGCGAAATTTACAGAGGATGTAACCGAAATGGAAATCGCCGGGGCCAAACATGATGTTTTTTTGAGTAAACCCAACGCCAGAAAGGCCGCTTATGATGCTTTGAGCAATTGGTTGAAACAGATTACACGGCACTCCGCATAAAAAATTACAATATAAATTTACAATATGAAGTTCCTTAAGATTGCTTTTTTTGTTATTGTAAGTCTTGTACTTATTTTAGCCGTTGTCGGGTTTTTACAACCCGATACCATTAAAATTCAGGTTGAACGCGTTATTAAATCTCCCGTTTGTAAAGTGTTTCATCACGTGAATGACATGGAAAAGCGCCTGCGTTGGTCAACGGTGGAGAATTTAGATTCTAATGTTGTCACGATCTTAGGTGATGTCACGAGGGGTGAGGGGGCCAGTTATACTTGGGCTAATAAGCAATCAGGTGCTACCGGCGGTGTTAAATATTTGGAAGTGAGCCATGATGAACACATAATCGGCAGTGTGGCTTTTGGAGAAATACAAGAAGGTCACGAAGAAATTCGATTTAAAGAAGTTCGCGATGGAACCCGCGTTACATGGTTTTACCGGCAAAAAATAGGAGGAACCCCTTTTGCGCGCATAATGGGCGTTTTTATCAGGGAGTCTTTCAGACCTATTTATAACGAAAGCTTAAAACGGTTGGCCGAGGATATTGAACAATACCCTGAAATGCCTGAAAATTGTAATGAGGCTTTATCAGTTCTTCAGGCCGGTGAGTTTTTAAAATGAATATTTCCGTAGTTGACATTATTAACAATTTGGCTGAAAGCGGCCGTGTTGTTATCGACGATTTTTTGGGTTCTGACCAAACAAGAAAAATATTCACACATGCTCAAGATTTAAATCGTGAAGCACATTTCACGCGAGCCGGTGTTGGAACCGCACATTTGCATACTGTAAATAAACAGGTTCGCGGAGACTCGGTGTTTTGGATTGATCCCGATAGCGGCAATTCCGCAATACAATCTTACATCGAAAAAATGCGTAATCTTATTGAAGGTTTAAATCGGGGAGCGTTTTTGGGGATTAAAGATATTGAAATGCACTACGCGTGTTACCCGATAGGAGCGCACTACGAAAAACATATTGACCAACTTCAAGTAAACGGCAAAAGAGTTTTATCCGCAGTGTTTTACCTGAACGCAGATTGGCAACCCGGAGACGGCGGCGAGTTGAGAATTTATGACGAAGACGGGCAATCTTACGAAGATATTACACCTCAAGCGGGACGGTTGGTACTGTTTTTAAGTAACAGCGTTTACCACGAAGTATTGCCCGTTAATAAAGAACGTTACAGCATAACCGGCTGGATGCTCAACCAATATACCGATACTACATTTGTGGGCATTACGGCAAAGGTTTGAACAGCTATTCATTGTACCTTTGTGCACGATTTTTGCACACACAATAAATAAGAAGAAACAGTTATCAAAAGGTCACTTAAAATAATAGCATGGTGGTTGAGCGGCATAGTCGCATTTTTATTATTTCTCATCCTATTTGCATACTTTATTATTACTAGTCCCGTTGGTCAAACATTTATAGTGCATCAAGTTTCTTCCTATGCTCTCAAAAACTACGACATTAAAATGTCTGTAGAAGGTGTGAATATTTCCTTTTTTGATCACTTGATTATTGATGGGCTTTATGTTGAAGATCACCGTAGAGACACTTTGGCTCATGTAGATAAAATAGATGCCGGACTGTGGAAAATGCTATTAAATAAAGACGGGAATGCTTTAAATTTGCGAGAAGCAAAGGTTTTTGAACCCAAATTTTTTCTGAGAAAATACGAAGGTGATACCCTCAATAATTTAAATACCTTACTCCGTAAATTCAGCAGGTCAGAACCTGATACCACCGCAGGAAAACCATTTCATATCAATTTTTCGGAATTTCAAATGCGTAACGGGAAATTTATATATGAAAATCAAAATGAGGAACATCAAAAGTTTGGTGTAGATTGGCAGCATCTTGATGTTGATTCCATTTATCTGCATTTGAGAACGGTAACCATATTCGGAGATTCTATTGAAGCTGATTTTATGCACTTTGAATTCAAAGAAAAATCGGGCTTTGAAATGAATGAATTTGCCGGTCATGCAACCTACACATCAAAACGAACAGAGGTAAAAAACCTTCGCTTAATTACGCCGCAAAGTCGTGTTTTGGGAGATTTGCGCTTCGATTATGAATCCCCTTCAGATTACGCGAGCTTTAATGAAAAAGTGCGCATAAACAGCTCTTTAATCGGTACAGAACTTAATTTTAAAGATATCACCTATTTTGCACCTCAGTTAGAAGGATGGCACGATGAATTTAAAATTTCAGGTGATGTAAAAGGTACGGTTTCCGCACTGCGGGCGCAGGAATTGGAGCTCACATTTGGTGAATCGGGATATTTGGGCGGCAGTGCGAATATTATGGGACTACCTGATATTGATAATACCTTTTTTAATTTAAACGTAAACCAACTTCATGTGAGGCGCCAAGACCTTACCGCTTTGAGTATCCCGCCTTATCAAGAAGGAAAAAAATTGCCCGTGCCCAAAGCCGTAGATAAATTTGGAAAAATGCAATTTAAAGGCAGTTTTACCGGTTTTATAAAAGACTTTGTCGCAAACGGTGAACTTACTTCAGCATTGGGATACTTAGATACAGACGTCAAACTATTTCAAACACCGGGTAATGTTTTAGCCTACAGCGGAAGCCTGAAAGCTCGAGATTTTAATTTCGGTAAACTTGTTAATAATGAAACTTCTATGGGTAAGGTGAGCTTAACAGCTCAGGTAAAAGGGCGCGAGTTTGACCTTGAAAAGCTCAATGCCGATTTGAATGGTACAGTGCATAAACTCGAATTATTCAATTACACCTACAACGACATCAACGTGGGTGGAAACTTCAAAAACGAACGTTTTTCAGGCAACTTTGATATTCATGACAGTAACTTGGTGATGAGTTTTGAAGGAGATGTATTGCTGGGGGACTCCTTTGATTTGAGTTTT
>CAJXMT010000123.1 GCA_913056155.1 uncultured Cryomorphaceae bacterium
CCCTGTATCCTTTTTCATTGTATTTATCTATGAGGTTAACCTTATCATTTTCGTATTCCTCCTGCAGGAACTTTTTAGTCCTGAAAAAGTTTTTCAACTCTTTGGCATTTGTCTTTTTCATGGCTCTTTCCAGAACATTGTCCTTTATCTTCTCATTACCGTGAATGATAACGTCATTGACTTTAACTTTTTCTTTTTTATCGACTTGAATGGTTAGCATGATATGGTTGTCGAAATCTTCATCTTCCTTTTGAATGATTTGAACATCAGCGTTGAGATATCCTTTATTGATTAGGTACTTTTTAATGCGGTGCTTCGAAGAAACGAGTGCATTTTTAGTAATCACTTTCTCTTTGTGGAGATTGATTTTTTCGCGTATGTCGTCTGCTTCAGATTTGGAAACACCTTCCAGTTTATAGCGTGAAAGACGAGGCTGTTCTACCAAGTAAAACGTGAGATGTATTTTTTTACCGTCAATTTGATCGTATGAAACAGATATGTCTGAAAACAGGTTTTGATCCCAAAGGTTTTTAATGGCATCTGCGATATCCTCTCCGGGTACAGTTATTTGTTGACCGATAGACAGACCTGTAAGCAGCAAAACGGCATTTTTGTCAACTTTTGATGTGCCGGTGATAGTGATTCCGCCAATCAGATATTCCTTGGGGTTTGAGTAGTCAATTTCACTTTGACCCATTGCTGCTTTTTGCTTAATGGTAAAAGCGGAGAGCAGTAAAAGGAGTAGAAAAATATAATGGTTACTTAACGGTAACTTGTTCGCTGGTTTTTCCAAATCTGCGTTCTCTTTTTTGATATTCGAGTATTGAGTCGTATAAATCATTTTTGCGAAAGTCAGGCCAGTATTTACCAATAAAAACGAGTTCGGTATAAGCCAACTGCCACAAAAGAAAGTTGGAAATTCTGCACTCTCCACCGGTTCTTATTAATAAGTCGGGATGGGGTGTGTTTTTGGTTTCCAAGTAATTTTCAAATGTATTGTAATTAATTTCTGCGGGGCTGAGCTCTTCATTTTTCACATCAGAGGATATTTTTTTAACGGCTTCGATTATTTCTGTTTTGGCACTGTAACTCAGTGCTAAAATAACATCCATTTTTTTATTGTTGCGCGTTTCATTCATTGCCTCGTTTAAGTCACGTTTACAACTAGATGGCAGTGAATTAAAATCACCAATGGTCAGTAAACGAATGTTGTTCTTCTTTAGTGTATCGAGTTCTTTATTAACGGTAGTAACGAGGAGCTCCATAAGTGCGCGAACCTCAGCTTTTGGACGATTCCAATTCTCGGTTGAAAAGGCATATAAGGTGAGGTATTTTACACCGGCTTCTGCACTGCCTTCAATCGTGTCGCGAACTGCTTTAATGGCACTTTTATGGCCGAAAATACGGGCTTTACCTTTACTGCGAGCCCAACGGCCGTTGCCGTCCATAATCACTGCAATATGGCGTGGGATGATTCCGTTTCCTATTGGTTCAGATTGTTTCATGGTTTACGGCAAGCATTTTTACAAACGTGCAAATGTACTCTAAACAGAACTATCTGAAGGTTGAATTATCGTATGATTTTCGGCTTTCACTTTTTGTGTTAAAAGTACTTGTCTTGATTGAAATGACATGCATTCGGGTTTTTGGTAATGTTTACAGAAAGTGTAAAACCGGCAAAGTGATACCAATCATTACTTTGTGAATCTCCGCGCTGAGTTCCCCAATTGGTGCCGTTTGGCCCTGATTTTCGCAAACTGCGATTGGACAGGTCGATTCCCGTTTCGGTTAGTAAGTCCGGGTTAGGGGGATACCGTGTGCTGACATCGTCAATATAGTCTGTAAAGGTGAGTCGTAAGCCATATTCGAAAGACATTAGTATCCTTTGTGAAATTCTAAATTTAAAACCGGCGCCGTATGGAATAGCAAGTGCGGTGCGATTGTAATCTTGTTGCTCGGTGCTGTGGTCATGTAAGTCATAAACGTTGTTACCTAAGCGGGCTTGGGGATTGAAGCGAAAAACACCTATGCCTATGAATGCGTAAGGGGTGATTTTATCGGCACTCTGGAAAAAACTCGTTGGGGCAAAGGGATTAAATTCGAAAAAGTTGAATTCTAATGTGCCTGAAAATTCGTGAATAGTGGAAAAGAAACTGAGGTTGCGATCAATTTGTAATGGGTTTTCGGGAAAATTGGCATCCACTCCCGAAATTCTTCCGCGCATGTATGAAGCTTTTACTGCCCATCTTTTATTGAGATTTTCGCGCCATATTGCTCCAAATGCAAAATGGGTATGAGCACCGGGGAAGTGTTTTTTGGGGTTTAAGTCACCTTTGTAATACGACGCACCCCCAAAGATACCGATTTCTCGAAAACTTTGAGGGTGCGCTGTTAGAGATGTTAAGACTACGAATATAATCAGAGCGCCGTACTTCATTGAATAAATAACGTTTTCGGGCGCGAAGATATTATTTAGAATCGAGTTCGACTTTGTCCGGTAGATCGAAGTTTATACGTGAAAGTAAGCATGCCGAACATATAGGCGTCTGTTCTTCCGGGATTTCCACGAATACCGGACTGGTTTCGATTTGTAGAAGCTCTTTTACCTTCTAATCTTCTGTCAGACATTTCAACAGTTTTGGCACCGTATTCAGCCTCTAAAATTTCAGGGTTGTAATAAGAACCACTCACATCATCTAAATAATCAGTTGTTGTGAATCGCAGTCCATATTCCAGACCAACAGAAAATTGTCTGTTCACGGCTAGTTTAAATCCAATACCTAAAGGAAAGGTTACAGCAAATGCTGAATAGGGATCGGGAGCATCTTGAAGGCCTTGACCCTCGGTATTCAATTCTCTCAGGCCAACCCAATCGCCTCCATCATCTTGTGCTTGCGGATTGTAGTTGAACACTCCAATACCACCGAATATGTAACCGGCAATATTAGATCCGCTTGAACCTCGCATTCCTCTAATTCTGTAGATAGAACGAATGTTCTCTGTCAAAAAGTAATATTCAGCCTGTGCTGAAAATTCAATTATGTTGGAACGAAAATGTAAATTACGCTCTCTTCGACCGTCATTACCTGCGAGTTCATCATCGCCGAAAACACGACCAAAGGCAAGATTACCTCTGAATGCGATGCGTTCTGTTGCGCGGTACTTGTACGTCAACATAATGGACGGACGCGAGACTTCTGCTTGAAAATCGCGCCAACGTGAATTTTCGTCAACGGTACTACCGCCTAAATCGCCCATGTAGTTGGCTGCACCAACTCCCACACCGATTTCGTGACGATAGCGTTTCCAACGCTGTGCGTGACTTGTAAAAGAAGTTCCAATGAAGAGTAGAAGGAAGGTCGGAACGAGTATTCGAGCCTTCATCTTCTAATTTGTTTTTTGGTTAGTACGTTTGTGTACGAAAGGTTTGAAAGGTGATGCAAATGTAAGGCTAAATAATTGGTACAGCCAAACTTTTATTGAAAAAAATGTATTGTCGCCATATGTGCGGTGCTTGTGCTTTATTTGGATTTGAGTTTGTAGTTAAAACTAAAGAAACCGGCAAAGTACACGTCATTATTGTCGGGGTTTCCTCTGATTCCGCCGCTGCTTCCTCTGTTATCTCGAGTTCTTCTGTCTGCAAGTGCTGCAGCTACATCGCCGCTTTGTTGACGTATAGCGTCTTGATTGTGGTATGTTGAGCTCACATCGTCGAGGTAATCTGTAGTGGTGAATCTAACGGAGGTTTCAAATCCCACGCTAATCTGTCTGTTAATAATATATTTAAAACCGATTCCCAACGGAATGGCAAGAGCAATTGAGCCGTAGGTGTCGGGTCCGTCGGGAAGACCTTGGCCTTCAGTAGTAAGATCACGCAAGGCGTATGTTTGACCTTGGTAAGTGGTTTTGGGATTGAAGTAAAATGGAGCGATACCCCCAAAGAGATACAAGGAGTAATCAAATCTGAATGGGCCGTTATATCTAAATCCACTAAAGTTGTAAATACCTTCGGGCTCTTCCACTAAATAATATTCGAATTGGAGTTTTAATTCGTAGATGTTGGATGTAAAGTTTAGATTTCTTTCTCTGCGGCCGAGGTTGCCTGAGTTGGCATCGTCACCGCCGACGCGCAAGTATGAAAAAGTTGATTTAAATGCCGTTTTGTTTCCTATTAAAATGCGGTAACCTATTTGAGCTGCCGGGCGGGTCATGTTCAGATCTAAGTCGCGAATATAGCCGCCGTCTCCTTGTCCGCCGCCTAAATCAGTTAAGCAATTAGCGTACCCGATTCCGCCACTCAATTCATGTTTGATTTGCTTGCGGTATTTGTTTTGGGCTTGAGACGGTACAACAATGAAAAGTAATACAGCCACCGACAGATATGTGGGTAGTTTGGTAAGCACTATAAGGTTTAAGGTGAGGCAAACTTACAAAATACCAACAGTTAAATGTGAATATCTTTATGAATTTAATTTCTTTGATCCAGTCCCCAATTGAGTTTGTTGCGAAGGGTTTTTAAATGAGAGTGCCCGGGGAGGACTATAAATTTTAAATGCTTCTTATGCCGCCTGAGTTTAAAAACGGTTTGTAAGTCATGAGTTTGAATGTAGGAATCTAAACTGACAATACAGTTTTTGCCGCGCCCTTCTACCGTGAGTTCAATTTCGCTTTGATCGGGAACGACTAACGGTCTCACGTTGAGATTGTGCGGAGCCACGGGGGTGATGATAAAATTATTAGAGCCGGGCATGACTATCGGACCGCCGCAACTCATTGAGTAGGCTGTGGAGCCGGTTGGTGTTGAAATGATGAGACCGTCTGCCCAGTAAGAATTTAAAAACTCTCCATCCAATTTAGTTTTAACGGTAATCATTGATGACGAATCATTCTTGTGCACCGTAAATTCGTTTAAAGCAAAATTTTGATTCCCGAAAAGCTGAGGTTCGCTGTCGAGTTCAATCAAAGCGCGTTTCTCAATGTCGTAATTTCCGGAAAGTAAGTTGTTTAAAACAGCTTCTAATTCGATTCGTGAAATTCGGGCCAAGAATCCCAAGCGGCCGGTATTGAGGCCAATTATTGGGGCTGATGCCCGAACGGCAAATTTGGCAGCGTTCAAAAATGTACCATCTCCGCCTATACTGATAATGAGTTGTACGTTTGCGGCTGCATTTTGCTCGTCTTGGTAGGGAACTATTTTTTCTTTAAAACCGGCATCGGTAAGTGAATCGTACATGGTTTTATGCATGAAAAGATTGACATTGCTTGCTGTCAATTTTTTTATGATACAGTGTATTAAAGAGTTTTGATCGGTTTCGATTTCTTTACCGTATATGGCTGCCGATTGTATGGTTTCTTTAGATATCACGAGGCAAATGTAAATAATCCGGTTCCGGCCGCACGGTGATGTTCCTTAATTCTTTGTGTGCAGTGTTTAGATAGGTTTGACAAAGTGGAAGTACAATCCGCGATTGCCGTCAATCGTCAAGGAGTACTCCATGCGCAGAATAAGATCGTAATAGGTCACAAAATCCACACCGGCTCCATATCCCGCAAGCCATTTGTTTGAGAGGGGGTTCTGACCAAAATAAAGGCGATCTTCAGCGTAGCCGGCATCGGCAAATAAGTTGGCATATACGGCGTAAAATGCTGTGTTAAAGGCTTCGCCAGGTAAGAAGTCGAGTTTTTTGGTTTTGGGTTTTACAATTGTGAATTTGAGGTTGTTGCGAGATACAAAGTAGTGTTGGGCATCCATGACGTAGAGCTCATAGCCGCGCACAAAGTCACCGTATCCCAATCCTTGCTGATGAAGGTAAGGCGGGTCATCAAGCAGGTTGAGTCTGCCGTAAACCCCGGTTGATAGTCGCAGTCTTTTTCCTAATTTGAGATGGTTGTGGACTTCAGAATACAACTCGAGTAAATCGGGGGAACCGGGGAGAATTCCCAAGCCGGTTTTTCGGGCTCTGACCAAAAACATATAACCGCGTAACGGGTAAATGATAAAGTCTCGCTTATCGTGTTTAATCAGGTAGCTTAAGGTGAAAAAGTCGCTTTCACTTTGGTTGTTGTTGAGGTAGGAAAAGTCTCTGCTCAATGCTGTGATACTGTCTGCTACAGAGTAGTTGTTTATTTTAAGACTCAGTTCTTGACGGGTGTACAGTTTTTGGCGGTAGGTTAATACAACCTCGGCAAAGATGTTTTCACGCTGTGGTGAGTCAGCTCTGTAAAAAAGCCTGCGATTTTCTTCACTGCCGTAGTTTACCTCTTTATTCATAGCGTATCCGCCGCCGAATTTGATACCGAATCGCTTTTTGCGGTCGATAAAAGGTTTGCTGTAATACCCGGCTAAGGTGCGTTCAAAACCGGTTTCAGCTTTGATTTGAAGTATTTCGTTGCGCCCTCTAAAGTTGTTGATCCATAAGTCTATCCCGTAAGTAAGTCTTTGAAAATCTTTGTTTTGAAGCCAGGTGTTTAAGTTGCGATCTGCATTTTCAATCATGGGGTAAGGCCAAATGTACCAGCGCTCGCGAAGGTAAATATCGAAATGCACGGTGTTACTTTCAAATTGAGGTACTATGGTGACAAAATGAAACAGGAGTGTGTTGTTGAGGTTAAATTCTGAACGGTTGATGCGGTTCAGCATGTCTCCTGTGAAAAGGGTATCACCCTTATTAAATGCCAATTCGCGAACTACGATAAAGTCTTTGGTGACTTTGTTGCCGTGAACAACTATTTTACCAACGGTATAGCTCGGTTGATTGAAGTCGGGTAGTTGTTGCGCAATTCCCTTGGTAAAGAACAGCAACAGGACGGGCAGAATGATATTGCCGCGCAATGCCAACATGAATCAAAGGTTAAGATAGTTGATCAGGTTGTCGTAGCGGTCTTGAAGAGAGTCGCCGTTGGCAGCTTCAAAGTACGAAGCCGAAACATCGTATTCATAACGCGTAAAGGTTTGTATAATGGCTGATAAATCGGTTTTATTTATTTTTAGTGTTACGAATATTTTTTTAGAGTCAGGCACGTTACGAATATAACTGCCCAAAATACGCGCGTTGTTGCTTTCTACCAAGCGCGAAATTTCAGCTAATGAATAATCAAAGCTGTTCATCTCTAACTCTAAAACACCGCCCACATCACTCACAAGTGCCGTATCGCCGATAACCTTCATCAATACATCGGAGGTGATGGTACCCAAAAAACGTTTTTTTGAAGTAATAACCGCCACGCAATTGCTGTTACTCTGCGTCATGACGGTAATAACCTTAAATACGTGATCGGTTTCTTCAACGAAAAGCGGGGAAAGAACTCGTGAAATATCTTTGAATTTAGAATCGGGTTTCTCAATGTCGTAGGCGTCATTTTCGCTGATCATCCCGTAAAATCGATCATTTTCATCTATAACAGGTAAATGAGTAACCTTATGTTCGTCAAATAAATCGAAGGTAAGTTCACACCGGTCGTTAATATCAGGCGCTTTGATGTCGTTTGAAACAAGTTCTAAGGCAGTCATATTTACTTTTTAAAATTGGACTTATACCGGATTCCCGAATTGTGTTTTACAACAAGTGAACCGCGAGCAACAAAAACTGTTACTTTTGCAAATCGGATAACGAAATCCGCAGCCAAAAGTAGGGTTTTATGACTAAATTAAGTGTGAATATAAATAAGATTGCCACCATCAGAAATGCGCGTGGCGGAAACACGCCTCATGTGGCGCGGGCTGCTGTTGATTGTGAACAATTTGGAGCTCAGGGAATCACTGTTCATCCGCGTCCTGATGAGCGTCACATACGCTATGTGGATGTTCGCGAAATTGCACCTCTGGTAAAAACTGAATTTAATATTGAAGGATATCCCGATGACCGTTTTATGGAGATTATAGCATCTGTTCAACCCGAACAAGCAACTCTTGTTCCCGACCCACCAGATGTATTAACTTCAAATGCAGGATGGGATACGGTAAAGCATGAAGACAAGCTAAAGGAAATCATCAAAACGATAAAAGGGCAAGGCGTTAGAACTTCTATTTTTGTAGATACAAATCTTGCAAATATTGAAGGTGCTGCTAAAATTGGCGTAGATAGAATTGAACTTTACACAGGTCCTTATGCTGACACTTATTCAAAGAATGCAGAGGAATCAATAACTCCTTACATTGAGGCTGCAAATTTGGCGTATGAGTTAGGTTTGGGAGTAAATGCTGGTCACGATTTGAATTTAATTAATTTAGGTCTCTTCAAAAGAAGTGTTCCTCATTTAGCGGAAGTGAGTATTGGTCATGCTTTGATATCTGATGCGCTTTACTATGGGCTAGAGAACGTAATTGGTATGTATAAAAAACTATTAGATCAATAAGCTATGAAGTTACATTATAAAAAAATGGGATCAGGGCAGCCGTTGATTATTTTACACGGACTTTTTGGTTCATCAGATAACTGGCAAACGCATGGAAAAAAACTGTCTGAATATTTTGAAGTTTATTTAGTAGATCAG
>CAJXMT010000124.1 GCA_913056155.1 uncultured Cryomorphaceae bacterium
TGAACGTTATGGCCGTTTGACAGTTTTTTAGTCTAATTATTTGAGCACGCTTAACAGAGACCGAGGGTTCTCGACAGGGTCGTTTTTTCTTGGGAGCCTGGTCATTTTTTTTACTGTCTGTAATTATTTTTGTTTTAACGGATGAAGGCGTCTTGATCTACAATCTTTTTACAAAAAGTATTTTGCAATTGGGATCTGCCGCAGCGGCGTTATTACTTGCTTTTGGTTTGGCAGATAATATCAATATTATCAGGCGGCAAAATGAGCAAAACAGGCTTAAAGCGTTAGAGGCTGCCCAAGAGAACGAGCGTCTTATTCGAAATAAAAAGATTGAACTCGAGGTTATGGTAGATGAGCGCACGCAGGATTTAACGCTTTCCAATGAAGAGTTGAGCCACACGTTACAGGAATTGCGCGAGACGCAGGCACAGCTTGTAAGCCAGGAGAAGATGGCGTCTTTAGGTCAACTTACCGCAGGTATTGCTCATGAAATCAATAATCCCATAAACTTTGTGACTTCAAACGTAAAACCCATACGAAGAGATATAGATGATGTATTTGAAATTTTAGATGACTTTTTGAAAATTGAAAACAGTGAAGATTATAAGACTAAGATTAAAGCTATTCAGGATAAAATAGAACGGTATGAACTCACTTATATTCGAGATGAGATTTATCAATTGCTGGAGGGGATCGCTGAGGGAGCCAAACGAACGGCAGAAATTGTAAGGGGTTTAAAAGTATTTTCGCGAGCTGAGGAACAAGATGTTAAAAGTGTTGATTTACTAGAAGGTCTTGAGTCCACACTAACGCTGCTTAATAACACAACCAAAAATGCAGTACAAATAGAACGTGATTTTGAAAATATTCCACGTGTTGAATGCTATGCGGGTAAAATCAATCAGGTTTTTATGAATTTGCTCAGCAATGCCGTTTTTGCGGTGAAACAAAAGCACGGTGAGGGTAATGGGGGTATGGTCAAGGTGGCGGCAAAAAATGCGGGCGAATATGTTGAGTTTAGAATTGAGGATAACGGTTCAGGCATATCACAGGATAAAATAAAAGATATATTCAATCCGTTTTTCACCACTAAAGATCCCGGAGAAGGTACCGGACTCGGTTTATCAATAAGTCAAAGTATAATTGCCAAACATAACGGAGAAATTGAAGTATGGTCAGAACCCGATCAAGGTACCGCTTTTACCGTTAAAATTCCCATTAAAATGCAATCTGATGAATTCCAAAAACTATCATGAACGGTTATTAAAGCCCCGTATTTTATTTGTGGATGATGAGCCGGAAAACTTAAAGTCTTTTCGAGCCGCATATCGCAAGAGGTATAAAATTTTCACTGCAGAATCCGGTGATGAGGCTCTTCGGTTTCTTCACGACCATGTCGTAAATATTGTCATTACAGATCAAAGAATGCCTAATATGACAGGGGTTGAGTTGTTAGATGAAGTCCGCAAAATCGATTCTAAAATCATCACCATGCTTATAACCGCCTATCATGACTTAAAGCCTGCCGTTGACGCCATAAATAAAGGTGAAATTTATCACTACATCACAAAACCTTGGAATGAGGATTATCTGGGAATTATCATTGATAGAGCCTTTGATAAGTATAAAGCATCCATCTTACTGGAAATGCAAAACCACAAATTATTAAAGGCTAATCGTGAGTTAGACCGGTTTATTTACAGCGCGAGCCATGATTTACGCGGCCCTCTCACATCCATAATCGGTTTAACACGGTTAATTAGGGAGGAGAAAACATCTCGAACTGTTGAGGAATACCTCAACATGATAGATACCAGCGCCGAAAAGTTAGAGGAGGCTTTAAAGAGTTTTGCCTATTTTTCTGAAAATATGAGGCTTGTAGAAGAGCCTAAGCCCATTAACGATTTTAGGTCTTTTGTAAATGAGGTGATCAAAGATGTTGCTGAAATAAGCAATGATTTTTTGCGCTTGAGAGTGGAAGTAAAAGTGAATCAAAGAAATTCTTTTACGACGGAAAACCACAGATTGAGAATTGTTTTGAGTCAACTATTATTCAACGCTGCATCTTTTCAAGATTATGCGGTTCAAGATCGTGTGGTATATATAAATATGGAAGTGCTGGGCGATGATTTAACTTTACAAGTAAAGGATAACGGAGTGGGGGTGCCCAAAAAAATTGCTGATAAAATATTTGATATGTTTTTTCGTGGTCACTCCCAAAGCCGAGGCACCGGCATAGGACTTTATGTGGTCAAAGATGCTGTGGAAAGACTAAACGGATCCATTCACGTTGATTCACAACCGGGTAACACATGTTTCACCGTAACCTTAAAAGAAGCCGGCTCTTTTCCTTCAGAGTGAGAATCAATATCTCTCGTTGCCCATAAATTGGGATTATTTCTTTTTTATCAAAGACGGCAATTTTAAGTTGAAAACACTGATAACTCTCTTTAAAATATCGAAATACAGCATAACGGCCAGTAACAAGGTCATTATCCAAATAACGGCAGTATTGAACCAAAACGTAGGAACAGAAAAATCATTCACCTTTTTCGCCGGTGCATAAAAATGAGCACGCGGTGATTCTGCTTCATAGTAAATAGGATTTTGTTGCGGGAACAGCGTGTTGTCAATTTCTAAAATCCTGTTTAACTCTGATTTATTGGTAACCAAATCCTCGAGCCCTGTATTGAAATGTTTTTTCTTAAGCCCGTTGTATCCACCGCTATTTTTATACTGTGTGTTCAGTTGACCAATGATTTGGTCTTTTTTATTCAGAGCCTTTAAGTGCTTTTTGTTCAGCCACTTTTTAAGTTTTTTCAAATACAGGTTGGTTTCCTCTATCAGTTTTTGATTGTGGGTGTCATCGCCCACAACCCAATTGAACTCCATGATAGGATAATTCAATTGAATATCTCTTTTGTTGAGCTCATTTGACAATAGGTCAATAGCATCAACTGCGCGATCATCTAATTGATAATCATTGGTTTTGTTTTCGAGCAGATTTAACCGGCTTCTGATTTCCGGTATCCAGTACGTTCTTCGATAATCTACAATACTTAATTGCTTGTTGACTTCATAAGTATGAACAGATTCATCATTGTATTTGAATTGAGCCGTGGAGAGACCTTCAAAAGCCCATCGGGAAGCCATTATTTCGCCAATAACAGGTACGTGGGAGCGCGCACTGACTTCGGGGTTCAATTTATCAAACTTCACAATAACCCCGCTGAAAATTAGTTGCGGTATAATCAGGAAAGGAATAAGAATGTAAATCGTAACAGCCGAGTTAAAGGCAGATGAGATGTTGAGTCCCAGCAAATTGGCAAATGCGGCGGTTGAAAAAAGCATAATCCAATAATAATGGGTCATTCCTTTAATTTCCATTATCCAATTCCCAATGATTACGAAAGAAAGCATTTGAATAGTACTCAATGCTAACAGAATCACAATTTTACTCAACAGGTAGGACCCCCAACTCAAGTCCAGGAATTGTTCTCGCTGCCTTATTCTGCGGTCTCTTATGATCTCTTCAGCACTTACTGTTAGCCCTACAAAAAGAGCAACAATGACAGCCATAAAGATGTAGGCGGGTAGGTTTTCATTATCCAAAAGTGCGTATTCGTAGGTTTTTCCTTTTGGATTCGCGGAATATTTAATAAAAAAAGAAAGGATAAATGCCAAAACAGGAGCTTCTAAGAAATTGATGAGCATGTATTGCTTGTTGGCCAATTTAGAAAGCACATCACGTTTTAAGAATATCACGAATTGATTGAACTTATTGGGTTTACTCAATTCATTCACGGGTTCGTCTTTGGCTGTGGAAGCACTGCGTATCTCATCTTTTGATTCTTGAAATATTTCATACCAAGCTTCGGGTGAAACCTTGCGTTTTTCCGTTAAGTTACCATATTCATCAATGACACGAGTTTCTAAAAGGTTGAAAATTTGTTCCGGATTCACATTACCGCAGGTAGGGCATTCACTCTCCTCGCTGTTTACTTGGTTAGTGCGTTGTTTAAAATATATGATACTTTCAACAGGGTCGCCGTAGTAAACAGGGTACCCGCCCAAATCCAGCATAATCAGCTTATCAAATAATTTAAATATATCAGAGGAGGGTTGGTGAATTACCACAAATATCAACTTACCTTTTAGCGTAAGTTGTTTGAGTAAGTCCATAATATTCTCTGAATCTCGTGATGATAACCCCGAAGTAGGCTCATCCACAAATAAGACAGCCGGCTCGCGAATCAATTCCAGTGCAATATTTAAACGTTTGCGTTGCCCGCCACTAATGACCTTATCAACAGGGCTGCCTACTTTTAAATTTCGCGATTGATATAACCCGAGCGATTTGAGTATATTTATGACCTTTTCATGAACTTGATCTTCATCCAAGTTGTCGAAACACAATTTGGCATTGTAAAAGAGGTTCTGATAAACAGTTAGTTCTTCGATCAGCAAATCATCCTGACTCACATACCCGATAACCCCCTTTAAGGTGTCTTGATCTTTGTGGAGGTCAAACCCGTTTATCTCAATGCTGCCCGATGACGGTTTCAAGTTACCGTTAAGTACATTGAGTAAGGTAGATTTTCCGGCCCCGCTGCCTCCCATGATGCCTACGAGCTTACCGCTTTTTTCTTCGATGGTGAACTCATGCAATCCTTTTCCGCCGTTGGGAAAGGAGTATTCTATATTTTTAGCCGCAAAAGTAATGGTTTGTCCCGCTTCACTTTGCATGTAGCGTGAAGATATATCACTGTAATAAATGGGAGATATACGAGAACCGCGAATAGCAGAGCCCGGTGTGAAAATGTAGGTGTAGCAAGGAATTATGGATTGTCCGTTTAAAAAAATAGACTCTTTTCCAAAGTACCTAAAAGTGTACGTGTTCACACTTTTAAAATACAAAAACCTGATTTGGCCTTTCAGGTTTTTATACGAGAGAAAACGTGCGTCACCTAAATCTCGAGGCTCTTCCTCATCTGCGATTAAAGTGTTTTGGGTTAATTTCACATCGTAGCGAGTTCCCGATGAAAAAGACAAAGCTTCTGCAAATTCAGTTTGAGGAATATTAAAACTGTCCCTCACCGTTTTCAAGAATTCCGTCTCATGTTCCGAGACGTTTTTGTCTGCCATGATATACTCCAGCAGCCTTAATAATATGGTAAGTTTTTGTTTTTGTACGAGGTTTTTATTACCCTTTAAACAAACGTCTTTTACCGTTTCTGTATCAATGCCCGTTCCTTCTCCAAATAATTTTTGGTTCTCGGCAACGTATGAATCATAAAACTCTATGTATTGGCTCACCTCTTCTTCGCCCAGTTCAGAAGCTAAAAATCGCTTAACGACAGATCGACTTTCATCAGTTAAATCCTCATCTGATGAAGCCAGTGCAAACAATTGCAATAAGGCTTTTAATAATTCTTCACTCATGATGGTAGTTTAGTATCACGTAAAAAATTGCTGTTTATTTTTCGTTTCAAAAGTAGGTAATGTTCTCGGCTTATAACTTGCTGAACTTATGAAAGCCGGTTTTATCCGGCCAATTCCTTGTTGCGTTTATGCAGGTGTTCAATTCTTCCTTGTTCATCAACGCTGTAGCATTGCAAATCCATATTAAATACTTCAGGCTTTATAATCGATTTATCAGATAACATGCGCGCGCACTCTTGAAGCCCTTCCGGAATGGAAGGGTGCGGGTGAACAAGTTCAACAAGGTCATGAACAGTACCATCCATGCTAATCAGTAAGGCGATTGCCTCAACGGCACTTGATGCATGTTCACCCAAAACGCGCATTCCCAAAACTTTCATTTCATCGTCGTTTGAAACAATAAGTTTGAAAAATCCTTTTGACTTCCTCATTGCAATGGCGCGATTTACATATTTGTATTTCATTTTAGCCATTTTGTAGGGGATACCCTCCTTCCGAGCCTGCGATTCATTTAATCCAACCCCGGCCACTTCAGGATTTAAAAACATGATGGTACTGATATTATTATACTTCAAACTTGCATGTGTAAGGCCGTACATTTTTTCAATAGCGTGCCTTCCCTCTAATTCCGCAATATTTACCAAGGCGATATCAGCCGTAAAATCGCCTACTGCATAAATATGATCAACACTTGTTTTTGTACTTTCATCTATACAATGACCTCTTTCGCTTAATTCAATTCCCGTATTTTCTAACCCGATGTTATTGGAGTTGGGAACCCGACCCACGCTAATGAGTGCATTTTCAACGGTGTGTATTTCAGTTCTGCCGTCATTGAATTTCAATTCATACTCCACTTCATTGTGACTTTTTTCCATTCTTATGAGTTGGGCGTTACGGTGAATATGCACCCCTTTTTCCTCTAAATTAGCAGAAACAGTGTTCGAAATGTCCTCATCTTCAAATGGCAAAATGCGGTCTGCTCGATCAATTAAGTAAACCTTGGTTTTGCCAAAGTTGGAAAAAATTGTAGCGAATTCACAGCCGATTACACCCGCTCCCAAAATCACCATTGATTGAGGGAACTCCTTGAGGTTTCCCAAACCGTCACTGGTTAAAATGTTTTTTTCGTCTACTTCAATATGGGGAAGTAAGCGCGGTTTGCTGCCCACTGCAACCACAATTTTTTCACCCGTTACAGTTTCGTTTCGTTCGCCTGCGGTGTTAAACACTTCCACCGTATGGTCATCTTTGAAAACGGCCTTTCCAATAATAACATGTAAACGGCCTTTTCGCACGTAATAGTCTGCTTGGGTTTTGAGTTGTGTATATCGGTCGTTAACAGCTCGATTCATTTCGTTGATGATGGCGTTGAAATTTAATTCGCTGTCGTAAACAGTGAAACCGTGTCGATTGGTCTGGGTATTCGTGTAACGTTCAGAGAGTTCCCACAGGGTTTTACTCGAAAGTGCACCATTAAATATACCCGCACCGCCCAATTGTTTTTTTTCAATCAGAACCACACTCTTCCCCAAATCAAGGCCTCGCATGGCAGCGGCAAATCCCGAGGGACCTCCGCCGATTACACAAATGTCAAATTTATTTTTTTGAGTCATAGATGTTTGTTTTATAATATTTTGATTGGCTCTAAAGGGCAGTTTTTTTATTAAAGCGTAAAAATAAACAGAAAATTCCACACTGTTATTACAGTCAGAACTCTTAATTTAGCGCGAAATATAAGATGTATGAAAATGAATCGCTATTTTATTTTGCTATTAATGCTGCTATCAGCTTCTTTTCAGTCATGTGATGACGGTGGTCAAGGTTCTGACCAAAATGCTAAAAAGGATGTTGAAAAGCAGGATACCACTTTAGAAGATGAGGTGGAAAATGTAAAAAAGTCGAATTTTGTAATTCCGGGAAGTGTTCACATTGGTGAAATGTTCAAAAAGGCCGGGTTGAAATATGTACCTGATGTGGCAAACGACCCCGATAATGCCGACCTGTATAACACAAAAACCAAGAAGTTATTGAATTACGGAGTTTATTCTGCTGATTTCACTTATGCGGCACTGAACTCTCAAAGTAATTTAGCTGTCTCTTACTTAAAAGTGTTGAAAAAATTGGGTGACGATGTTGGTTTTGCTGAGGTTTACGCAGATAAGGAGTTTTTAAATCGATTTGAACGTGACCTTGAAGATGAGGAAAAGGTGGTTGAACTTATGCGCGAAATACAAGAACGTACTGATGCTTTTGTAGATGATAATGTAGTGTCAAGTGAAGCGTTGGTGATTTTTACGGGCGCTTGGATTGAAGGCATGTACTTGGGTGCAAAAGCCGCTGATTTGGGCGATCGAGGAGAGATTTCACAAAGACTTGTGGAACAAATGACTATGTTGGATAATATGTTGGTGGGTTTGAATGATCTCTCGCGCAGGGTGGAACATTTACAACCGTATGTGAACGATTTGGAACAGCTCAATATGTTTTTCATGTCTTTGCCCGAGGTTAAGGAAGGCAGTTCGATTAAAGACGTGAATATAAAGCTTACAGATTTGAAGAAAATCGCTGATTATATTGTGGCTATTAGAACATCTATTGTTGAATAAGAAAATGATTAATACCTGAAATTATGAGAATTCAATTTATTTTTATGATAAAACTTTTACTCATCCCGGCTCTTGTGAGCTTTGGATTGCATGCCGTTGCGCAAAATGATGATTCGTGGGAAGATGATTCCAACTGGGAAACGAATGACGATAATTACGATCCTTGGGCTGATGCTGATGAAGAGGAGGGGGACATGGGGAAAACAGAAGCGGAAAAGTATCGGGAAAGTATAGAAAATGCTTGTGAAAATAAGTACGAATACCGCACAAAGGCAAAATCTGAATTATACCCCTACACTTACAGTAGCGGGAAAACGTCAATTATTCACTTAAAGCGCAAACCGTATTTTAAATCTTTGGTTGTGCCTATCTATTTCGATTACCAGCACTCCATTGTGTTTAACCGCCAAGGAATGA
>CAJXMT010000125.1 GCA_913056155.1 uncultured Cryomorphaceae bacterium
ACGTTTTGTTCGTCATCTGTGAAACTTAAACCTCCATCAGTACCTATAATCACATTATCCCTTCCCGTATCTAAGTCGGGTGCGCTTTCTGTTCCTATTACAATATTGCTTGCTGCGGTAGTCCAATTACTCATTGCCCGCCAACCTATTACTATGCTCTGCGCAGTGCTGATCGATGTAGATCCAAATCCCACCTCAGCACCAATTGTAACAGAGTTTTCAAAATTTTGAATATTCTGAGCTGCGCGATCGCCAATCACCACGCTTGCCCCCGTATATTGAGCATTTAATCCTGCATTATCGCCTATAATCACGGTTTCATCAATACTCAAACCCGCTGATGCTGCATTGCGCCCTAAGACCACTGAATTCATACTTGTTTCAAGATTCTGTGCAACCCCGTCTCCCATTAATACAGAGTTCTGAACCAAATCCCCTGTTCGAAACGCATTATTTCCCGATACCACACTGTATAAACTGTGGGCAACGTTTTCCCCTGCATTGCTGCCTATTATAACCATTGAAGTCATATCCGAATGGTTTCTACCTGCCGATCTGCCTATGCCTATGTTTAAATCTCGATCTGTTATTGATAACAACGCGCCTTCTCCCAAGGCCACATTGCCAAATCCCGAATTATTATTCAACAAAGTACTCGCTCCCACTGCTGTATTGTTGTAGCTATTACTCGAATTGAGTCCCGAGCGAAATCCTAAGTACGTGTTTAAATAGCCCTCCACATTATCTCGCCCGGCTTCATTTCCCGCGAAGGTATTTGCATATCCATTATTATTGTTGAGTCCGGCTAACGCTCCAAAAAAGGAGTTGAAACTCCCGGTGTTATTGTTTTCACCGGTTTGAAAACCCGTAAAAGTATTAAACTCGCCGCGGTCTCCAAATCCCGCACGATGCCCCGAGTGAGTGAGTCGACTGCCCGTAGCGTTTGCAGCGGCATTATAGCCCGTAAAGGTGTTGAAAATATCTGAACCGTTGTGCATGAATAAATTCCCAAATCCGGTTTCTATGGCAAAGTTGGTGGGGCTGTCAAAAAGAAAATTACCATCAATGTGTAATATGCGCTGCGGAACCCCACTCGCTACACCTATAGCTACACGGCCATCACGATCAATATCGTCAACCGTGTTAAAAGGGCCGTTCCAATAATCATTTTGAGCAACTAGTGATTGAGTGGTCATAAAAAACAGTGAAAAAATGAATATTATTCCAATTTGTTTTTGAAATCGAACAAATCGGGTTTTAAGTTCACTTAAAATCCCCCCCTTCAAATTGAGTGTTGTTTTCAACATTTTGGAAGTCGCAAGCCTTGCAAGCGAGGTTTCCGGTAGCGGCGAAGCGCTCATTTTTATTTTTAAACATAATACATAGTTTTTATGCCCCGCCGCCTGTTGTAGCGGTTAAGGGACGTTATGATTTATTTTATACATTGATGCAAACTTAAATAAATAATTGAAAAAGAAAAGGATTACGCGGTGAGGTTAACATTTGAAGTTGAGATATTACATGTGTTTTTAGCGACAAACGCCGTGTGTCGGTTTATTCTCAATCTGCTCCTCTCACTTAAAAATCTGCTTTCAAAACACCGGCACAAGGATTGAGCCTGTCGAAATAACAAAAAAAACAGCCTCCTGAGCGACGAACACAAACCCAACAAAGATGCCGTACCTACGGCGCTCAGATTCTTTTGCAAGCTCTGATTGCCATGACGGAATGTATGTTTGTACGCACCCCATCGCCAAGACACCAAGTCGCAAACGCCGCTCCCACCACTGACGTGCAAAAGACTTTGACCTTTGAGCCTTCACTGTATTCCATTCCGCATACACTTCTTGGTTGGGAACCATTGAGCCTTCACCAACAACAATTCCGCTCACTCTTCTTGTTTAGGAACCTTTGAGCTTTCACCGGCTAAAAACATTCAAAAACCAATCACGACTAAACCCAATCCCCTCAATAACTTTACCTTTGCGTACTCAAAAACAAAATATGGATTCAATCAGGCAACAAAAAGTAGCATCCTTACTCAAGCGCGACATCGGTGAAATTCTCACCCACCACGGCCCGGAATACCTACCGGGCAAAATGCTTACGGTCACCACCGTGCGCATGAGTCCGGATTTGAGCTTTGCCAAAATATATGTGAGTATTTTCCCGAGTGAAGACCTCAAAGCCGATATTCAAAAACTCAAAAACTTTGAAAAACCCGTACGCGGCAAACTGGGAAATCGCGTAAAAAATCAACTGCGCATTGTGCCTGAAATCGCTTTTTACTTAGATGATTCACAAGATTACGTGGAACGCATAGACGAGCTTTTAGGGTGAAATTCAGCAACACCATAGCCTTTCGTTACCTTTTTGGTAAAAAAAATCACAACGTGGTGAATCTCATCTCCTACATTTCTATGTTGGGTGTGGGCGTGGGCGCTATGGCGTTAATTATCGTGCTTTCGGCATTTAACGGGTTGGAGGACTTGGTGCAATCCTTATACAGCAGTTTTGATGCTGAAATTAGAATTGAACCGGCAAAAGGAAAGTTTTTTGAGCGCGACAGCGTGGATTACCAAACACTGCTGAATCTTGACGAAGTGGATACGTTGAGCATTTCGCTGGAAGAATCGGTAATGATACGCTTTGGCGATTTGCAAACCTTTGCCAAAATGAAAGGCACCGATGAGGCTTTTTTACAAATGAGCAATATGCCCATGCACATTTACCGCGGCTCAAGTACCCTTTACGGTCCCGAAAAAACACCGCAAATGATTGCCGGTTATTTTGTGGCGCAGCAACTCAACGTGCAACCCGGCGGCGTGAGGCCGGTCAATATTTACACCGCCAATCCCAATGCCTCGGGGGCGGCGCTGCAAACCAACGCTTTTCACACTGCGCAAATCATGACCGGCGGAGTTTTCTCCATCAACGCCGATTTTGACCGCGAATACGTCGTCGTTCCGCTTGAGTTTGCTCAAAAACTCATCAAGCGCAATAATGTGTTAAGCGCCGTTGAACTCCAACTTGCTGAAGGGGCCTCACTCGAAAAAACACGTGACAAAATTCAAGACCTGCTGGGCGACTCATTCACCGTTAAAACGCGCTACCAACTCAATGAGCTGCTGTACAAAACCAACAAAACAGAGAAATGGATCACCTTCCTCATCCTCACTTTTGTACTGGTCATCGCCACTTTTAACATCATCGGCTCTTTAACCATGCTCATTTTAGACAAGAAAAAAGACATCGGCATATTAAAAAGCATGGGCGCCGATCATCGTTTACTGCGCAATATTTTCTTTAAAGAAGGATTCCTCATTTCAGCACTGGGCGGCGGTGCAGGTTTGGCATTAGGACTCATCACCGTGGGCCTTCAAAAACAATTTAAACTCGTGAAATTGCAGGGCTTGCTGGTTGACTCCTACCCCGTAAAAATCGAATTGCTCGATATCGTATTTATCATCGCCGTAGTACTCATCATCGGTGCTGCCGCAGCACTTATTCCGCCCGCTGTGGTGTTGCGCCGGTACGCCTCGGGTCGCGTTGAACTTTAGAGGTTTATACCGGTTTTTTAGGATAAATGTATTACATTTGACGGCGTCAAAAAGCAATTATTTGATTTTTGGTCAGAACCCTAAAAAACCAAACGCCATGAAAAAAACAACTACACTCCTTTTAACAATCGCCTTGATCTCCATTCAAGGCACAGCCCAAACCACCTTTCAAAAAGTGGCCGGCACCTCCTCAAATGACAGAAATTACCACCTTACCACAACCTCATCGGGGAGTTTATTCGGAACCGGCTATACCGAGAGCGTAGCGGGCAATCAAAAAGATGCCTTTATCGTAAAGTACAACCGCTTTGGTGAGCCCCAATGGTTTAAAACCTACGGCGATACCGGCGATGAAACCACTTGGGATATCATCACCACACAAAACGATGAAATTGTGGGTGTAGGCTCTTCCTCAAGTTTGGGACTTCCCCACGCCGGCGGCATTATTTCACGTGCCGATACCAATGGCAACATCATTTGGTCCACCGCAGCAGTGGACATGCAAGGAACAGTGAATTATTACCGCGTAATGGAAACATCAAGCGGTCATTTAATGGCTGCCGGATTGGTTGTGCAAAACAATCAAGAAGACATTCTCTACAGTAAATTCAGCGCAAACGGAAACCTGATTTGGAGTAAAACCGCCGGAACTCCCGATTTTGACGATGAACTTATGGGCATGATTGAAACCTCTGACGGCCACTACCTTTTTGCCGGACTTACCGCTGATACCAACGGAAACGGAGGTCAAGAATTTGTCGCCCTCAAGACCGATACCGCCGGGAATGTCATTTGGCAAAAGCGCTACGGCGGCCCTAACAACGACCGCTTGAACACTGTGGTTGAACTCAACGGGAGCTATTACTTTGCAGGCTGGGTACGCGGCGTAGGCATCGGAAATCACGACGCGGCAGTAATGAACACCGATACGGCCGGAAATGTAAACTGGACACGCGCCTTCGGTACACCGGAAACCGAGCGCGCTTTCAACATGATTTACGACTCTGCCGCACAATCTTTTCTACTCGCCGGTTATACCGATTTTTCAAGTCCCGGCCCCAACAACCGCAACGCATTTTTGCTTAATATGAGTCCGCAAGGTCACCTCAATTGGGCACGCAGTTATGGTTCTGACCAAACAGACGGACACTGGCCTACAGGACTGGCAAAAAACAATGATGAAGGCTACTACCTGCTTTCTTCAACCAACACCTCTGGCCCGGGAAGTTACAGTCCGTACCTCATTAAAACCGATATAAACGGCAATACCGATTGCCTTCAAAAAGACCCGCAATTTTCTCAAGCCAACATTGCAGGATGGACGGGCACATCATTTGGCACAAGCGGCTCAATTGCACTTCAAGGAAATTCACTTACGGTAACCGGCGCAACGGCAAACACGACCGATACCGCGCTGTGTTGTCAACTTCACGTTGATGCCTCACCGGCAAACGCCTTAATGTGTCCCGGCGATACCCTCACCTTGCAAACCCCCGAAGTTCCCGGTTACCAATTCAACTGGTACAGAAACGGAAATCCTTTTGCTGCGGGCAATCAAACACAAACCGCTTTTGGCACGGCAGGCGTTTTCACCGTTGAAGCCTCAGCAACACTCTCAAATTGCGCCAATACATTTGATACCGTAAACCTGGCGAATGACACAATCGGCAATACCTTTAACAGCAACTACACATTTTGCCCCGCTGATACCGTACTTATTTCCACAAATGTAGGCGCTCAAAATTTTGAGTGGTATTCCTTCAACACACAAAGTGTTTTTCACAACGGCTCGCAATACCATGCCGTTGATGAAGACTCCGTTGAAGTGCGCATCACCACACAAAACAATTGTATTTTTCGCGATACCCTCACCATAAGCGAAGTGGAAGCTCCGCCGCTTTTGGGTAATGATACCGGTTTGTGTGAGGGCGATACATTTATGCTTACCGCACCTGCAAATTTCGCTCACTCTTGGCTGCACGAACCTTCAGTAACTGACAAAACCTATCCCGTTACGCAAGAAGGCGCATACAGCATAGTGGTATTTAAGCAGAATTGCAGCTTTTTTGATACCATTGGTGTGGAATTGCTCCCCGTTCCCGATCAACCCGCAATTAACGCCAATGATGATGTACTTACCTCAAGCATTCAAGCGGCCGATTACCGCTGGTATTTCAACGGCAACCTCATTACCGGCAGCACTGCACAATCACACACGGCAACTGCCTCAGGCGTTTACAACGTTGAAGTGATTAACAATGAGGGCTGCGGAACACTTTCGCCCGATTACAGCTGGTTTGCCACATCGGTAAGTAAATTGTTGAACGGCGGCGAAATCAAAATTTATCCCGTACCTGCGCAAAATTCCATCACAATTGAACTGCCGGCTCCCGGCGCTGTTAAAAGCATAGTAATCATCGATCAAACCGGGAAAATACTATGGTCACAAAATTTAGGTATGAACGGTATGCCGGCTCAAATTACCCGAGACGTTTCCAACCTGTCGGCAGGAATTTACTTCCTGAAAATCGGTTCTGAACGAGAAAGTATTACCAAAAAAATAACCATCACCAAATAATATTTTTGGTCAGAACCCCCAATACACTGCAAAAACCCGGTTTTACACCGCGACAAAAACGGTGTAAAACCGGGAATAAACTATCTTCGCGCCGCAAAGTTTTCGCGTGCCGAAAACCGCGATTATTTACACAATATGAAGCGTTGTAACAAAATGTTAATCAAACAGTAATTTACATATATTCAACGCAAAAAAAGAAAAGCGAACAACTCAGTTTATGGAAAATATTCAACTCGTTGATTTAAAAAATCAATACCTCAAAATGGAGGAGGAAATAGACAAAGCCGTTTTAGATGTAATAAAATCTACGGCCTATATCAACGGACCGGAGGTAAAACACTTTCAAGCCGATTTAGAAAAATACCTCAACGTAAAGCACGTCATTCCCTGCGGCAACGGAACCGATGCGTTGCAAATTGCATTAATGGCTTTGAATATTAAACCCGGCGATGAAGTGCTCACGCCCAGTTTTACTTACGTTGCTACCTGTGAAGTTATAGCGCTTTTGGGGGCTACTCCGGTTTTTGTTGATGTTTACCCTGATACTTACAACATTGATGTTGAAGATTTGGAAAGCAAAATTACCAATAAGTCAAAAGCGATTATTCCCGTTCACCTTTATGGGCAGTGTGCCGATATGGACGGTGTTTTACAAGTGGCAAAAAAACACAACCTCAAAGTGGTGGAAGATACTGCACAAGGTATAGGTGCCGATTATACATTCCCGAATGGCACGGTGAAAAAAGCGGGTACTATGGGCGATATTGGTACGACTTCGTTTTTCCCCTCAAAAAACTTGGGCGCGTACGGCGACGGCGGTGCTATTTTGACCAATGATGACCAAATGGCCGCCGAGATGCGCATGATTGCCAATCACGGACAAAGCAAGCGCTATTACCACGATCAAATTGGAGTAAACTCGCGATTAGACAGTATTCAAGCAGCTATACTGCGCGTTAAATTGAGATACTTAGATGATTATAACATGGCCCGTAATCAAGCTGCAGATTTTTACAACCGTGCGTTTAAAGATTCGCCGCATATCACAGCTCCCTTTACCGCATCTTTCAGTTCGCACGTGTATCACCAATACACGGTAAAACTCCACGATGTAAATCGAGACGCCCTTCAAGCGTTTTTAAAAGAAAAAGGCGTGCCCACAAACATTTACTATCCGCTGGCCAACCACAAACAAAAAGCGTTTGCCGGCATGGTAAAGCCGGAGCGTTTGGACACTACTGAAGAGTTGAGCAACCAAGTTTTATCGTTTCCCATTCACACCGAAATGACAGCTGAGCAGTTGGAACACATCACCCGGTCAACATTGGAATTTGTAAACGGCTAAAGCGTTTGAAACTCAAAATCAAAACATCATGAAAAAAGTTCTCATCACCGGCGCTGCCGGCTTTCTCGGCTCTCACCTTTGCGATAAGTTTTTGAAAAAAGGTTACCACGTAATTGGCATGGATAACCTCATTACGGGAAATTTATCCAATATCGATCACCTTTTTCCCGAGAAGCACTTTGACTTTTTTCATCATGACGTTACCAAGTTTGTGCACGTAGCAGGTGATTTGGATTACATCCTCCACTTTGCTTCGCCCGCCTCGCCTATTGATTATCTCAAAATTCCCATTCAAACGCTCAAAGTAGGAGCTATGGGAACTCATAACTTGCTGGGCTTAGCCAAAGCCAAGAGTGCCCGTATTTTGGTAGCCTCAACCAGTGAGGTGTACGGAGATCCGCAAGTTCACCCGCAAACCGAGGAATATTGGGGACATGTAAATCCGGTGGGGCCGCGCGGCGTTTACGACGAGGCCAAACGCTACATGGAAGCCATCACCATGGCCTACCACACGTATCACGGCGTTGAAACGCGAATTGTGCGTATTTTTAACACGTACGGTCCGCGCATGAGATTGAACGACGGTCGTGTTTTGCCGGCTTTTATCGGTCAGGCTCTGCGCGGTGAGGATATGACCATTTTTGGAGACGGCAGTCAAACCCGCTCCTTTTGTTACGTGGATGACCTTATTGAAGGCATTTACCGATTATTACTCTCTGATTGTGCCCAACCGGTAAACATCGGCAATCCCGATGAAATTACCATTAAAGAATTTGCCGATGAAATTGTAAAACTCACCGGCAAATCAAACAAAAAGATCGGAAGAGCACACGTCTGAACTCCAGTCACGCCA
>CAJXMT010000126.1 GCA_913056155.1 uncultured Cryomorphaceae bacterium
CACGGGTAAAAAATACAACATGTTTAACGTACCGGTTTTTGTAATTGTGGGTGTATCTTACTTACTCAAGTGGACGGCTGATTTAACCGGGGCTGCTCCCAAAATAACGCCGGGTTTTGCCAAAAAATACACCCACGATTGGGGCGTGGATTTATCTAAAGCCCGCAAACATTTGAATTACAGTGTAACACCCATTGACCGGGCCATTCAAAAAACCGTAAACTATGCTCGCAAAGAGGGTTTGCTGTAATGAGGTTGGGGTAGAGGCTTTGTTTTTATTCAATGATTATTTTTTCCAATCTGCTTTCACTTTTTCCGTTCAACTTGACGAGGTAAATGCCGCGCAGCAATGTACTTACATTGATCCGGGCTTCCTCCGGTCCGGCAGGATCAATTCTACCGGCATGCACTTCACTGCCGGCTGTGTTGTAAACGGTGTAGGTTTTGAGATCACCCGCGTTTTTGATGTAAACAAAATCTGTGGCCGGATTGGGGTAAACCGTACCGGAGAGGTTGTCAGGAGAAAGTTTATCATTGGAAACAAGCATTTCAGCTTGCAGCACACATGCCAGCGCATTAATTTTACCGTATCCCCAACGCAAATCGGGATTGTTGTGTAAATCGGAGCCGGTGTGTTGATCTAATCTCGAGGTAGTTTGCATCACCTCCCGCACCTGTTGGTGGTTGAGTTTCGGATTGGCTTGTAACATAAGAGCGGCTATTCCCGCAACGGCCGGGCCTGACATGGAAGTACCGGAGTAGGGTGAAAAAAAGTATGTTTTACCGTTGTGATGAGCCGAGTCCACAATAGTGCCGGGATTGGGATCAAAGGAATTAACTGCTGAAATCACGGCTTCACCCGGGGCGCTGATATTGGGCTTTTGACGCATGTCCACCGTGGGGCCTTTACTGGTAAACCCGCTGAGTTGACCGCGAATAATCGTTCCATTCATGATTTCCTCTGCCCTATGTGAGGCTACGGTGATAACATTTTTGCCTACACCGCCCGGCTCACCGGGGCCAAAATCAATGTCGCCGGCCTCAGCGCCTTGATAGGTGTTTCGCAAAGCACCGCCCCAATTGGTGTAGCGGTTATTCATGCGCACCACACTCCAAACGTGAAACTCACTGTCTTCACTTTTTACCTCTAAAAGTCCGCGGTAATTTCCGGTGCGATATACTTCGAATCTCATTGTGGGTTTCCCGTTAATGGGGGACGCTTCGGCGGCGGTTACGCGTAAAATTACCGTGTCACTTGTATTGGGAACAGCAAAAGTGTCTATAGTTACCGGACTTTGATCGGTATGATAAATCGGCGATTCAAAAACGATATTTGTTCCGGAGAGCAATTTGATGCGTCCGGCGAATGTACTTCCTTCAGACCCCCACATTACCAAGGCTTGGCCAAAGCTTTCCGGAATGCCGTCACTTCTGAAATCAAATACGGTGCGCAATGTGTCGGGATTTTCATTAAAGTTTCGGTGCAGGTGAAATCCGTTTCTTCCGTTGTTGCCGGCCGATCCCACAAATATTCTTCCCTCACCGGCAATATCATCAATGGCAAAATTTTTCAAATCTGTTCCGTCGTGGGGACCTAAGTGGCTGCCGAAACTCATATTAACCACAAACGGTTTGTTCACAGACGCTGCATAATCGCGAACGTAAGTAATGGCATCGGTGTAAGAGGGTGCATCACGACGTAAACTGATAAAAATCAATTCTGCACCGGGCGCCACACCGCTGTGAACGGTTCCTCCGCCGTTGCCGCCCGCGATTCCGGCTACGTGTGTGCCGTGCGACATAAACCCGAAAACGTACTGGGTATCGGCACCCGCAGCTTCCAGCTCTGCTTGTCCCACGTATTCTGTACCAAAATCGAAACCGGCGGGAGCCGGACCCGACAATTTATTTTGATCCCAGGCACGCGAGATGCGCAAGGTTTGTAAACTTTCATCGTAAAAAACAGGGTGCGTGTAATCAAATCCCCAGTCAATTACGCAAATAATCACTCCCTCGCCGTTATATGAGCCCGCTAAACCGCCTAAACCGTCATGAACACTATCTGTGCGGGTGTCGGGCAACAGGTTTTCTAAAAAAGGAGCTGCGCCGCCGGATACTTCAACGTATTTGACGCCGGGAATCTCAGCTAATAAATCTAAGTGGTGTAAAGGAACGCTCACCGTTACCACCCGCCCGGTATGTGAACCTTTTCGAGCGCCCAACGCTTGTAAATCAGCGGAATTGAAATCATGATCAACCCAAAGTGCGGCGCGCACGATGTAATCTCCCGCGTGTCTCAATAAGTCGTATTCCTCAATAATATTGTGAGGTAAGTCTCCTTGATTCCGCGCATATTCTGTGTTTTGCCTCACTTGCTTCAACAATAGGGCAGCCTCGGGTGAAAGCGTATTTTGCGCACGGCCTCCACAAATGGAGAGGAGTAAAGCGAGGATTAACGTGAATGTTGTTTTCATATTGGTAATCATGTTGAGGTTGGGCGATTTTCAAGTCGCAATTTAAACCAAAATAGCGTGCCGGACATTAAAAACCGAATTCTGCTTTTAAAACTTGATACAATTGCGAGGTGGGTAATCCCACAACATTGTTGTAGCTACCCTCAATAGATTTTACGCTTTTGTGACCTATAATTTCCTGAATACCATAGCTCCCGGCCTTGTCATAAGGTTTGCATTGTTCAATATACGCTTCAATTTCAGCATCACTTAATTTGTAAAAGCTCACTTTGGTTTTTCCTGTAAAACTGTATGTTTTTTCTGTTGATTTTAGGCAAACGCCGCTGTACACATAATGGTCAGAGCCGGACAACTTCCTGAGCATTTCCACCGCCTCAGCTTTATTTTGAGGTTTATTCATCACTTCATCATGCCATACAACTGTTGTATCTGCGGTGATGAGTAATTCACCGGCTTCGAGTTGCACAAATGCATCGGCTTTTTGGCGAGCCAAGTACTCTGCCACTTCGTGAGCCGGTAACTGCGCCGGAAATTTCTCAGCCGTGTCTTGGGTTCTGACCAAAAAAGAGAAACCCAGAGATTGCAAAAGACTTTTGCGGCGAGGCGATTTGCTGCCTAATAGAATTTGATACCGGTGCATTTTGTTAGGATTCAATATTAGACATCATGTAAGTAACTACCGCTGTGTAAAGCACTCCCAATAGGGATACGAGCTTATTCAAATCGGAAACGCGTGCAAAATGGCGTGACGTTTTGGCTAATATGGTAACTATAATCAATACAAAAAAGAGGAATCCCAAAATACTGAAGTAAACAAGCGTGGCGCCGTCTCGTAAATAATTGAAATAGAGATAGGATAACCCCCAAATACTCAACAAGTAGAGCACTACAATTACAATACGAGAAAAAGTGATGCCCATAACAGCCGGGAGTGACTTGGATCCGAATTGCGAGTCGCCTTTTAAATCTTGAATATCTTTGGTGATTTCCCTCGAAAGTGTAATAACAAAGGCAAAAGCGGTAAAACCCAGCATCCAATAGGCCAAAAAATTGAAGTTAAATTCGGGGTAGTCTTCTTGAATAAAAATGTAGACCTCTTGCAACGGAATAATTTCGTAAACACCGTAAGTAAACGGAACAGCGGCTACAGCTAAAGCCACAATGAAGTTTCCGGGAAAAAAGGTTTTTTTAAAATAGAATGCGTAAAAATAGAGCGAAACGGCTATGGCAGTTTGAACAATCGCTAAGTTGTAGTTCCAAATGTAAACGGCGAGTGCAAGTGAAAGTAAAATGCCTAAGCCTGTTAGCGCGTAGTAAAGACGAAGGGCATTTTTTTGGGAAATTAAGATGCCGATCATGTTTTTGCCGGGTTTGTTGATTTGATCAATCTCTACATCAGCCATGTCGTTAGCCACATAGCCGCCGGCAGCTATGAACAGAATCGAAGCTGTAAGCAGAGCCAGTTGTAAATAATTGAGCTGCGGGTCTATACCTACTCCAAGTCCGTTCGTTACTCCCGTAAGCATGGGTTCAACCAAGAAAAAACGCAAGCACAATAGGGTGAAAATGATAATGAGCAGATTCAAAGGGCGCAATACGGCAATTTTTTGCATATACAATTTGTTTGGCGGCAAAATTAAGTAAATCCGCGCCGGTTCACCACTGTGCGGCTCATCGGTTTTGATGCTGCCGGGCACACTGCCTTTGCCGGAAATTTCGTATTCTTGCAGCGCTAAAGTAAAATAACAAACAAATGAAAAAAATATTTGCAATCGCGCTGGTACTCATATTCGGAACCCAGCTCAACACACCGGTAAAAGCCGATGAGGGCATGTGGCTGCCCATGTTCATCAAAAGATTGAACTATGAAGACATGAAAAAAATGGGTCTTCAACTTACTGCCGAAGAAATTTACAGTGTAAACAATTCCTCTTTAAAGGATGCTGTGGTCATGCTCAGCGGGGGCTCTTGTACGGCGGAGATGATTTCGCCCAACGGACTCATGCTCACCAACCACCACTGTGCTTACGGGGCTATTCAGCAAAACTCATCAACCGAGCACGACTACCTTACCAACGGTTTTTGGGCCGGGAGCTATGATGAAGAACTGCAAGCTCAAGGCATGACAGCCTCTTTTTTGGTAAAAATGGAAGATGTAAGCGATGTGATTAATGAGGCTCTAGAGGATGCAGAATCTGAAGCGGAGAGAAATCAAATCATACGCACAATGGCAGATTCCATTCAAAAAGCGGCAACTGAGGATACGCACTACAACGCCAATGTAAAAAGCTTTTTTGAAGGCAATGAGTTTTACTTATTTGTTTACGAAACCTTTCGCGATGTGCGATTGGCAGGCGCTCCCCCCAGCAGTATCGGAAAATACGGCGGCGATACTGATAACTGGATGTGGCCGCGCCACACCGGTGATTTTACCATGTTGCGCGTTTACATGGCGCCCGACGGAACTCCCGCCGATTACAGTGAGGACAACGTACCTTACAAACCCAAACACTTTTTACCCATTTCTATTTCGGGTGTGGAAGAAGGCGATTACGCCATGATTATGGGGAATCCCGGCCGTACAGATCGATATATGACCTCTTCAGGAGTTGATTTGGCCATAACCTCTGATCAACCCGCTCGGGTAAAATTGAGAGGCAACCGCTTGGATATCATGAAAAAACACATGGACGCATCTGACGATGTGCGCATTAAATACTCTTCAAAATACGCCCGCGTTTCCAACTATTGGAAATACTTTATCGGTCAAACCGAGCAACTCAAGCAAAACAAAGTGAAGCAGGCCAAGATGGAAGAGGAAGAAGAATTTATGGCTTGGGTAAATGCCGATGAACAACGCAAAGCGAAATACGGTAATGCTTTGAACCTGATAGATGAGGCCAACGCGACATTAAAAGAATACAATTTGCCGCAAGTATATTTACAAGAGGCGGTTTTCGGCTCTGAAATTCTCACAATGGGGTATTACATGACGGCCATGCGGGCTATTTTGGAGCAAAAAGATCCCGACCCCACAGCGTTGAATAAAGAGATTCAATCTGTTAAAAAACGCATGAAAGGTTTCTTTAAAGATTACGATGAAGACTTGGATCGCGAGGTTACCGCCAAAGTACTCGAACTTTATCACCAAGACATTCCCGAAGAAATGCAACCCGAGTATTTTTTGAAATTAGTGAAAAAGGGCAGGGGAGATTTTGAACGCGTAGCAGATCGAATTTTCAAAAAATCAATGATTCATTCTTCTGAGGATTTAGCCGACTTTTTGCGCAAGCCCAAAGGGCGTAAATTAGATAAAGACGTAGCCGTTCGGTTAGCCGGAGCGTTTATGGGGAAATACAGAAGCGATATTCAACCGAGTATGGCGCCCGCATTTGCGAAAAAATCTGAAGGTGATCGCTTGTACGTTGCCGGATTGCGTGAAATGCAAACCAATCGAAAATTCTATCCCAATGCCAATTCCACCATGCGCTTAACCTATGGTCAAGTTTTGAGTTACGAGCCGCGCGACGCCGTTTCTTACGATTACTACACAACCATTGAGGGAAAAATGGAGAAAATGGATAACGACGATCCCGAGTTTGTTGTACCCGATAAAATGGTTGAACTTTATGAAAATCGTGACTTTGGGCGTTATGCCGATAAAGACGGAAATTTGAGACTGAATTTCCTGAGCAATAACGACATTACAGGTGGAAACTCAGGCTCGCCCGTAATCAACGGCAAAGGCGAACTTATCGGTTTGGCGTTTGACGGCAACTGGGAGGCCATGAGCGGCGATATTTTCTTTGAAGATGAATTGCAACGCACCATTTCGGTTGATGCGCGCTACATTTTATTCATCGTGGATAAATATGCCGGAGCAAAGAATCTAATTCAAGAAATGAAAATTGTTGGCGGCGCCTCAGTGAGCAAAGAGCCTGCTAAATTAAAGCCCGAAACCTCACAAAAACCTCAGCCTACCGTAAAGTGATTGAAATTGAGCATCATTACAAAAAGCGAGCGGCGCAAGTCTCTCGCTTTTTTTTTGGTCAGAACCCCAAGCGGCAAGTCGGTAAATTGAAAAAATCCCGTTCATTGCAAATCCGCACATACCGGAAACAACAGGTGCAAAAGACATCTTTTTGGAAACCCGCAACCGGCGTATAAAAAATATTCCCGTATTTTGCCCGGCAAATACAGCTACTATGAAATCCCGAATTAACATTGCCATAGACGGCTATTCCTCTTGCGGAAAAAGTACATTAGCCAAAGAACTCGCCGCGGAGCTGAGGTACATTTACGTGGATACCGGCGCTATGTATCGTGCCGTAACCCTGTTTGCCGTAAACAACAACTGCTTCAAAGAGGATACGCTCGATAAACAAACACTGCTTCAACAATTGAGCGCCATTTCCATAGCGTTTAAAAACAACGCCGATAATAAGCCTGAAGTGCACTTAAACGGTCAAAACGCTGAGGAGGAAATTCGCGAAATGTGCGTGAGTCAAAAAGTGAGTTCAGTGGCTGCCGTTAAAGAAGTGCGCCGATTGCTCGTGGCGCAACAACAAAAAATGGGAGAACAAAAAGGCGTTGTGATGGACGGCAGGGATATCGGCACCGTAGTATTTCCCCGGGCAGAGCTTAAAATATTCATGACCGCCTCACATGAAGTGCGCACCCGCCGCAGATATGAAGAACTGGTTAATCAAGGAAAAACCGTTACTCGAAATGAGGTAAGTGAAAACCTCAAGCATCGCGACCACCTCGACACAACGCGTAAAGAAGATCCGCTGAGGCAAGCCGAGGATGCTGTGGTTTTAGACAATTCCAACTTAACACGCAGCGAGCAATTAAAAATAGCACTCCGATGGGCCGCAGAAAAAATAAACGCAAATAACAAACAATGAATAACACGAGTGTTACAGCCTTCAGGTGGCTCAGTATGGCAGAGGGAGTCTCTTTTTTGTTTTTACTGTTTATAGCCATGCCCTTAAAATACATTTGGGAAATGCCGGTTTATGTAAAAGTAGCGGGTATGGCACACGGCGTACTTTTTATAGCCTACATACTCGGCGCCCTGTTGATGTATGAAAAAATGAAGTGGAAATTCAAAGAATTAGCGGTGGTCATCATTTGTGCCGTATTGCCCTTTGGGCCGTTTTACGCCGATAAAAAATACTTAAAAAACCGATGAATTAGGTGAAAAGGTATGCCCCACTAAAAAATAAATGAACTCGAATATTTTTGGTCAGAACCCAAATCCTTCAGCCGAAATCTTGAAACCTTGGCACATCCAAACTATTCTTCCGCTTGTTGAGTCGTCAACACCTTGCAAATTGAATAAATTCATTTTTACGCTCCGCCCGGCACAGCACAAGTATCAAAATCTCTGATTTTGCTAATACTTCTTTTTCGAGAAACGATTACCTTCCTTCCGGTCGGTGAGCTCAGGCTGCGCCTTCGGTTTAACCCTCTGTTTTTCAAGCAAAACCACAAAGCGCTTTTCACGCCCTTCCCGGCTCAACCCTCTCCGACCGAAGGGAGTCCCAAATTAGAAGTCTCAAAATCTTTGATTTTGGAAATACTTCTTATTCGGGAAACATCTGTACATACAACTCTTGCTATTTACAATAAATTTTTAAGTTTGCATCAATGTATAAAACAATTCATAACGCCCCTTAACCGCTAAGACAGGCGGCGGGGCATAAAACTATTTATCATGTTTAAAAATAAAAATGAGCGCTTCACCGCTACAGGAAACCTCGCTTGCAAGGCTTGCGACTTCCAAAATGTTGAAAACAACCCTCAATTTGAAGGGGGGGGGATTTTAAGTGAACTT
>CAJXMT010000127.1 GCA_913056155.1 uncultured Cryomorphaceae bacterium
GACCGCGAGTGGGCCGAGAGGTTTATTAGAGGAAGTCTCGTTGTGGATCCGGAGCAATCGTCAAACTACTTTAGATATAGTGGTTCATATACCTTTCGGGAGACAGAGCAAAGCGACGGGAGTGAAGTTGTATCCATTGATCGCTATGATGCAAATTTCACCTCCGGCGGAGTAGTAGAAGTTGTTCGTCTTCAAGGCGGAACGCTTACAAACCAAGTTGATGAAGCCCCAATTCCGGCTTTTTCCGGTAACTCTGTATTTAGAGCAGGTAACTCTTTATATTGTGTGAGCGGTAACACGGGCGGCGGCGTTTTCAAATTGGACTTGAAAAAGAACAATTACTTGAATGTTACCAACTCTGATTACTATGACAATTCAAAATACGGAGTCAATGAAGGTTCAATTTACGCCTTTTTGCGTGGAGGCCCCAATTCAGAATTGCACATTCACAATTCAAATAACTTTAATCCCGGTTCAAAAACCGTGATTCCTCTTGCTTCTCCAACTGCACCTGAAGATGGTAAAAAAGTAATGAGAGTGGATTTTCCTAACAATGTAGCTTACGTATCCTCCGGCTCATACGGCTTACACGCTTATGATGTCAATGATCCAAGCGGTACGGCGGTTCAATCTTTTACAACATCAGGTAACGCTCTGGTAAACGGTGTAGATTACGATCACAATTATGTGTTTGCCGCGAAAGGAAGTGAAGGTCTTTATATATTGGACAAAAACACGATGACTAACATCGTAGCCAACTTTGCTTTTACGGGTTCTGCAAACTACGTGAAGTCTTCACCGCAAAACGTCTTCATCGCTCACGGTCGAGGCGGTTTGAAAATCCTATCCAAATAGGAGGTAATAAAACATTTATTATTCTATAAAAAAAAGCGGTTGATTTGCATCAGCCGCTTTTTTTTTGATTTATTTATTGCGTATCTGTTATTTGGCGGGCAAAACCTCAGTTTTAACTTCACCAAAACCAATTTTCACACCATTGACTCGCGAACAACCGCGCATGGTAACAGTGTCTCCATCTTGAATGAATTTACGTTGCGAGCCGTCTTTCATCTCAATGGGGTTTGTCCCCTTCCAACTGATCTCAAGCATGGAGCCGTACGAGGCGCGATCGGGACCACTAATTGTTCCCGAGGCCATCATGTCGCCGCAGCGAATATTACACCCGTTTACAGAATGGTGCGCCAATTGCTGAGCCATGCTCCAGTACATATACTTAAAGTTGGAATTGGTCACAATTGTTTCTTCAGAACCGGGAGGCGTTATTCCCACTTCCAGCTCGATGTCGAAATTGTTCTTGCCCGATTGTTTTAAGTAGGGAAGAGGCTCCGGGTTTTGTGGCGGGCCATCACATCTAAACGGTTCTAATGCGTCTAAAGTGACAATCCACGGACTAATTGATGACGCAAAACTTTTGGCTAAAAACGGTCCTAAAGGAACATACTCCCACTTTTGAATATCACGTGCCGACCAATCGTTGAATAAGCACATTCCGAAAATATGATTGTCAGATTGATCAACAGGTATTTGATCTCCCATTGCATTTCCATTGTGCGTAACAAAAGCCATCTCCAGTTCAAAGTCCAATAATTTGCAAGGGCCGAAAACAGGCGGTTTTTCTTCATCGGGCTTTTGTTGTCCCTTTGGGCGGTGAATGGATGTACCCGAAACTACAATGGAAGAGGAGCGACCGTGATACCCCACAGGAATGTGAAGCCAATTGGGTAACAGCGCATTATCCGGATCGCGAAACATAGTCCCCACATTTGTGGCGTGTTCTTTACTCGAGTAAAAATCTGTATAATCACCCACTTGAACGGGCAAATGCATTGTACATTCGACTTTTTCGTGTACAATCTTAGCTACATCAGCACTGATGTCGCGAAGCTCACCATTTTCAGCATCAAAAATATCTGCAATTCGGTTGCGCACCTTTCGCGTCATTTCCTTGCCGTAGGCCATAAAGTCATTTAAAAACGTACGGTTATAAGCTTCCACATCAATACCTTCATCTAAATATCCTTCCTTGGCCAATTGATACACGTCAATTACGCTATCACCCAAAGCAACTCCAACGCGTTTGCCTTTTTTAGCCGTGGAAAAAATACCGAACGGTAAATTTTGGATAGGAAAATCACTTTCTTCATTTACTTCAATCCACGATTTTCTATCGGGATTATTCGCTGTTATTTTAATCATATAATTTGGTTTTTATTACTGTGCAAATAAGGGTTTATCTTTCATCCAATCGTTGATTTCAGCTTTAACGGTATTCGTAATCTGTTCGTTGTCGGGGTTACTCAATACCTTGTCAATATAATCTACAACGCGTTTCATGTCCTCTTCAACTAATCCGCGAGTTGTCAGTGCCGGCGTTCCCACTCTCATGCCGGAAGTTACAAACGGCGATTTATCATCAAACGGGACCATGTTTTTATTGACTGTAACATCGGCGAGTTCCAGCGCTTTTTCTGCTGCTTTACCCGTAATATTTTTAGAACGCAAATCAATCAACATACTGTGATTATCAGTTCCGTTTGAAATGACGTGATACCCTTTCTCAACAAACGCTGTTGCCATGACCTTAGCGTTTTTAACAACCTGAACGGTGTAGTGCATGAACTCATCGGTGAGGGCTTCACCAAAGGCAACGGCTTTAGCGGCTATAACATGTTCGAGCGGACCACCTTGCGTACCGGGAAATACAGCGGAATCCAACAACTGCGACATCATTTTTATTTGACCCTTCGGTGTTTTATGACCAAACGGATTTTCAAAATCAGAACCCATCATGATAATGCCGCCGCGTGGTCCGCGTAACGTCTTATGAGTTGTACTGGTAACGATATGGCAATGGGCCAACGGATCCTTCAAAATACCTTTAGCAATTAGCCCGGAGGGATGCGAAATATCGGCCAACAAAATCGCGTTATTTTCATCAGCAATTTTTCGCAAGCGCTCGTAATCCCAGTCGCGAGAGTAGGCAGAAGCACCGCAAATTATCATTTTAGGCTTTTCTTTTGATGCTGTTTTTTCGACACGATCATAGTCGATAATTTCCGTATCTTTTTCAACTCCATAAAAAGTGGGCTTGTATAATTTACCCGAAAAATTCACGGGTGAGCCATGTGTCAAGTGTCCGCCGTGAGATAAATCAAAACCCAATATCGTATCACCCGGATTTAAACATGCAAGCATAACAGCCGCATTGGCTTGAGCACCGGAGTGGGGTTGAACGTTTACCCACTCGGCATTAAATAGGGTTTTGAGTCGGTTGCGAGCCAAATCTTCAACCCGGTCAACTATTTCACAGCCGCCGTAATATCTTTTCCCGGGTAATCCTTCTGCGTATTTATTGGTCAGAACCGAACCCATAGCACGCATAACTTGGTCACTGGCAAAATTTTCAGAGGCAATGAGTTCTAAGCCTGATTGCTGACGCTTGCGCTCAGCTTCTATGAGTTCAAAAATTTCTTGATCTGCATTCATTCTTCATCAATATTATTCGTTAAAAAGTAAAGTTTTAACTGTAAACACGAGTAAGTCGGTATCGTTCATTGTTTTTGAACTCCCGAGCTTCTCACCGGAAACAAAAGTAATATTAATGTGTGACTTCACTCCTTTGTTTCGCGGTAAATCGGGGGAATAATCGCACAACCGATTTTTGGGTTCTTACCAAAATGGCTGAGCAGTTTTTTAAAGACCGAGCCTTAAGCATGACAAAATGAACGTTGAAAACAGAATTGGACAACCTGCAGCTTTGCCGATCTATAAAAATTACGTACTTTTATCCCTCGAAAAACAATTAAACTTAAACTTATGGGAAAAGGAGATAGAAAAACCGCAAAAGGAAAACGTTTTATGGGTTCTTACGGGAAAACGCGACCTCAAAAATCATCTTCGGGATTTTCAGTGAAGGAATCCGAGAATAAAGCGTCAGAAAAGAATTCGACTGAAAAAAAAACAACGGCAAAAAAAGCCACTAAGGCGAAGGCGTCAAAGGCAAAAAAAGAACCCGCTAAAAAATCAGCTTCTAAATCTAACGGTTCAACAGGTACAACGAAAAAGGCAGCCGTCAAAACAAAGACCAAGAAAAAAACAGCAGCCAAAAAGGATTAAATCAGTTCCGGATTTTATTTGAATGTTGAGCGTGAAATGCGTTTAAAAAGAATAAAGCACATTTATTTGGAATAGAAGAAAATTGTCCTACTTTTGTCACATCATAATTGATGGACATTAAAGAGAACAATATAAGTTCCCTTATTGGTTTAAAAGTCGGCACTACCTTATGCCGGCTTTTTTTTTACCTCTACGTTTCTCGATTATTTTTCTTCAAATAGTTGTCAATTAAACTTTTAAGGGAATTGATATTTCCCGATTTCAAGTTTTTAGCCGAAAAATGTATATGTGCCTTTGAATATACAGGATCGCGGAATCGATACATTTCTTGAATTTTTTCCTGCATTTGTTCCTGAGTTAAATTCTCGAACAAAGGGCGTTTCGTTTTACTTTTCATGAGCCGTGCAATCAAATCTTCGACGGGTAATTTGAGGTAAATAACAATTCCCGATGAAAGCATAAACTCCATATTCCCGTGAAATAGGGGAGTGCCGCCTCCTGTAGAAATTATAGCATTTTGTAAAAAATTGTTTTTGAGTGATTCGGCTTCAAGCTTGCGAAAATGACTTTCACCGAAACGATCAAAAATTTGAGGAATGGAAAGCCCGGCAGTGGTTTCGATTTCACGATCTAAGTCAAACCATAAGCGGTTATCTGATTTATGGAGCCATTTACCGGCTGTTGTTTTCCCCGAAGCGGGAAAACCGACTAAATAAAGGGTAGGCCGGCTCACATGAGATTTTGAAACCGTCATGATTTTAGGGTACGCTCAATTTGTTTCTTTACATCTCGATCTTTTATGGTATCTCGCTTATCGTGAAGTTTTTTACCTTTTGCCAATGCGATATTGAGTTTAGCATAACCGGAATCAGAAATAAATAGTAGGGTGGGAACAATAGTGAGTCCTTGGTTTTGAAGCTTTTTATCGAGTTTTTTGAGTTCTTTTTTTTGAAGCAGCAGTTTGCGTTTTCGCTTTGAATCATGGTTTTCTACTCCGGCTTTTTCATAAGGAGCGATGTGCATGTTGTAAATAAACAACTCCCCATTCTCAAAAGTGCAGTAACCCTCAGCAATTGAAGCTTTTCCTTCGCGAATAGATTTAATTTCAGTACCTAAAATCTGCAAACCCGCTGTGTATTTATCCAGTAATTCATACTCATAACGAGCGCGTTTATTTTTAATGGCAATTTTGTTATCGCTCATCGGGTTAGTTTTTTGATGTATAAGTTTTTGGCAACGCGATGCGAAATCGAAAGTTGATTTTTCATATCAATTACGATTTCCATACTTTGATCGTATTCATTAAACTTGGTAATCCTTACCGAGCGGCCTAACGTGAGTCCGGTTTCATCCAAAAACTTTAAAAAGTCAGGTGAGGTGTCTTTCAACCCGATAATCATTCCAAATTGGTTCTCGCGTAAATCGGCTACCGTAAAATCGGTGTGGTGCTTGATGTTTCCGGCACGATCCGGAATGGGATCTCCATGCGGATCATGTGTGGGATGCCCCAAAAAGTGATCCAGTTTGGTGATGAGTTTTTCAGATTTGATATGCTCTAATTCCTCAGCGATTTCGTGCACTTCATGCCATTCAAAACCCAATTTATCCACCAAAAATGTTTCCCAAAGGCGGTGTTTCCGAATCACTTTAATGGCAGTGCTTTTACCTGTATTTGTTATTTGAACAGGTTGGTACGCCTTGTAATCAAGCATGTTTTTCTTGTAGAGCTTTTTAATCATGTCTGTAGCAGAGGAGGCCTTGGTTTGCATTTCTTCAGCAATATCATTTGTGCTTACTCCGTCTGTTTTTTCCAAACTGAGCAGGTAAATGGCTTTTAAATAATTCTCCTCTGTGTAAGACAGGTGCATGATGTTTGATTTTACGCGCTGAAAACAAAAATAGTACAAGATTTTAATACAGTCCGCGCAAATATCGACATACTCTTTCGGATTCTGACCAAAAACACAGGCATTCTATTTGGTTTCAACCTGTTCAAGCGGTAATTCATCAATGAACTCAAACAGGAAGCTGCTCAATTTGCGAAAGGAATCAGGTTCGTTGTAACGGGCTCTGACACGATTTTTTTTACCCTCTGTTTGGGCTGCAATAATAGTGGTGGGTAAATCTGTAACAGAGGAATCGTCATATACGCGATTCAATTTGAAAAAGGAAGCTTGCTCCAGCGCGTTTTTGATTTGCTCGATATGTTTTGCCTCGGCTTTTCCGGCAAACTTACCCGTTTTTTTGGTAAACATTTTGCCGTTGTATCGAATAGAGCTGTCTTGATAAATAGTCAAGGTGTAAACCGGACATTCACCATAGCAAGGCGTTGTTTCAACTTGAATAAAAATATTTTCGGCCATATCGATGGGTTCATCTGCAGACTTTGAATCTGTTGCGCTTTGGTTGTTTTTGCAACTTGAGGCCATCCACAGTAAGGCGAAAATAACGAGTAACTGTAATTTATTTTTCATTATTTATTGAATCTGCGCATTTTGCGATTTTCAGTTGTATCTTGCTTTTCCTGTAACTTTTGCAACTTTTCCTGAAACTTACTTTTCTTTTTGGGCTTCTTTTTATTGTCTTCAATTTTAGCTCTGATCTTATCTTCATTGATAATGAATTTGCGAATAACAAATTGCTGACCTAAAGTGGTGATGTTGGCTGTAAAGTAATACAAACTCAAGCCTGAACTGAAGTTGTTAAACCAAAACAGCAACATGACGGGCATTACATACATCATCATCATTTGAATTTGTTTGGCTTGTGCATTTGACCCGCCCATAGAGGTATTGCTCATATTGTACTTGGTCGTAAAAAACACAGATACTGCCATCAGTAAGGTTAAACCACTTACATGGTCGCCGTAAAAAGGAATATCAAAAGGCAGGGAAAGAATCGTATCGTAGCTCGATAAGTCGTCGGCCCACAAAAAGCTTTTTTGGCGCAATTCAATAGAAGCGGGGAAGAAGCGAAACATGGCAATGAGAATAGGCAACTGAATTAACATGGGAATACAGCCCGCAAACGGATTTACCCCCGTTTTTTGATACAGCGCCATAATTTCCTTTTGCTTCTCCATCTGCTTGGATTTATCATCGCCGTATTTTTTGGAAATTTCTTCCATTTCCGGCTTGATAGCTCGCTGCTTTGCGCTGCTCAAGTACGTTTTGTAGGTTATGGGGAACAGCAGTGTTTTGATAAACAAGGTGAGAATCAATATCACAATTCCGATGTGTAAATTCAAAGAACTCAAGAAATCAAATACCGGAATAACCAGGACTTTATTGGTCCAAGCAAAAATGGCCCAGCCCAAATCAATTTGATCTTCTAAATCTAAGTCATACGTTTTAAGCAAGTTATACTTGGTGGGTCCCGTGAAAATTTTCATATTACGGTCTTCTGAATCGGGTAGTGGAACAGAAGCGTGAAAATGTTTGGTAACTTGCGGGTTGTTCTCCGGAGTGGAATAGCGGAATTTAGAGCCTGCCGGAAACTGTTCATTTTGAATGAAAGTAAGCGCAAAAAACTGATTTTTAAAAGAGAACCAATTCAAAGCTTTATTAATTCCCTCTTCATCGCCGTCTCCAAAACTGCTTAAATAATCTACCTTTTCTTCGGTAGTGCGGTAAAAAATATTCGAAAAGCGGCGTTGTTCCTCAGTGGCTTTCTCGGTTTTGGGCGCCTCGAAATCGATATCGAGAAACATATTATCAGCCGCCATATTTCGCGTAATCACTGAAAAATTCATCATTCGGGCATCTTTGGGCAACGCATAAACCAATGAAAGTCGCTCGTCATTTTCTCCTAATGCCGTAAACTTAACACTGTTTCCTTCCTTGCGCGTATCAAAGTAAAGCTCGTCACTGTTGATTCGTTTCCCGGCCACATCAAAGCGCAAATTCATTGCAGAATTTTCAGGATTCAACAGCACCAGCGGCAATGAATCAAAAGTCACAAAGTTTTTAACCTCGGCATATTTTAAAAGTCCGCCCTTAGACGAGAAAATGTACTTGACATGCTCATTTTCAAGCACTACATCTTGTTCCTCTTTTTCAACCGCAGCCGGTGCAAAGCTCCCGAATTTTAATTTCAATTGCTCGAGCTGTGCACTTGCATCGGTAGTAACTTCATTAGTGTCTTCAACTACAGAAGTATCTGCGCGGTT
>CAJXMT010000128.1 GCA_913056155.1 uncultured Cryomorphaceae bacterium
GCTATAATGACGAAGAGGTTGTTTCACACGATGAAAATTGCATCAGGTCGACGCCGGTGCCGTCGTCAAGTAATATTCCCATTTTAGCCGATGATGTGGATGTAGTGGGAATTGACGAAGCTCAGTTTTTTGATTCTGAACTGGTTGATGTATGCGTGGATTTGGCTAACCGAGGTTCGCGCGTGATTGTGGCCGGCCTGGATATGGATTACTCGGGAAAACCCTTTGGTCCCATTCCACAACTTATGGCTGTTGCCGAGTATGTAACCAAAGTACACGCGGTTTGCGTACGTTGTGGAAATTTAGCCAATTACTCACACCGCTTAAGCATCGATAATTCATTGGTGATGCTGGGCGAAAAAAATGAATATGAACCCCTGTGCCGCTCGTGTTTTTACGGCGAACATATCCAAAAATGAATTTACAATTTACCGGTCGCGAAGTTGCTCAAATTATGGAAGGTGAGGTTTTTAACGCTTCAAATACTGTTGTGCACCATATTTTTACAGACAGCCGTCAAACGGCACAGGGTGAAAATGCGCTTTTTATTGCGCTGCAAGGCCCTCACCACAACGGGCACGATTTTATTTTGGAATTATTGAATCGCGGGGTGGGCGTTTTTGTGGTATCTGAGGAGAAGTTTATTCACCAATCGGCAACTTTTATCCTTGTTGAAAACACATTAACGGCGCTTCAGCAATTAGCTGCTGCGCATCGAGAAAAATTGAAAATTCCGATTGCAGCAGTTACGGGCAGTAACGGAAAAACGATTGTTAAAGAATGGACGAGCCGTTTGTTGGCCACTCAAATGCCCGTGGGTAAAAGTCCAAAGAGTTACAATTCACAAGTTGGGGTTCCGCTTTCACTTTTTGAGGTAGGTCAAGAGCACAAAGCTGCCGTGATTGAGGCCGGTATTTCACAACCCGGTGAAATGGAAAAGCTGCACGTCATTATCAAACCCGATGTGGGTGTATTTACAACCATAGGGGAGGCGCATGATGAGTTTTTCAGAAGCCGGACACACAAAATCGCGGAAAAATGCAAGCTGTTTACAAGTTGCAAAAAAGTAATTTACAACATAGCCGAGGAGGAGGTTCATCGCGAACTTTCCAAAGTTTGTGCAAATGAGGTGCTCGTATCATGCGGTATTGAAAACCCCGATGCACATTTTAATGTGGTTGCTTTAAAAAAAGAAAGAGGCAGGTACAGTGCAACACTAAAATTCCCGGGCGGTAAAGTACCGTTCAAAATTGCTTTTGATGAGGATATTTTTTTGATGAATGCTGTACAGAGTTTTGCCGCTGCTTTTTATTTGGGAGGCGACCCCGTTCAATTGGGGGCAAAAATGCATTTATTGCGCGGTTTGGAAATGCGCTTGGAAATGAAAAAGGGAATAGGAAACAGTACCTTAATCAACGATGCTTACAGTAACGATTTGCATTCGCTTAAATTGGCGCTTCACTTTTTAAAGCAGCAAAGTGCGGGAGAAAAAAAGAGTTTGATTTTGTCTGATATTCCCCAAACGGGATTACCGCCCGAGGTTTGGGTAAAAGAAGTTTCAAAAATTGTGCATAATGCGGGTGTATCTCAATTTATTGGAGTGGGAGCGGTGTTGAGTGCTTATCAAAACCATATACAAGTAGTCGAGAAACAGTTTTTTGAAACTACTGCCGATTTGCTGCCCCAAATACGGGAGATTGATTTTAGCCGGCGCTTTGTGCTGTTGAAGGGCGCGCGAAATTTTCGTTTTGAAAAACTCGATTTGGCGCTTCAGGCCAAAGTTCATCACACTTTATTGCAAATTGATTTGGATGCATTGACACATAACCTCAATGTGTATCGCAAGCTCATGCAGCACGGCCAAAAACTCATGGTGATGGTGAAAGCGGCGGCCTACGGCAGCGGCATTGAACAAACGGCGGTTTTGTTGCAACACCACGGCGTAGATTATTTAGGTGTAGCCTATGTTGACGAGGGCATTCGACTGCGAGACGCCGGAATTGAAACTCCCGTGATGGTCATTAGTCCCGAAACGAGTAGGTTTGACGCCACTATTCGCTATAACTTGGAGCCTGAACTCTATAGTTTGAGTAGTTTTAAAAACTTTATTGAGGCTCTCAAAATTCAGCCGGCGGTTAAAAAGCCCTATCCCGTTCACATTAAGTGGGAAACGGGAATGAACCGATTGGGATTTGATGAAAATAATTTCGAAGAATTGGTGTATTTGATTCAACAACATCCTGAGGTTCAGATTAAAGGATTTCTTTCACACTTGGCAGCAAGTGATGAGCCTCACAATGATGATTTCACTCAGAACCAGATTCAGCGTTTCCAAACCGCAGCCGAAAAGTTAAGAAGGGAAACGGGTCAAAAACCGATTTTACACATTGCCAATACATCGGCGATTTCGCGATTTCCCGAAGCCGGTTTTGATTTGGTTCGCTTGGGTTTGGGTCTATATGGCGTAACGGGAGATGTGGAGATGAAAGCCCGATTAAAGCCCGCAATGAAGCTCACATCTAAAATTGTTCAAATTAAAAATCTAAAACCCGGTGATACTGTGGGATACGGTCGCAAAGAGAGGGTCACTGATCACACGCGTACGGGGACGGTGAGCATCGGCTACGCCGACGGTCTCAGGCGTACTTTGTCTAATAGAAAAGGGCGTGTTTTTCTCAACGGTAAACCCGCAGATATTTTGGGCAATATTTGCATGGACATGTGCATGATTGACTTATCTAATCATCCTGATGCTCGAGAAGGTGACGAGGTGGAGGTTTTTGGTGAATACCAATCGGTTGAAGATTTAGCACGGTTACTCGATACCATACCGTATGAAATTTTGACGGGAGTATCTGAGCGTGTAAAAAGAGTTTATGTGAACTAGTCGAGACGAAACTTCAAACTCCTTCTTTATTAATGCTTCAAAACTTTAAGCGTTTCCCTTCTATTCTCGTATGTGATTTGAATAAAATACATACCCGAAGCTAAATAATTCATGTCAAATTGAGTGAGTGGATTGCGGGCAATGCTTTCTACCCTTTGAATCACTGCACCGTCATAACTTATGAGTTGTATGGATTTCACTTTATTGGCGTCAGCGGGTTCTATATTTAAAACGCCGGTTGTGGGGTTGGGGTAAATTTTAGATTGTGGTTTGCCTGTCTCGTGATCTTCAACTGAATAAAAAACTATGAAGCTCCAAGGGTAGTCTTTTCCTATCCTATTAAAATCACCACTTTTTTTCATGATAAGCCTATTCTCCCCTGATACATAACCTGTGCTGTCATTGATGAAGTGTACTGATTGTAAGGGCATTCCTGCTGTATCATACGTTTCCCAAGTTGAACCGCCGTCGGTAGTTTTGGATATAAAAAAACCGCTTGAAGCATTATGGGTACGGCCGTTTGCTCTCCCTACGGCATACCCAATTTGATTGGAAGGAAAATGTATTGAGTTTGCTGTGGCTATAGGGCTTATATCTTGCCAAGTTTGACCTCCGTCTGTAGTTTTTTGCAAATTCGAAGGGCCGAACTGAGCCGATAAAAATCCCGTATCTGCGTTCAAAAAATGCATGGTTTTTGGCCATTGATTAAAGGTTTTCAGTGTATCCCAAGTACGGCCGTAATTTTCAGATTTCAGCAAAACGCCACCTATCTCTCCTGATGCAATATTTCCGGTGACATACCCAACAGACCCTATTAGGCTGACATCTTCGAAAAATGAAAAACCAAACCCGGCGTCCCGAGCATACCAAGTTGTATCCCAACTCATACCACCGTTTGTTGTTCGGAATATATAATTGTAGTAGGCCAATATTCCGGTATCGCTGTCCATAAAAGAAAGTGATAAATCGATTTGTAATGGTAATAAAAAGATAGAATCCCATGTTTCGCCAAGGTCGTATGATTTGATGAAAATTCCTTTGGATCCTTCAGAATCGTCAAAGTATTGGCCTACAGCATAAACCATTGAGTCTGATATGAATTGAAAATCTTTCACATTCACCTTCATGCCCAAATCAACTTTATACCATGTTTCCCCGCCATTTGTGGTTTTTAGCGCATTATAGGTGCTTTCCTCACCTTCCCTTTTATGTGACCCCATCAGCAAACCGATAGAGTCATTTTTGAATTTTATCTTATTGGTAAGCCCCGGTACTTGTTGGTTATCAAAATACTGCGTTTCCCATTGAGAACGTAGATTGCTGATTATGGAGAGCAGCAAACAAAGAGTAAAGAGGAATTTTAGTTTCATGATGTTTGAGTTTTGTGATGATGAATAAAAATCTACACAATATATTCATTTGGTTCAGAACCTTTTTGTTGTGATGAATGACTTCAAAATTACTAAAAATATTGAAATGCCTCAGCTATTATGTGTTTTTCTCTACAGTGATTTGGTTATGTTGTTTTAAAACTTTATTTTCTCAATTGCTTCGGTAACTTCATCTGCGCATTTTTCGGGGTTTTGGAGTATTTCTTTTCCCCAAAATCTGATTACGATCCAGCCCTGTTTTTCCAATTCATCATTCACTTCGAGGTCGCGCCGGATGTTGCGTTCAATTTTTTGATGCCAAAAGGCTTGATTGCTTTTGTGCTCGTGTTTTTTTTGTTTCCAATTTTTGCCGTGCCAAAATTCGCTATCTGCAAAAACGGCTATTTTGTATTTTTTAATGGCAATATCGGGCTTGCCGATGATGGACGTTACATTTTTTCTGAATCGTAAGCCGCGATGCCAAAGTGCATGAGAAAGTGCCCGCTCAATTTTGGAGTCTTTGTTCTTTACCGCACGCATATTTTTCTTGCGTTGCTCGGGAGTGAGTTTGTCCATTCTTGCAAAAATAGCCTTTCCGGTTCACTTTTTTGTGCAGAGGATTGGGGGTTCTGACCAAAATGAAAAAATGCTAGCCTTTAGCGTTTTGTACTTTGTACTTTTCTTTTGTTAATGATACGCGAACCGACCCTTTGGAAAGGAGTGAAAAAATTACCTTTGCGCTTTAATTGAGAACAGAAAATATATGAAGTATCCCGAGAGTTTCAGCTCTAAGTTACCTAAGGTGAAAACCTCTATTTTTACAGTGATGTCTAAAATGGCTGCCGATCACGATGCTTTGAATTTGTCACAGGGCTTTCCTGATTTTCCGGTTGCGGAGGAGTTGGTGAAAAAGGTAAGTGAATACATAGCAAAGGGGTTTAATCAATATGCGCCCTCGCCGGGTTTACCACAATTACGTGCGGGTATTGCCGAAAAAACGGAAAGGTTATACGGCAATTATTACAATCCCGGTACAGAGGTCACTGTTACTGCAGGGGCAACTGAAGCTATATTTTGTGCAATTACGGCCATGATTCGTGAGGATGATGAGGTCATTATGTTCACGCCCGCTTATGATTGTTACGCTCCTACGGTGGAATTGTGTAATGGCAAGCCTGTATTTGTTCCGCTTCATGCTCCGGATTATAAAATTGATTGGGACGAGGTGAAAAAGCTCATTACCCGCCGTACACGAATGATAATAGTGAATACACCCCACAATCCCACGGGTACCATTTTAACGGCTGATGATATAGAGCAGTTGGAGCGTATTACAAAAGATAACGATATCGTGATAGTGAGTGATGAGGTGTATCAACATATTATTTTTGACGGTGAAAATCACCAAAGCATGGCGCGTTATCCCGAGTTGGCGCGACGTAGTTTTGTGGTGGGCTCTTTTGGCAAAACGTTTCATGCTACGGGCTGGAAGGTAGGTTATTGCTTGGCCCCCGAAAATTTAACGGCCGAGTTGCGCAAAGTTCATCAGTATGTCACTTTTGCGGTTAACCACCCGGTACAACGTGCACTGGCCGACTATATTCAAACGCCCGAAAATTATTTACATATTGCTGAAATGTATCGCGAAAAACGCGATTATTTTGTGGATGCTTTGCGGGGAAGCCGTTTTAAAACGGTGAAGTCCAAGGGCTCTTATTACCAGTTGCTTAACTATAGTGAGATAACGGATGAGCCCGATACGGAGTTTGCAGAGCGATTGACCAAAGAGTTTAAGGTGGCTGCTATTCCGATTTCTGTATTTTATAACAATCCTGTGCAAGAGCACATGCTGCGGTTTTGTTTTGCCAAGGAAAAGGAAACGCTTGCCAAAGCAGCTGAAATTTTGCATAAACTTTAAAGGGTGCAGTTTGAGGAAATTAAAAATAAGGTAGTTTCCGCTTGGAGTCATTATCGCGTTTGGCAATTACAAAATATAAATGACAAGCGCTTTATCTACGTTTTGAGCGTAGTAATAGGTTTGATTTCAGGATTGGTGGCGGTTTTGTTGAAAAATACGGTCATGTTGGTTGAGTACATTTTAACCAACGGTATACGCCACGTGGACAGTTACTTGTTTTTTCTCTATCCTTTTTTAGGAATTGTATTCACGGTTTTGTTTTTGGTTTTTGTCGTACGCAAGACGGTGGGTCACGGAATACCCAATACGCTTTTTGCTATATCCAAGGGCAACGGCAACATGAAGTTTCACGAATCGTGGTCAACGGTGATTGCAGCCGCTTTAACAGTAGGTACGGGAGGTTCTGCGGGATTGGAGTCTCCGGCGGTAAATACTTCTGCCGCTTTGAGTTCCAATTTGGGCCGCAGGTTGAAGTTGACGAGAAAAACGAAAGTGCTATTTATTGCCTGCGCCGCCTCGGGTGCCTTGTCCGGAATTTTTAACGCACCGGTGGCGGCTATCGTTTTCGCACTGGAGGTCATTATGATAGACCTTACCGCTGTATCGTTGGTGCCGCTTTTATTGTCCAGCGTAGCTGCCACATTAACGGGGCGTATTTTGTTGGGTGAAGAAACCTTGTTCCCCTATAAATTTATAGAACCGTTTTCCCTCTCTCAAATTGGGTTATACATTGTTTTAGGGGTGGCTTGCGGAATGATGTCTGTTTATTTTTCAAAAGTGTATTTTACTGTAGGAGAGTGGATTTCCCCCTTGAAAAATAAGGTGTTGAAGGCTTTGATAGGAGGTGCTGCCACGGGTTTACTCATTTATTTATTTCCCTCACTTTACGGGGAGGGTTATTTGATAATCAACTCATTAATCGAGGGTGCTGAGGAAGTGGTGTTGTCTTCTGTAACTTTGTTTCATGCCGATAAAAATGTGTGGTTGGCCACAGGTGTGTTTTTGGTATTACTGCTTATTAAGCCTGTTGCTACGAGTTTAACCATTCACAGTGGGGGCATAGGAGGTATATTTGCTCCGGCATTGTTCATCGGTTCTGTTTTGGGTTATGTTTTTTCTAAAATTATTCAGAACCTCGGCTTCGATACACCGGCATCGGGAAATTTCACCTTAGTGGCTATGGGCGGTATGATGGCCGGTATGTTGCACGCACCTTTAACGGGTATTTTCTTGATTGCCGAAATTACGGGAGGTTATGAGTTGTTTATTCCATTAATGCTTACAACAGCAATTACATTTATTACGGTAAAATACGCTACACCTCATTCGGTGTACAATCAACAGCTCATGCAAAAGGGACAATTGGTTACGCTCCATAAAGATCAAGCTGTACTCACGCTCATGAATTTAAATCAAGAAATTGAACGCGACTTTGTTGTAGTACGACCCTATGATAAGCTGCGCGATTTGGTGCAGGCCATTTCCAAAAGTTCTCGAAACTTGTTTCCCGTTAACGATGAGCAAGGTCGGTTTTTAGGCGTTATAACACTGAATGAAGTACGCGAAATTATGTTTGAGCGCGACAAGTACGAGGAGGTAAATATTCATGAGTTGATGTCCTCAGCCCCTGAAACGGTGGAAATCACCAATCGAATGGAGGATGTAATGAGGAAGTTTGATGACAGCGGCGCGTGGAATTTGCCCGTTTTAGATGAAGAGGGGAAATACATCGGGTTTGTTTCAAAAAGCAAGTTATTCTCAGGATACCGCGAAAAATTACGCGAGTTTTACGATGACAGTCATTAGGACAATTTGGCAATGGGCAATGGGCAATGGGCAATGGGCAATGGGCAATAGGCAATGGGCAATGGGCAATGGGCAATAGGCAATTAGCAATGGGCAATTAGCAATGGGCAATTAGCAATGGGCAATAGGCAATGGGCAATAGGCAATTAGCAATGGGCAATTAGCAATAGGCAATGAAAATTTGCTAATTGCCCATTGTTTAAACTCATTCTACAATTACCCCGTCGG
>CAJXMT010000129.1 GCA_913056155.1 uncultured Cryomorphaceae bacterium
AAGGAAGGGGATTTGCTTTTGAGTCTTTTCCTGACTCATTATCTTTGTTGAGGAAGAATATCGAAAAAAACGGTATCAAAAATGTGACGATTGTTCCCAAAGCTGTTTCCAATTTTACGGGAACGGGAACTTTTTATACCGGAGGTTTAACTGCAAACTCATTAACAGAGAAAACTTTGAGTAGAGAGGTTGAGAACTCTAAATTAAACAGTTTTGATGTTGAGGTGACTAAAATAGATGATGAATTAAAGAAACACGGTATTAACTCAGTCGATTACATAAATATTACTGTGAATGGTGCTGAGCCTGAGGTGATAGAAGGGGCGAGTGAATTGTTACGTCAATCGAGTCAATTGCGGTTAACCACTCCGGGTTGGTACTACAGGGAATCGGTAAAGCTTCACAAAATTATTGTACCTCAACTTATGGAGCTTGGTTTGAAGGCTCAAGCCGGTAGGCTTGGAAGAGTATTGGCTTGGAAAGACTAAAACAAAAATCCTAAAAAAGTAGTATCTATATGGATATCAAGAGGCTAAGTGTTAACCCGCGTTTATTTTGGGTTTTATTCAGGTATAAGCGAAAGTTTGCAGATTTATTAGCTCGTGCTCTTAGAGAAAGAATTAATAGAGTTGGTGAAAAATTCGTTGAGTTTTTCCATAGTCCTCAAGTAATTTTCAGAGCCGTACATAAGAGGCTGCCCCGCTCATTGCAAAGAACGATCAAAAATATGCGCGTACTTCAGAGTAAGGCTTATGAGTTAGGTCTGATTTCCCGTGGAGCACGTTGTTATGTGGTTTCCGGTATGACCAAGTTGGAATTTGTCACTGAGTTGGAAAGAAGACAGGTAGAATATGTTTTACTTAGATGGTGGCAAGATTTTCCCGAATTTCCGGAGGGTGAAGACATGGATATTCTTATGAGACCCGAAGGTTTTTCGAAAATAAAAGATTTAATTTCTTACAGGAAAAATAAAAATAAATGTGACATCTATTTGTTGAACGGCGAAAGACCGGGTCATTGGAATCACCTTCCTTATTATCCGTACAAGCTTTTTGAGCAAATTATTAAGAACTCAGTGGTTCACAATAATATTGTCAGGGTACCCGATGCCTTTCACTATTTTGCTTCTATGTGCTACCATGCCTTATATCACAAAGGTTGTGAATCCGGACTTAAGGGAATTAAAGGGTCTAATTGTAAGGTTGAGCATGATTATGAAAACTTGTTAGAGTTTCAGGTAAAAGAGCAGAACTTAGAAATTGAAGAAGTGACAGCGAAATCGATACATTCTTTTTTAATGAACAAAGGCTTTGCCCCGGGAACAGACACTCTTTCAAAAATTGTCGATGTGAACCCCGAATTGGAGTTTTTACTTCCGCAAGTACCCAAAAACAATAATTCTGTACCGGAGATGGCAGTTTATTTGATTCGTGAAACTGCGTTGAGAGATGGTCTTAATCCTGATTTTTTGAGGGTTTTTGAAGATATGAAATTTGATATTATTGATTCAACAATTCTGACTGCTGAGCAGCAGAAGACTGCCAAAAACGAACTTAGGGGAGGTAAGTGGGATTCAGCAGGTTATGAATCAAAAGCAGGAGGGCCTGCAGTTATGATTACAGTTTTAGATTACTACCCTAAAACCCCCTCTTCTGCTTTGAAAAAGAAATACAGATGGCTCACAAATAGCAATATCTTGGCTGCTAAGAGAGCTTGCAGAAAGGTTGTTTTGCAAAAAAAGTGGTTTAAATATTACAACCCTATTCATTGCGCTGATTATGAAACTGAAGCCGTGGAATATTTAGATGTAGTTTTTTCGAAAGAAAAAGTTGAAACCATTTTGAGTGATATTAGAGAGCGAGTTTTGTTGCACAAAACGGAAAATGAAGTTTTAAAGTTGTTGTCTAAAGGTCGAAGATCAAAAGTGGAATTAATAAAATACGAGAACTCGGGAAAGGCTGTTAAAAAGACTTTTAGGAAAGGGTTTGATAAGTTCTTTAAAAGGGAGTTGAGCACCCTGAAGAAATTTCAAACTGAGTCATTTTGTCCTGAATTACTTGAAAGTGGGGTTAATTATTATATCGTTAAATATTACGAAAGCATCATTAACTATGAAAGTGCTTCTGACATGAGGTCTAAACTCAAAGGGAATCGTGATAAAATATTTTCGGTTATTAAAGCTATGTATGAGAATAATTTGGCATTTATTAATTTTACACCGGAGAATGTTTTGTTAACCAAGTCAGGTGAGCTAAAAGCAATTGATTTTGAATTTGTGCAATCTTATGGTGAACACTCACCAAAATCTTTATCAGAGACTTTTGAAGTAAAGGGTGTTCCAAAAGATTTCGAAGGCGAATTACCACGAGGTTACGATTATAGGAATAGCTCATTTTCTGTTGTTTGGGAGTATTATTTGGGTGCTTTCAGAAATTAAAAGTGAAAGTAGTTTATTAAAAGTGAATATATAAGCAACCATCTGACATATAATGACGTCATGATATTAATTAATAAGTGATAATGAGTAGAGAGTCTCAACTTGCATTTCGACTCGCACTATTTTTAATGCTTCCTTTTTATTCATTTTTGACGCAGCCCATTTCGTCCAACCTTCCCCAAACAGGCTTGTTTGCTTGTTACCCCTTTAACAGAAACGCTGATGATGAGAGTATGAAGAACAGTCATGGAGTAGTTACTGGTGCTAAATTAACTACTGATCTATTTGGCAGTCCAAATAGCGCATATTATTTTAACGGTAAAAACACTTTTATTGAAGTGCATTGGCCTAATGCGTTTTACTTTTCAAAAGATGAATCTTTTACACTAAATGTTTGGATTCAACCTGATAGCTTAAATCCCGATTTACCTTTTGGTCAATCACAACGCGTTTTTTGGAAATATTCATGTCCACATAATATCGGACTGGATGTGGCCGGAATTCAATTTACCGACGGACCAAATATTAGAAAGAGAAGTAACCCTCACAACGTGAATCTTTATCATTCTCTTCCTGAAGTGTGTAAAGGTTAATTCATGGTCACATACGTAAAAGATGCTGTAAAGGACTTAATTGTTTTATACATTGATGGAGTTAGATTTGGCGCACGTTCAGTACCTAAGCATGATCACACCACCGAAATTCCTTTTCAATTTGGAATGCACAGAAAGTGTGCACCACCTCCTGAGAATTTCTCTCCCGTGTATCTTTTCAAAGGTGAAATCGATGATGGTGGTATATGGAATAGGATTTTGACTCCGGAAGAAATGGCCGGTTTATATGATTATGATATTCAATACGAAATTGACAGTGAACCAAACTATACAGACCTTTGTCCCGGAGATATTTTTAAGGTTTTTCAATCAGGGGTGTTTTCTCCGGGTGCTGAATGGCAACTAAATACTCCCTCCGATTATATGAATAAGAGAAATGACACTGTTTTATTGATAGCAGAGCACGGTACTTATCGCATCAACTTTTCAAATTATGAATTCCTTTGTTCGAATACGACGTTTTTTATTGATTCTTTCGGTTGTACTGATTGTTTGACCGGGGAAATGAAAAAAAATTCGGATTTTGACATGCCAAATGTTTTTACGCCGAACGGAGATAATATAAATGATTTTTTCGACTTTTTGGTTATGAACAAGCCCAAGACTGTTTAACTATGAAAATTTTTAACCGCTGGGGGAATTTGATTTTTATATCAACACCCCATGAACAAAAATGGATTGGAAATAATACTTCAGGCAAAGCAATGCCGGAAGATGTATATTTTTATATTGCTGAAATAAACGGAATAGTAAAGAAAGGGAGTGTTCAACTGTTAAGATGATTGGCCTTTCTCATCAAAACAGAAACTGTAACTTAAAACTTCAAGATAGATGTTTGAATTTTAAAATGTAAAGATGCTAGTATTAAATCACTTCACCTCTGTACTTATTTTGAGGATATTTGTTTCTCTTTCGATACTTTTATCAATGGGTATCGAAAAATTTAGTGCTCAAACTATACCGGCTAACGTTCCTCAGGCCGGATTGACTGCTTGGTACCCCTTTAATGGAAACGCCAATGATGAGAGTGCGAATAACAGTCATGGGGTAGTCACCGGTGCAACCTTAACAACAGATAGGTTTGGCAACCCCAACAGTGCATACTACTTTAACGGTCAAAATAATTTCATAGAAGTTCCATGGCCAAATGCTTTTTATTTCACACAGAATGAGTCATTTACCTTAAACGTTTGGATTCAGCCGGATAGCCTTGACCCCACTTTACCTTTTGGACAATCGCAACGTGTTTTTTGGAAATATTCTTGTCCTTACAATATCCCACTAGAAGTTGTTGGTATTCAATTTACTGATGCGCCAAATATTAGAAATAGAACAAGTAGTCATAACGTAAATGTGTACAACCCCCTCTCTGATAAGTGTAAAAACTGGTTTATGGTTACCTATGTAAAGGATGCAGTTAATGACTCTATTATATTGTACATTGATGGAGCCAGAGCGAATGCAAGTACAGTTCCTAAAACCGGTCAACTTTCCCAAATTCCATTTCAATTCGGAATGCACAGAAGGTGTGCACCACCGCCGAATAACTTCACCCCAACTTATATGTTTGAGGGTAAAATAGATGATGGAGCAATTTGGGATCGGCAATTGACACCCGCTGAAATAGCCGGTCTTTACGATTTTACAACAAATTACAACTTGGCAATAGAACCGGATATAGAAGAACTTTGTCCCGACGATACTTTTAAAATATACCATACAGGTCCGCCGTCGCCCGGTGCCGGTTGGTCTGTAACGACACCGTCAGGTTCATATAGTGATCAAGGAGATACCATATTCGTAATTGCTGAACACGGCACTTTTCAAATTGATTTTTTAAGTTATAACGATAATTGTTCCGATACTGCATTTTTTATTGATTCTCTCGGATGTGCTAATTGTCGAGTTGGAGACTATCGTTTTTCAGGCAACACCTTGGATTCGACTGTTTGGAATCACCACGGCACCTCCACCACCGGCACTTTTACTCCCGATCGTTTCGGCAACCCCAACAGTGCCTATCTTTTTGACGGCGCAAATGATTACATCGACATCAACAACAACCTTCCTATTATTACTAATACTGAATTTACGCTGATTGCCGGTGCTCAAATGTTGGGGCCGGGAGGCGGAGTGGAGAGAGACAACGTTATCTTTCAGCAGCGCAATGATATAGACAACGCCCCGGCAGGACCGGCAACGATACTGTTTTATGCTGAGGAAAATTATTCCACAAATTCCACTTACCGCATAGGAGCGCGAAAAGACGGCAACGGCTCACTTATTACTGCCGACTTCCCCGCTGTTCAAGATACCCAATGGCACTGCTTTGCCGCATCTTTGGGCGCTGATGATACATTGAGATTGTATCTGGACCATGAAGAAGTTGCCCGGACCCCCTTCACCCAGCAAACCGGCGATTTTCAAACCGGTATAGATCACGTGAGCTTAGGCACTCATTCTTATGACAACCAACCGTACCGCTCCTTTTTTAACGGTAAAATGGATTTTGTGGAAGTGCACAACTGTTATGTGGATCCGATTGAAACCTGTCAAACCTGGCTTTGCCAAAACTTCACCGCCCAAGTAATAAATGACTCAGCCTCCTACCCGGGTTGCACCAATGCCGAGGTTAGTGTAGATTCCATCGAATACGGTCACCCGCCTTATCACTACGCTTGGTCAAACTCCGATACAGGCGCAATGACTTACTTGGATGCAGGAACCCACAGCGTTACGGTTACCGACTCCGTAGGCTGTATGTGGGCAGATACTTTTACCGTAAGCGCCATGCCTAAACCTGCGGTTCATATTGATACCACAGGACCTGTTTGTCCCGGGGAGAACCTGTTTGTAATCAGCTCTGATTCCATAAACCTCTTTCAAAAATCTTGGGTCATCACCCACCAATCTGATACACAAAATTATTCGGGAGATAGCATTCAAGCTCAAGTAAATGGCGGCGGGAGCTATGAAATTAAACTATATTACACTTTAAACACGTGTACCGATTCTACCGTGATGAACTTCACTTTAGATACAATTCCGGGAATTACCGCTCAAGCCTCAGTGAACTACTTTCCGGGGTGTGCCGGAGCGGAGGTAACCGCAGACAGTCTCACAGGATACCCGCCTTTTCAAATAACTTGGTCAAATAACGATTCCGGCACAACCACATTCTACGATGTCGGCACCCATACCGTAACCCTTACTGATGCCAATACATGCAGCTACATCGACACCTTTGAAGTTCAATCTGCGCCGCCCCTTGTAATAGACACTGCCGGTCCGGCTTGCCTCAACGACAGCATCATCCTTAAAAGTAACGACTCCGCCGGGTTGTTTCAAAAAACTTGGACGGTAACCACGCCGGGTGGGGTTCTGACCAAAACAGGGGACACCAACTACCTGCCGCTCAACCAAAGCGGAACCTATGAATTCGCATTGGGCTACTCACTTAACGGCTGTTCAGATACCGCCTTTTATAATTTCAATTTAGATACCGTCCCGTATGTAAAAGCAATTGTGGAAGCCAACCCCTTTCCCGGTTGCCCGGGTGCAGAAGTCTTTGCCGACAGCTTGTCAGGTTATCAACCCCTTGAAATTCTCTGGTCAAATAACGATACAGATATTACCACCTACTACGATACCGGCACTCATACCGTAACCTTAATTGATGCCGGTAATTGCACCTATACCGATACTTTTGAGATTGCACCCGCTACGCCATTACTTATTGATACCGCAGGCCCCGTGTGTTACGGAGAAACAGTGACCTTGCAAAGCAGCGATACTCACGGTCTCTTTCAAAAATCTTGGACCGTAACCAACGCCGTGGGTACACAAAGTCACATCGGTGATACTGTGCAAACTGTGCTAAATGCCACAGGCAGTTACCAAGTCACACTCAGTTACACCCGCCACAGCTGCTCTGATACCTCTACCTACGCATTCAGCTTGGACACCATACCCGGCCTTTCCGTAACTACCGAAACCAACTTTTTCCCCGGCTGTGCCGGCGGGCCGGTTGAGGCTGTTCAAGTCACCGGCTACAGCCCCTACAATATTCAATGGTCAAACAGCGATACCGGCCATACCACACTGTACGATTCCGGCACCTATACCGTAACCTTAACCGATGGAGGCAGTTGCACCTTCACAGATACTTTTTATGTAGCCGCCGATTCCCTCGTTCCCGCTTTTGACACATTGTTGGGCTGTGAGGCTGACACACTCATCGTATCTGCTGTTGGTAACCTAACCGCCTATCAAAATATATGGGCAGTGACCTATCCGGGCGGATCCACTACCTTTGGAGGAACAAGTTTCCCTTACCCCGTACCTGATACCGGATTTTACAACTTTAAACTTCAATACGCTAAATACGGATGTAATTACAGCACTAATCTGAGTTACCACTCCACCGTTTTAGACCTTTCCGGCAACCTCAATTATGAAACGAACTACTTTCCCGGTTGTGAGGGCGCACTCATTTCTACCGATACCATTGTGGGCGGCAGACCCTTTTACTCGGCATTGTGGTCCAACGGCGATACCAACTTTTTCAGCTATTTTGACACCGGCTACCACTCCATAACCGTTGCCGATACCGTAAACTGCACATGGATCGACACCTTTTACGTGAGTCCCGATACCCTTTCATTATTGGTCAGAACCGAACACCAATGCCCCATGGACAGTCTGTTTTTGCAAACAACAGACAGCGCCGGCTATTTGACAAAATACTGGTACATTGAAACGCAGGATTCGTCACACACCATTAACGCCGATACGATAGATTACTTCATGAACTCCCCCGGGCAGTATCACTTCAATATGGTTTTCTCTAAATATGGCTGTACAGATACGCTAACGTACAGTGCCCAACCCGATACCTTGGAAACCGATATTGAAATCAACACACGATTGAACTATTTCCCGGGCTGCGCGGGTGCCGAGGTTTTTGCGTTCAACCCCATCGGCTCAACACCTTTTGAATATTTGTGGTCCA
>CAJXMT010000130.1 GCA_913056155.1 uncultured Cryomorphaceae bacterium
CAAATTGATAACCGTAAACATTTCGTAACGCATCAAAATCAAGAGCCTCGGGTAAAACGCCTGTGTAAAGTATGCGCGTATTTTTTTGCTCAAATAAGTTTTTTCTCAGTACGGCTAATACGGGAATAGTGCGGGAGGAGAAGCTGATGACACTGTGCGGATCGAGGTCGTTGAGCTTGGCTATGGTCCACTCCAATACACAGGAAAGCGGATGTCCCAAACGAATATAGTCAAATGCCGTAGGCAATGCACACAAGGCATCTTTTTTTGCATCATTTTGTTGAAACAGCTTTTCAAACTCCTCGGTAAATTCGCTTTTGGCCAACTCTTCATTGTAAATATCCAAACGGTGGGTGGTGAGTTGAAGCCAATCTTCGTGGCAGTTTGCCAATACATGTTTTATATAGGTGAGCACTTTATTTTTTGTCATACTAATTCATTTCTATTTTTGTAATGGTGATTACGGTTTATTGTTCAAATTTACATGCAGGAAATTTGTTGAAAAGAAGGTGTGCTTAGTGCGCTGTCAATGACTTTTTCTTAACATTTTCAGTTTGCGAAAGTAAGTAATGCCTTTAGAAAAGCAGGTTTGTATAACGCCCTTTCTTTGGAAATTAAACCGTATAAAAAGCGATGAAGCAGACTGCAACTTGGCAGTAAATCCAAAGTTTAGAAGCCGAAAACCACAAGCGATTCGTTTCAAATAAAGCGCGTGATGTCACGCGTATTTTCGCTTTGACCCTAACATTCAGTGAGGCGCAGATTTACCGGTTTACGTAAAATGTGGTGAAGATTATTTGTATTCATTCAAAACCTATTTCTCAATGAAATGGCTATGCACTCTTATTTTTTTATTCCAAAACCCGCCGGAGCTTTCATTTTACCGTAATCATACATATTGATATACAGATTTAAGGTATCTCCTTTTCCGGCCCATGTTACCGCGTACTCGTCAAGCATCGCCATTCCTGTTAATCCAAAACCATTATCGCTTTCTACCGGGCAACAACTGCCCTCGCGGTGGAACCAAACCGGTTCACCCGCCGGGCCTGTAAGTGCGTTCAAATAGCGCTGCTCATTGAGCGGTCCTATACTTTGATCAACACCGCCGACTTTAATAGCGTTTTTGGGAGAGTATCCGTAAGTGCTGTCTGCGCTGATTCCTGTGAGTAAAAAGGTGTTTTTATCTAACATCCGTGCACCTTTTATTTTTTTAGATGAAGAACAGTTTGTGTGGAGGGCAAAAAGCAAGGCTGTAAAAAGCAAACACTTCATTTTCATGGTATCGGGAATTTTTGTTCTGACCAAAAGTAATATTTTCAATAGTTGCCGAAGCTCTTTTTCAAACGAATTTCACCGTACGGGTAGAAAAATAGATATTTCTACTTTACTTTCGCTCAATAATTGAAACCCGCTCCGATTTTCGGTTCTGAAAAAAATAATCAGTGGCTCAAAATTTAGTAATTATCCCCACATACAACGAGATTGAAAACATCGACCAAATGGTGAAAGCTGTTTTTCAATTGGCTGTACCTTTTGATTTACTGGTTGTGGATGACGGCTCACCTGACGGAACGGGAAAACGTGTAGCAGAACTTCAGCAGGAGTATCCGGGACAATTGCATTTGCTTTCGCGAAACGGGAAATTGGGGCTGGGAACTGCCTATATTGAAGGTTTCAAATTCGCCTTGAAAAATAATTATGCGTTCATTTACGAAATGGACTGTGACTTTTCACATGATCCCAATGACTTGGTTCGTTTGTATGACGCGTGTCATCAAAAAGATGCCGATTTAGTAATTGGTTCGCGTTATGTTTCGGGTGTAAATGTAGTGAATTGGCCCATGGGCAGGGTGTTGATGAGTTATTTCGCCTCTGTTTACGTGCGCTTTATAACGGGAATGCCCGTGCATGATGCTACAGCGGGATTTAAGTGTTACCGCCGCCGGGTTTTGGAATGTATTGATTTAGATCAAATCCGTTTTAAAGGGTACGCCTTTCAAATTGAAATGAAATTTACCACTTGGTGGATGGGGTTTCGCGTTGTAGAAGAGCCGATTATTTTTAAAGATCGCACCATGGGCAACTCCAAAATGAGCTCAGGCATTTTTAAAGAAGCTTTTTTTGGAGTAATTGGCATGAAGTTGCGGTCACTGTTTAAAAAGCGACCCGCTCAAAAATCATAAAAACAAGCTTATTGCGGTTTTGAATGAGTTGCAACTTGTTTACTGCTTCAATTTTGTTTTGAGTAAAACGCCCAATTCTCTTTTTTTGGCACTTTCATAATTTAATCCCTCAAATACGTAAATGCTGCCGCGCTCCTCTGATACCACTACAACAACAGCATCGGTAATTTCAGCCAAACCCATAGCTGCACGGTGTCGCAAACCAAAAGCTACCGGTAAATCAGTACGTTCCGTTACGGGAAGCACACAGCTCGCCGATAAAATATTATTTCTGTCAATAATGACGGCACCGTCGTGGAGCGGGCTGTTTTTAAAAAACAGGGATTCCAGCAACTCCGCACTCAAACGAGCCTGTATTTTACGACCTGTTTCTACATAATCAGTAAGCTCATTTTTTTGCCTGATTACAATTAAAGCTCCCGTTTTGGTTTGAGCCAAGTTGTAAACGGCAGCGGAAATTTCATCAATAGTTGTTTTGTTGTTTTTTCCCGCTCCGGGAGCAAAGGAAACACCGTTTCCTTTTAATAATCGGGCAATTACATTATCGGTTCCTACGCGCAAAAGCAAGCGACGTAATTCGGGTTGGAATATAATAAGTACCGCGATGGCGCCAATACCAATAAACTGGCCTAAAATATTAGCGGTAAGTCGCATTTGCATTACTTCAACCAATTTCCAAAAGGCTAACATGAAAACAATACCGGCAATAATCTTTATCGCAGCCGTTTTGCGAACTAAGTTGTATAAGCCGTAGAGTAGGAGTGCCACTAAAAAAATATCAATGACGTCATACCAATGCAGGGTTATAAACGCGGGTGTAAAAATCATGACTGTGAAAGTTGGTAAACCATTTCCGCACATTCTGCGGCTTGTTTGACATCGTGAACGCGTAAAATACCGGCGCCGTTCATCAGTGCTGCGGTATTTAAGATCGTGGTTCCGTTTAAGGCTTCATCGGCAGTTACATGTAGAGTTTTTTGAATGGTACTTTTGCGAGATACGCCCGCCAAAACAGGGCAATCTAAAATATGAAAGCGATCTAATTCACGTATGAGTTTTAGGTTTTGAGCGGGTGTTTTCCCAAATCCGAATCCGGGGTCAACAATTACGTCATTAACGCCTAAAGCTTTCAACTGTGACACTTTGACGGCCATCTGTTTAAGGATATCACGCGTAACATCATTGTACCTTGTATTATTTTGCATGGTTTGTGGAGTTCCCGGCATGTGCATCAACACGTATGGGACTTTTAAATCGGCAACAGTTTCAAACATAAAAGGGTCAGCGTCGCCGCCGCGCACATCATTTATCATATGGGCTCCGGCTTCAATTCCTGCACGTGCTGCTGCGGCTCGAAAAGTATCTACCGAAATAACGGCTTCCGGGAAATGGCGAGCCACACTTTCAACTGCCGGCAACAAACGGTTGAGTTCTTCTTCCGGGGTGACTTCAGCAGCTCCCGGTCGTGTACTGTAGGCGCCGATATCTAAACAAAAAGCACCTTCATTCAGATGTTTTTCCGCCAATTGGAGCACATCAGATTCAGCTTTTAAACGTCCGCCGTCAAAAAATGAATCGGGCGTTACGTTCACAATTCCCATCACCAAAGCCGGGGCGGTGTGGAAAAGTTTACCACCCGCATTGATACTGTAATTTACCGTAAAAACCCTATCTTGCGCGCCTATTTCAAATTCCATTTGTGAGTATGAATACCATTCAACAATACGAAGCAATAAGAGCCAAATGTACGGATATTTTTATCAAAAAAATGCATGATTACGGCACCTCTTGGCGCATATTGCGACCCCAAAGTATAACAGACCAAATCTACATTAAGGCCAAACGCATTAAAACCTTGGAAGAAAAAGGAGTATCTAAGGTAGGGGAGGGAATCGTTCCCGAATTTATCGCTATCGTGAATTACGGTATTATGGGACTGATTCAGCTCGAGTTGGGTTCTGACGAAGAAAAAAAGGAGGATCACAAGTATATTGAAAAGCAATATAGCCGTTTTTTTCAAAAATCCCGTGACTTGATGGAGGCTAAAAATCACGATTACGGCGAGGCATGGCGCGATATGCGCACTCCTTCACTTACGGATATGATTTTGATGAAAATACTCAGAACCAAACAGATAGAGGGGAACAGCGGTAAAACGATTATCTCAGAGGGGATTGATGCCAATTACTTTGATATGATCAATTACGCGGTTTTTGCCCTGATTCAGTTGGGTGAGGCAAATTAGCCGTTTCTCACAAATTACAAAAAAAAACCGAGAAAAACACTTCTAAAGGAAATGAAAATCTCGGTTTTAAAGGTATGGGGCAGCTGTTATTGAGAGATGCCTACTTTGTTGGCAAACTTCTTGCGCTCGTGTTCTTTTAAATAGATCTTTCTGAGTCTGATGTTTTTAGGGGTAATTTCTACGTATTCATCAGCGTCGATATATTCCAAGTTTTCCTCTAAAGAAAGGTCAATTTTAGGAGCGATCTTAGTTTTTTCGTCAGCTCCGGAGCTTCGCATGTTACTCAGTTTTTTCGTTTTGGTCACGTTTACTGAGAGGTCATTATCGCGCGAATGTTCGCCCACAATCATACCTTCATAAACCTCGTCACCGGGTTCCACAAAAAACTTACCTCGATCTTGAAGGTTGTTCAGTGCATAGGCAATAACCGTACCCGGTTCGTGAGCCATAAGAACGCCTGCGGTTCTTTTGGGAATATCGCCTCGCCAATCACCAAATTCTGAAAAACGATGCGCCATCACAGCCTCACCTGATGAAACGTTGAGTATCTGAGTACGCATACCCATAATGCCGCGAGAGGGTATTTCAAATTCCAAGTGCATTACATCACCACGCTCTTCCATCACTTTCATTTCTCCTTTGCGCTTGGTGACTGCCTCAATAACTTTTCCCGATGAACTTTCCGGAACATCAATGTATAGCATTTCGATGGGCTCCAACTTTTTACCGTCAACATGTTTAATAATAACCTGCGGCTGACCCACTTGAAGTTCATAGCCTTCACGGCGCATGGTTTCAATTAAAACCGATAAGTGCATCACACCCCTGCCGAAAACGTTATAAGAGTCGGGAGATTCGGTTTCTTCAATTTTGAGGGCTAAGTTTTTTTCAGTTTCCTTGTATAATCGATCACGAAGGTGACGTGAAGTTACGAAGTCACCGTCCTTACCGAAAAAAGGGGAATTGTTTACGGTAAAGACCATACTCATTGTAGGTTCGTCAACAGGAATAGTAGAGAGAGCTTCGGGGTTTTCTACATCGGCAACGGTGTCGCCAATATCAAAATCTTGAACACCGGTAATAGCAGCGATATCCCCTGCAGTTACGCTTTCGGCTTTTACTTTTCCCAAGCCTTCAAAAACGTAGAGTTCCTTAATGGTGGCCTTTTTAGCGCTTCCATCCCGTTTCATAAGAGAAACACGTTGCCCTGCTTTTATTTCGCCACGTTTCACCCGACCAATGGCAATTCTACCCACAAAAGAGCTGAAATCGATAGAGGTAATTTGCATTTGCAGGTTACCTTCAGTGATTTCAGGTTCGGGAATAAATTCCAAAACCGCATCTAATAAAGCATCTACATTATCGGTAGGTTTATTGTGGTCGGTGCTCATCCAGCCGTTTTTGGCCGATCCGTAAATAGTGGGGAAATCCAATTGTTCTTCAGTTGCACCTAAATTGAACATCAAGTCGAAAACCTCTTCTTGCACTTCATCAGGGCGGCAATTGTCTTTGTCTACCTTATTCACTACTACTATTGGCTTTTTGCCTAATTCAAGGGCTTTGGAAAGTACGTATCGTGTTTGGGGCATAGCGCCTTCAAAAGCATCTACCAAAAGTAAAACACCATCTGCCATGTTGAGCACACGCTCAACCTCACCGCCAAAATCGGCGTGACCGGGCGTATCGATAATATTGATTTTGGTATCTTTATAAGTGACCGAAATATTTTTGGATACAATGGTAATGCCGCGCTCACGCTCTAAATCATTGTTATCGAGAATAAGTTCGGCATTGGCGTCTTTATCTTGAGCTGTTTCACAGCGATACATAATTTTGTCAACCAATGTGGTTTTTCCGTGGTCAACGTGCGCAATAATAGCAATATTTCTAATTGATTTCATACGTGATTTTTTTCTGTCAGAACCGTGGAGGAGAATCACTTCCGACGGGACATCGGACATCGAATTCCTGCCTTGTTTCGGCAGTCTTTTAATACTTAAATTTTTGCGGTGCAAAAGTAGTGTAATTGATTTGGTTGCAACACGAAAACATTTATTTGTTTTGCAGGATGATAAATCCGTTGATTTCTATCGTCATGCCTTTTAAAAATGCGGCTCCGTGGATGGCTGAAAGTTTACAAACGCTACGCTTACAAACGTATTCTCGCTGGGAATTGATAGCGGTTGATGATGGCAGTACAGATGAATCGCGCACTATTGTGGAGCGTTTTGCCGAGGCTGATGATCGAGTTTCGGTTTTGACCAATAGGGGAATTGGTATTATACCGGCTTTGCAAACGGGTGCGGCCCGAGTGAAAGGTGCATTTTTATCGCGAATGGATGCAGATGATCTCATGCCGCCTCGCAAGTTGGAGGTTCTATTGGGCGCAGCAATTGAAAACCCGGGTGCTTTGGTGACGGGACGGGTCAAATATTTTAGTGATACAGCGGTGAGTTACGGGTATTTAAATTATGAGCAATGGTTAAATAGTTGCTTGTTAAATAATGATTTTGAACGCTTTATGTACAGGGAGTGCACGGTAGCTTCACCTAACTGGCTGCTGCCTGTTACGGTGTTTCATGAAATTCACGTGTTTGAAGAGTTGAGATATCCTGAAGATTATCATTTTATTTTAAGACTATACGCTGCGGGCGTGCCTTTTGCGGGGGTGAATGAAATTACGCATTTATGGCGCGAACATCCCGATCGAACTTCACGAAATTCAGAACATTACGAGCAGCGTAGTTTTTTTAACCTGAAAATTGATTTTTGGTGTGACGTGGAACGCGATTCCAACAGACAAACGGTCATTATAGGTGCGGGAAAAAAGGCGAATTATACTGTAGAGGTTTTTAAAGATAGACAATTGCCTTTTCGCCGCTTTGGATTGTTTGAAACGCCGGATATTGAACCTGTGGAAAGATTGAAATCGATTCCAAAACCGCAAATATTGGTGGCGGTTTGGCCAAATGAAAAGGAGCGAAGCAATATAATCACTTTCCTAGGTGAACAAGGATTGAAAGAAAGCGTTGATTTTTGGTTTTTGTAAAAGTGCAATTTGTAATAGGCGATTAGCGATTAGCAATTAGCAATAGGCAATGGGTAATTGCCCATTGCTAATTGCAAATTCCCGTCACCAAATAGTAATGCGGTTTTCTTCACTTCGCATCATTCCCTCGCCGGGTTGGCAGTTGAAGGCTTCTTGAAACTCGGGCAAGTTACTTAAAGGTCCGTTCACGCGGTAACGAGCAGGAGAGTGCGGATCAGTCATTACACGATTGCGAATAAACTCTGCAGTTGCGTTGGTTTGCCAAACTTGTGCCCAGCCCAAAAACACGCGTTGTTCCTCAGTGAAACCGTCAATGGGTTCAAGTTCGGGTTTTCCTTCACGCGATTTCTTGTAAGCATAATAGGCCAATGTGATACCGCCCAAATCGGCGATATTTTCACCAACGGTAAGCTCACCATTTACGTTTAGGCCTTCAAGCGGTTCAAACTCGTCGTACTGCTTAATAATTTGATCAACAAGTATATCAAACTTTTCGCGGTCTTTATCCGTCCACCAGTTGTTGAGGTTTCCGTCTGCACCGTACAGGCTGCCTTTATCGTCAAAACCGTGAGTAAACTCA
>CAJXMT010000131.1 GCA_913056155.1 uncultured Cryomorphaceae bacterium
AGGAATTGCTTCAATTCAATAAGGCCCATCTCCATTGAGAAGAAGGCAATTTTTTCATCAGTAGACTCTGTTTTTCTTCCCAAGAAACTTCGTGAATTTTATAAAAAGCATCTTGCTCTTTTTCTGCTTTTAAAACTTTAATAAAGTTCATTTTTTCTACTTCCTCTGTAGTAACTGGGTAAGCTTCTACACCCACATAATCGATTTCTTTTTGAGCTTCTAAATAAGTGATAAAACAGTTTAAACCTGTGCCAAAACCAATTTCTAAAATAGCAACTTTATCTGCAGCAACTTGCTGTAAACCACTCTTTATAAAAACATGATAAGTTTCGTTAATTGAACCGTTTTTTGAGTGATACTGCTCATTCCAGTCTGGTAAATGTATGGTAGAAGAACCATCTGAGGTTATTAAAATTTCTCTTTTCAATATAATAGAATTAGTGATTTTTTAATTATTGGTATTGACCCTACACATGTTGTTTTATGACAAAAAATACAACTATTTACAGCAAAATTATATTTTATACCAAAGGGTCTTTTCTTTCTAAGGTTAATATTTTGTTTTCTAAAATTACATCAAACATTTTAAGCGTTAAAGCTGCTGTTTTTTTGATATTTTACAAACTTTACCTTTTGTAATGACAGCCTTTTTGATAGACTTACTTTTAGATCTAAATAAAAAAATAATACTAAAAAAACTTTATTATTTCTTTATTAAAACACCATTTGCTTCAAAAGCAAACTCTTTTCTTGGCACTGTAATTTTGGCTATTTCTTCTTTACTTTTTCCTGCATCTTCGGCATAATGTTGTAGCTGATTTACAGGTGTAATTTTTACAAATGCCTTACCTTCTACAATTACCTGTTTACCTTGAGAATCTAAAGGCATAAAAAAACCGTAATCTTTAAAACGTACCATAGTTTCTGTTTCATCTACCAACGGCAACTTCATCCAACAACCTTTTTTAGAACACACTTCTTTAATATTAGAAGCAAATTTAACGTTTACAGTATCACCAACATTCATGGTTTCAAATTTTGTAAGCATTTGCTCTTTTGTTAAAGCATTGTTTTCAGAAATTTTATCTCCATAAGATGTATAAGCAATCTCTATATTTGGAGTTTCTACTTTATTATTTTCTTTTTTTGCTTCTTTACAAGATGTAAAAACTAAAAGTATCGTAGCACAGAATTTAACTGCTAATTTCATCTTATTTTTATTTAAATATTTCATACAAATGTAAGAAATTTATAAAGAAAACTAGATTTTTTATATGACATCAGATAAATAAATTATGTACATTTGTATAGAAATATAATCGACAAAAATATGAGTTCTACTATACAAATAAAGCGTATTGAAAAATCTAAAATAGAGAGTGTAGATTTTAATAATTTGCCTTTTGGAAGTGTTTTTTCTGACCATATGTTAACTTGTACATTTAAAGACGGTAAATGGCAAGATTTAGTTATAGAGCCTTTTGCACCAATTTCTTTAAGTCCTGCAGCAAAAATTTTTCATTATGGGCAGTCTATTTTTGAGGGTATGAAAGCCTATAAAGACGCAGATGGAAATACACTTTTATTTAGACCTCTAGACAATTGTAAACGTTTAAATAAATCTGCAGAGCGTTTGGTGATTCCGCAAATTCCTGAAGAAATTTTCATGAGTGGACTAAAAGCATTATTAAAGATTGATGAAGCTTGGATACCAACAAATGAAGGTAGTTCTTTATACATAAGACCTTTTATGTTTGCATCTGGAAATGGTTTTCATGCATCACCTGCAGACGCATATAAGTTATGTATTTGCACATCACCTTCTGGAGCTTACTTTGCTGGAAAAGTAAAAGTTTTAATTGAAGAAAAATATGCACGTGCTGCAAATGGTGGTGTTGGCTTTGCAAAGGCGGGGGGTAATTATGCAGCTCAGTTTTATCCAACTCAATTAGCCATTGATAAAGGATACAACCAAGTAATTTGGACAGATGACAATACACATGAGTATATTGAAGAAGCTGGTGCTATGAATATTTTTGTTAGAATTAACGATACTTTAATTACGAGTCCAACAAGTGACAGAATTTTAGATGGTATTACAAGAAAAAGTATCATTCAAATTGCAAAAGACAAAAACATTGATGTAGAAGTTCGTAAAATTTCTGTTTCTGAAGTCATTGCAGCTGCTCAAGCAGGAAGTTTAAAAGAGATGTTTGGTGCAGGAACTGCTGCAGTAATTTCGCCAATTGCTGGTTTTGGTTTTAAAGGTGTAGATTATGATTTACCGGAATTAGAAAAACCTTTTGCAACTACTTTAAAGAAAGCTATTACAGATATACAAACAAACAAAGCAGAAGACCCTTATGGTTGGAGAGTTTTAGTAAAATAATAAAGTATATTATTATGTTACTAAATTTATTTTTTTAGCTATAATCCACTCTTTTAATTTCTTGTGGAAGTATAAAATGGTTTCAACATTTTGGTGCCGACCCCATACCGGCACCTATGGGCTACAAGATCAAGAACGACCCGCACGAAGCTGACTCGGGCTGGGGGTTTTCATTCTCTAAATTCAAGTTACTAAAAAGCTGGATCAAAGAAAAGGCGGGCATACTTTATGCACGGCTCAAAAGCTGAATTTTAAGCCTTCAATTCCACTAAGTAACCGGCCATACTGCGCACATTCAACACGTTTTGATTGTCAAAAATCAAATACTGACCTTTAATACCGGTAAGTGTACCACCAATTTGGGGGAATTTGTCAAACTTTTGACTTTTCACTTTCACGGGGACTTCATTCAACGGGTATTCTATTTGCGTAATTTCATTTTGATCTTTTAAATAAAACATTTTGGAATCTTCGGGAAAAAGTTCAAAAGCCTTTTGTTTTTCGTGTTTCAAGTCCACTTCATCCGGACTTTCGCCTTTCAACATACGCTGCCAAGAAGTTTTATCGCTCATGTGCTTTTTCAACTCCGCCTCAATAACGCCCGCCTCATATCGGTTGGGCGTTTTTGCCAATAAAATACCACTTTCTGCTCCTTGGTCAATCCACCGTACCGGAATTTGATTGTTACGTGTTACCCCCACTTTTACCGAGCTCGTTAACGATAAATACACGTACTGCTCGGTAAGGTGGTTTTTCTTTTCCCACTCCATATCTCTTCCTTCTCCCAGGTGAGCACGGCACTTTTCAGGACGGATGACGCACGGTGAATTTTCAGGTGCATCCCGAAAACACGGATAACAATACCCGCTGTTAAACGATTTATTGGTTTTTCTGCCGCACTTTACACAATTAATTTGGTTCTGAAAATGAAAAAAAAGTTCTTTACCCAAAAAGTCATTCATGGGGACTCCTTCCTTTTCTAGATTTAACGTGTAATGAGCCAAACCGTTAACAAGGTTTGAATTCATTTTTCTCAAGTTACCGCTTACAGTCATACGCTTCAATTACTTTTGCCGAATGGAATTTCAATTAAGCGGCGAATATATAGAACTTATTCAATTGTTGAAGGCATCGGGATTGGCAGAATCGGGCGCTATGGCAAAAAACTTTGTTGATGACGGGGCTGTAAAGGTAAACGGTATTACCGAGTACCGCCGCAGAAATAAAATAAAACGGGGCGACCACATTGACTTCGAAGGAAACAGCATAACAGTAAAGTAGATTCTAATTACGACAGCCGAATATATTGATACGGCTCACCCACTATCTTTTCTCAAAAGTTGTGTTTCCGGTTCTGAATAAAAAAGAGATGATTAGTCATGCAAAATAAGTGATGATTTCGGGTTGGGTTGCTGCATTTCACCTCAACTTCCCACTCCTAAAAGGCGTTTTTTTACGATTCATAAATCCGTGTACGGCAGTGTGAACAAATACAATTCCGGCGCCCAATGCAGCAGCGTATCCCACTGTATCAACGCCTTGGGAAAAGCGAGCCACAGCAATTGCAATCAGCGCCCAAACACCCACCAAGCTAAAAAGTCGGGCATTTCTGAAGCGCACGATAAAAATATTCAACAGCACTGCCAAACCAATTGCTCCCACCGTCCAAGCCGTTTCATTGAGCGTTTCACGTAAGCCCAGTTTTGTGCCGTAAGCAGCTGCATTGGCTATAAATGCCACACTAATCCAACCCGTAAAAAGTGAAAACGGCCATAAGTTAAAGACAAAACGGCTCAAAGGCTCATCGTCAAGTGCAATGCGCTCATTGTGCATAATGCCGATCAAGCAAATCAAAATTACGGTCATGGCTAATAATGCCCAACCTATGTAGTGAAACGACCACAAAAACAGCCAAGCGACGATAAACAAGTTGGTAAATAACAATAGCCACCCCGTTTTATCTTCTCGTGCCGGATCATCAACTACATTGCACAAAATTTTTCGTCCTTCAAAAGCCAAATACCCCGCAATACTCAAGTAAATCAACCCCCAAATGGAAAATGCGTATCCGGCCGGAACAAATAAATTATAATATGCCGCCGAAATAGAAGCTTGCGATTCCCCGTTAATCCAACCCATTGCCGAGAAGTAATTGAGCATCAACATGACGATAAAAACCAATACATTTACAACATATAATCCTTTATTCATTTCCTGCATTTTTTTAACGGCTCAAAGTTAATGTTTTGGTCAGAACCGATGAAGCTGTGCTCAACGAATGGTTTGATTTGTTGCTCTAGCTTTTGTGCACAACGTATGAAGGGTTCCCGAACAAGAAGTGTTTGCGGAATTGAGGTCGAGGTCGAGGTTGAGGTGAACTCGCTTTGTGCGGCAATCACATTAGCGGCGTTAGAAATAAGATTTGCGGCTCAAGCAAAAAGCAAACCCACGCAGCGTGCACAACTCTCACGGTTTACGGTTCACGCTTGCCCCCAACGTCAGTTGGTGGGGTTTACGGCTCACGGTTTACGCTTGCCCCGAACGCCTGCCCCCAACACCGGTTGGTGGGGCTCACACTTTACTCCTCACACTTAACTCTTTACGCTTTACTCTTTACGTTTACCCCCAACTTCCGCCAATGAATTGGGGACATGCGTTGGTGGGCTTTACTCCTGACTCTTTACGTCTGACCGATGGGAATTCTCCTTTTTTGTAAATACTTCTTATCGGGAAACAACTAAACACCCGACTTACTTCCCACATAATCAATGGTTTTTTCATATACCTCTCGCCATCCTTTATTGGAGCCGTGATTGCTCAGCGAGTCATTGTGCCAAACAAAATAAAGCGTTCCTTGTACGGAATGTACGATATCCGTAAACTGCTTAAACTTTTCGAATGCGGCTTCGGGGGTGGTGTTTGCGTAATTCTTCAATGTTCCCTCCATCAGGCAAAAGGGGTGAATGGTGAGTCGGGTGGCTCGGTTCTGAACAAGATCAAAAAACTTAAAAGGGGTACAAGTAGAGGCTCTGAAACCGGGCTTTGAGGCGTAACCCATGGTATAGTCGTGCAAAATATCGGCATTGATCAAGGCCCTGTAACTGTGGGGTACTTCAGATTTAAGGAAATGAAACCGGCTGTGCTCTACCGGCATGTGAACGGTATTGCTGAGTCGCTCAATTTGCTCCCCGATCATAGAGCTGCTGTTGTTGGCGTAGTATGACGGGTGAATGCCAACTGTTGCGTAATCGTTTACGCGCTTCATGAGCGCTCTGAATTTCATACCGGTGTAGGGTACGTTTTTGTCATAAGTTCCGTAATCTCCCAAAAGGAAAAAAAAGATGGAATCAAACCCGTATTTTTTATTGACGTCCAACGCGTATTTGAAGGTGTTGAAGGGATCTTTTTTTCCCAACAAAATGGTGGCAACTCGGTGTTTTACATCAGTAAATTTACCTCTTGTCAGGTCACGCAGTGCAGCCCCGACAGTCCTGAACAATCCTTTTTCTACAAAGGCAAAGGCGCTGTCCACATCTATGGTATTGACAAATTTAAACCGGCGTTTGGATACCACGCCAAAGCGGGTGTACAATTCGGTTTGTAATTTTTTAAACCACTCATCAATAAGCGGCCGCTCCAAAAAGCCCATTCGCGCGGCCAAACTCTGCCGGGGCAAGAAGCGGTCGTGCTCATCTTTTTCAGCGGGCAAGTACTCTTCATAGCGGCTTACCAAGTAAAAGGCGGCACCTAACACGTCAAAGGGAATATCAGATCCTTCAGTGGCAAAAAAGCAGGGTAATTTTCCCCATTCGGCGAGTTGAATATTTTGCTCTTCAATGGTTTTTTCTTTTAAAATAGCAGCGGGCCGGATATGAAATGTGTTTTCATGCACCGGCCTGTGGCTGTATGAAATAGTGGGTAAATCGGGATTTATATCAACCTCATTTAACACGAGGTGCACTTTGAAATTCCCTACGCGCGAAAAGAAAAAATCGACGGCGAATTTGAGTCGGCGCGATTGAATTTCAGAGTAAACCTGTATGTGATTTTGTTCGGGCTTCATAATAATCCTTCATCTGCAAAGCTGAAGTAACCGCCCTCAGCCACTATTACATGATCAAATAATTGCAAATCCAAAACCTCTGCCCCGCTTTTAATTTTTTGGGTAAGTGCAATATCCGGTCTGCTGGGTCGTAAATTCCCGCTGGGATGGTTATGTGCCAAAATAATACCCGAGGCCAGTTTTTGCAAGGCGGGCAAAAAAATCAATTTGGCATCGGCAACAGTTCCGCTCACTCCGCCCCTGCTAATGCATTCGTGGCCTATAATCTTGTTGGAGCGGCTCAGCAGAAGTACATAAAACTCTTCATGCGGCAAATCGGTAAGGTATTCATACAAATACTCGTACACGTCGCGACTTGACCTCACTTGGGTTCGCTTGAGCGGATCTTCGTCTTTGCGCCGCCTTCCCAACTCAACAGCGGCGGCAATGGTGATGGCGCGCGCCTCACCTATTCCTTTAGATTTACACAAATCATCAATGCTCATTTTGCCCAGCTCTTTGAGGTTATCGCCGGCGCGAGACAATACATCTTTGGCCAAATCCAGAGCCGATAATTTTGTGGTGCCCGAACCTATGAGAATGGCTAACAACTCGGCATTACTCAGCGCCGCTTTTCCCTTGAGTACAAGTTTTTCACGCGGCCTGTCATCAACGGCCCAAGATTTTATTCCTTTAAATGCTTCTTTGCTTTGCGGGTTATTCATTGGCAGTGCATGTTTTTTATACAAGCATCGGTTTTTCCGAGCTCAAAGAAGTCGCAAAATAAAAAAACCTCAGCACATACAAATTGTATGCACCGAGGTTTTTTAATATAGTAAAGTAAAAGCGTTTAGCTCAGCTTATTAGAATAACGGTAAAGACTCGATTTTAAATTAGCCGCGTTATTCTTGTGAATGATGTTCTTTTTAGCCAAACGATCAATCATTGAAACTAAACCGGGAAGCTTTTCTTCCGCCTCTTTTTTAGCAGTTAACGTACGAAAAGAGCGAACTGCATTACGCATGGTTTTAAAGTAATACTTGTTGCGCACTCTGCGTTTTTCGCTTGTTCTGATTCTTTTTAAAGCTGATTTATGATTTGCCATTACTCAAAATTTGTTCAAATGTAGTGTAATTAAAATTATCGGGCTTTGAAAAAACTTGGTAGTCCGTACGGGAATCGAACCCGTGTCTCCACCGTGAAAGGGTGGTGTCCTAACCCCTAGACGAACGGACCGCAATATATTTTCAAGTTTTCAAAAAGCACTTTGCCGCACAATGCAGCGTTTTTTGTAGTCCGTACGGGAATCGAACCCGTGTCTCCACCGTGAAAGGGTGGTGTCCTAACCCCTAGACGAACGGACCATCACTAAATCCCTCATAATTTTGGGGCTGCAAAGGTAGTAAAAATATCAATTGAAAAACTTTT
>CAJXMT010000132.1 GCA_913056155.1 uncultured Cryomorphaceae bacterium
ACACGACGCTCTTCCGATCTAAGATTAGCGGCTCAAGCAAAAAGTACTTAACACGCTCTTGGTGTATCATTCGATTTCGTAAGGCGTAAAGGGTCAGGCGTAAGGCGTCCGCTTAGTATTCAACGCATGGTTTGTGGTTCTTGCTCGAACTCAAGTGTCCACCGCATGAAATGCGGAGGTCAAGGTCAAGGTCAAGGTTGAGGTCAAGGTCAAGGTCAAGGTTGAGGTTGAGGTTGAGGTTCCCGAATTCTCGGGATTCCCTCCGGTCACACAGTTGGGGTTGACTCGTTTGCACTTTAGTGACGGGAGCGGTGTCTGGAAGACGATTTCGTGAAGCCCGCCAACTTCGTTGGGGGCGAGCGTAAAGCATAAGACCCACCAACCGGCCCGTAAACGCGTGTAGCCCTCTCTCCCTCGTTTACTCGCGGCATGCGCTCGTGAGCCGGGTTCAATAACCCTCTCGCTTCGCTCGGTTGTAACGAGGCAGGCGAAAAGTTGCGTCTGCGACGCACAACTAAAACCCAACAATAACACGCACTACCTACTTACTGCATAACCGGCTTAATGATGGAGCACTCAGCGAATAATCGACCGGTCAATGCACATCACAGCACTCAACTATTCATCGGGTTGCAAAACTTCCGCGCGCAACGCTAAAACCCAATTCGCCGGTTTCACCTAATTTCGCGGCTCAATAGGATATAACATGCTAAAGCTATGAAATACGTTAAACTTCTCTTCCTCCTTTTACCCGTAACACTCAACTGTACAGCCTGTACATCCGGAAAAAGCGAGGCTAATACCTCTCACGCGAAAATGCCTAAAAAATCCTTTACACTTTACGATTACTACTCCAACGATAGCGAGTTAAACCGTTTGACAGATTCTATTTTCACGTCGCTCACGCCCGCTCAGCGTTTATCCCGAATGATCATCACCTCTGCAGGAGAGCTGGGAAAACCACAAAGCACCGTGGCTTCACTCGTTCAAAAAGAAGCCGTGGGCGGTGTATTGTTTTTAAAAGGAAAATCGCAAAGTCACAAAACGTTTATTGATTCCCTTGAAAAATTGAGCACTCTTCCTCTGTTTTACAGCATTGATGCCGAGCCTTCATTAATTCCGCGTAGAATGCCGGATGTAAGCCAATCATTCAAGCCGGCGGCTGAAATTGCCGATAGTTTAGAAGCTTATCAATCGGGGAATTCCATCGGTGTGCTGGTCAACAACTTGGGATTCAATTGGAATTACGCACCGGTGATTGATCTCAGTACCGGCAATGAGGCTATCAAAACCCGTAGTTTTGGTTCTGACCAAAATGATGTGATCACAAAAGCCAAAGCATTTGTGGAGGGCACCCGCGCCGCAGGTGTAATTGATTGCATCAAACACTTTCCCGGTCACGGACTCGTAAGCGGTGATACGCATAAAAAAACGGTATTTATAGACGGCGAATTGAAAGAGGTAAACACCTACAAACCCCTGATTGAAGCCGGTGCCATCAGCGTGATGGTTGCTCACATTACAGTAGAAAACAACGCCGAATACGGCACAGACGGCAAACCGGCCTCTTGCTCGCGCAAAATAGTCACCGATTTGCTTCGCAATGAGTTGAATTTCAAGGGAATTATCATCACCGATGCCATGAATATGGCCGCTGCTGTGAATGAAGGTGAAAGTGCCCCCTTGACGGCTGCAAAGGCGGGCAACGATATGATTTTAATGCCGCCGAATGAGGAAAAACTACTGAACGAAATGCTGGCAGCGTACAACGCTGATGAAGCTTTACAAGCGCAATGGGATGCTAGCGTAAAACGCATTCTCAAGTTGGCCGTGTGTACGGGAATGTTTGACCCGCAAAGCTCGAAACAAAAATAAACCGGATACTTGCCCCGGGATACTACACTCAATTACCCATCATTCTTAATTGACCACTCATTGACGGAACGGAATCCCGAGCTAGTGAATTCGGAATTTTTAATTTCGCTCATTTCACTTCTTCGGGAAACTCCTCATCATTCATACCTTACATCCTTCACAAAAGGCAAGCGGCGCATTTGATCTACCTCAACCGAATATACGCCAAAATCCTCAGTAACTTCACCTTTCAGTATGTAATAGCCCTCTCCTTGAAACGGATACCTTTCATTCACACCGGGAAAATGCACTGTATCCAGCCAATCGCCGCGTTTGTCGTAAAATGTTCCAAAGTACATCCTTTTTCCCGAGCCGGTGCGCGTGGGTTTTATGTTGATTAAATAACCCACCATCTCAATCACCTTTCCCGTATAGCGGGGAAAATCGGCAGCGGTGAGTTTTAAATCGGGGCGCGATTTGGCCAATAATTTTTTGGGACTCAATGTAAAGCCCAACAATTCCAATTCATCAAAATGATGTTCGAGCGGATGTACATCAAAATCGGGGAATGTGTATTCTCGCGACTCGGTTTTAAACAAAGGCTGTTGAGACGTTTTTTTGCGGCTCGTCATCAAAACACTGCGTGCCCGCCACAGTAATTCGCGTTTGTTTTTTCCCGTAAATCGAAAAGCTTGTATTCTGATCAACTTATCGGCATCCTCAATGCCGGGTTGAACGCGATCTATAAAATCCTCCAAACTCGAAAAATCACCGTTTTTTGCGCGCTCAACGAGCAAAGCGGCTATGAGTTTTTCAGAGAGCCCTTTGATAAAGGAAAGTCCCAAGTAAATGGTTTGCTCGTACAATTTATTCAACGATTCGCTTTTATTCACGCACGGCATTTCCACCTCAGCTCCGTGACGCTTTGCTTCAAACAAATAGTGGTGCATGCGGTAAAAACCGCCGCCGTTATTGGTGACAGCCACCATGTACTCCACGGGATAATGCGCTTTTAAAAATAAACTTTGATAACTCTCCACGGCATAACTCGCCGAGTGCCCTTTGGCAAAAGCGTAACCTGCGAAACTCTCAATTTGATTCCATATTTCAGTAACCGTTTCAAGCGGTTCGCCGGCTTTAGCGCAATTCTCAAAAAATGAGTCCTTCACCCGCTGAAACTCGTCTCGCGAGCGGTATTTACCACTCATTCCGCGACGCAGCACATCAGCCTCACCCAGCGTGAGTTTGCCGTATTGGTGCGCCACTTTAATCACATCCTCTTGATACACCATGATCCCAAAAGTTTCGGGCATGATTTTTTGCAATACCGGGTGTGCATTTTTGCGCTCCTCGGGATCTCGAAACCGCTTGATGTACTCGCGCATCATGCCGGAACTTGAAACACCCGGCCTTATAATTGAGGATGCCGCGACCAGACCCAAATAATCATCCACCCGCAGTTTTGTCAAAATCATGCGCATGGCCGGCGACTCCACATAAAAACAACCCATGGTTTTTCCCTCGCGCAACAGTTCTTTTATTTTTTCATCACGTTTGAAGCGCTTCACATCGTGAATATCAAAGTCAGCATCGGGATAAAGCCGCCGAACGAGCTCTGCCGCATCGGCAATTTTGGCCAATCCGCGCTGCCCGAGGACATCGTATTTGTACAAACCCACATCTTCAGCGGCCACCATATCGTAGTGTGTTACAGGAAAACCCTTGGGCGGCAAATCGGTAGCGCTGTAATAATGAACGGGCTTTTCAGATATAATAATGCCGCCCGCGTGCACCGTCAATTGTTTGGGCATCTCCACCAACATCGCGGCATATTTTAAAATGGTTTTTAACGGCTCCTCGCCCGCTGCTCCAATATTTTTTCGAGATGCTGCTTCTTCAATTTCCTCTGGCGGTAAACCAAAGACTTTGGCTGTTTCACGCAGGGCGGCTTTAAATTGAAAAGTGACATATGCACCCAAAAGGGCAGTGTGTTTTAAACCGTGTTTTTCAAAAATGTAGCGCGTTACATCCCGTCGGTTTTTCCACGAAAAATCCATGTCAAAATCGGGCGGACTCGACCTAAACATGTTGATAAACCGTTCAAAATACAAGTTTAACTCAATGGGATCCACATCGGTAATACGCAACAAATAAGCCACCAAACTATTGGCACCGCTCCCCCGCCCCACATAAAAATAACCCTTGCTGCGCGCGTAATTCACAAAGTCGTGCGTAATTAAAAAATAAGCGGTAAACCCTTTTTTCACAATCAAGTCCAACTCAGTTTTGAGTCGGTTCATAACCACATCGCCCGGTTCAGGATAGCGATATTTCAATCCCTCATGCGCCAAAGCAACCAACCGTTTTTCATCCTTTTGGTCAGAACCCGTAAACGTCTTTTTGTTCTGCGGCTGTACATCCTCATCAAAACCAAAATACACTTTGCACTCGCTGAGCAAATCGCCCGCTTGCTGCACGAGGTAGTTGTGCTCACCGTACAATTCCTTCAATTGCGCCGGCGACAAAAAACAATCATCGCTTTTTGCAGCATCGCTTTCTTTTAACCTAGCGCCCAGCACATTTTGACCAATGGCCCGCAGCACTTTATGTAAATTGAAATCGCGCTTTGAGGTAAACGTTCCGCTTTTTAGCGCCACGGCTTTTTTTCTGATTTCTTTATAGCGTTCATCCCTGTTGAATTTAAAACTCTCCACGGGTGATACCCCCACAAACTCATAATCTTTTAAATCAGCGGGTAAATGGTGGAGCGGGTAAATGATCCAAACGTGTTGAAAGGCGGGAGCCCGCGGCGGAATCGGTGATTTTTCGGCTCTGACCAAAGACAAAAAAGCATTAATTTCACGAAACCCCTCATTATTTTGCGCAATGGCCAAAAACTGCATTTGCGCCCCGTTCCTAAAATCCACACCCAATACAGGTTTTAGATTGTTTTTGATGGCCAATCTCACAAACTGCAAACAGCCCGAAGTTGAATTTATATCAGTAAGCACAGCCGTTTTTTCATCGAATTGAAGCGACCGGTTGACGACTTCCTCGGGAGAAGAAATACCGTATTTAAAACTGAAGTATGAATGCCTGTTGATTTGCACGTTTCAAAAGTACCGGTTCTCGCGGAATAAAATCGTTGAAATAATAAACGACTACAGCCTAAATTGTTCATCCGGTTCATTACCCCGTAAAACTTATCTTTGCCCACTCATTTATTTTAGAAAAAAACATTCATGCCGGTAAAAAACATGGTACGTAAAGTGCTTCAAACCTTTCATTTGGATTTGACCAAAAACCTGGAATACGACCGGCTTACCGGTGTGATTTTGAAACGCGTTTTACAGCCGCACTCCAATTGTGTGGATGTGGGCTGCCACAAAGGTGAAATTCTTACCGAGATGCTCCAATTAGCCCCGCGCGGTAAACACCGTGCTTTTGAACCCATCCCGCAATTCTACAACCAACTGAAAGCTGATTTCCCCAATGTAGATATATACCCTTACGCCTTGGCAGCATCCGCCGGTAAAAGCGATTTTAAGTTCGTGAAAAATGCCCCCGCCTACAGCGGCATTAAGGAACGCGACTACGCCGTGAAAAATCCCAAAATACAAACACTGACGGTAGATTTACGCCGGATGGATGAGGTTCTGACCCAAAACACAAAAATAGACCTGATTAAAATTGACGTGGAAGGTGCCGAAATGGGCGTATTGCAAGGTGCTGAAAAGATTATTGCCCGAAATAAACCCATCATTATTTTTGAATTCGGCAAAGGGGCAAGCGATAAATACGGTACTGAACCGCACATGATTTTTGAACTCTTAAACGGTAGGCATGATTTAAAAATCAACACCTTAAAAAACTTCGTGAAAGATGAACCGGCATTGAAACTTGAATCTTTTGAGCAATTGTACCAAGCCAATGAGGAGTATTACTTTATCGCACATTCGTAATCGGTCGAAATCACTAATATTGCAAAACTAAAACCCAAACACTTTGTCGCAAGAATCATCGAAAAACATCCCTCGCGTTGCCATTGTATTGTTGGCCTACAACAGTTTGCACTTGGTGAAAAAGTTCCTGCCCAAAATCATCTCCACTACACCCGGTGATGCCGATCATCCCATTATTTTGGTGGACAACGCCTCTACGGACAATACAAACGAATGGATGCGGAAAAACCACCCGAACATTCGCGTGATTCAACTCAAAGTAAACAAAGGATTTACAAACGGATATCAAGAATCGTTGCCTCAAATTGAAGCTCAAAATTACGTGTTGATCAGCTCAGATATTGAAGTAACGCCCGGCTGGTTGGAACCCGCTTTGCAGCGCCTGGAAAGCGACAATAAAATTGCCGCTGTTCAACCCAAAATTAAATCTTACGACAGGCGCGATGAATTTGAGTATGCCGGCGCAGCAGGCGGTTTTATGGACAAATGGGGATTCCCTTTTTGCAGAGGTCGTATTTTTGATGAAGTGGAAAAAGATCAAGGCCAATACGATACCCCCATTCAAATATTTTGGGCTTCCGGTGCGTGCCTGTTCATCAACGCCGATGCCTATCACAAAGCCGGCGGCTTAGACAATGACTACTTTGCGCACTTTGAAGAAATTGACCTGTGCTGGCGCTTACAGCGTATGGGCTGTAAAATCATGTACGAGCCGGCAGGTGAAGTGTACCACATGGGCGGCTCGGTAATCAAATACGGCAGTGCGGGAAAAGTGTACCGCAACCACCGCAACAACCTAATCACACTGCTTAAAAATGTTTCCACCGCCAAATTGCTCTATTTAATTCCGTTGCGATTTGCATTAGATGCTGCTGCGGCTGCTCTCATGCTCACCCAAAAAAATCCGGCGGCAGCAGCAGCCGTTTTTAAGGCGCACATTCATTTTATTGCGGGTTTACCCAAATGGACGGCCAAGCGAAAAGCACTGGAACATTTACCGCGCGGCGCCAAATCGGTTTACGGCATGTACCCAAAATCCGTAGTTTTGGACTTTTTCGTGCGCGGTAAAAAGAAATTCAGTCAATTAAACCTACGCTTTTAACGCCAAAACATTGAAAACGCAACCGTACATAACGCTTCTCTTCTTTTGGTTTGGTGTACATTGTGCACAATCACAAGAAATTCAAATCAGGGCGCATCACGGTTATTTGGCCGCACATCGCGAACACATGCAACACCTCGTTCGCGAGCGCACCTCAGGCGGCTCTATAAGCTTTGAGCGCACGGTAAGCGGCAGTCGTGAGTGGCATCACAATTACGGTTTACCCCAAGTTGGCGTTACCGGAATTTTCATCAATTGGGGAAATCGAGACCAACTCGGTTATGGTTTTGGACTGTTTCCGCACATTCATTTTCCGGTTGTTAAAAATCAACGATGGAGCGCCGGTTTCAAAATGGGCGCCGGACCGGGTATCGTAACCAAAAGCTGGAATCCCGCCGATAATCACAAAAATACGGTGTTCAGTTCCCCCGCTGTCATTACCATACAAGCAGCTTTTCCCGTTACCATACACCTTTCTGATGCGCTAAAAGCACAAGCAGGTATTTCCATCACACATATGAGCAACGGTGCTACAAAATTACCCAACAGCGGCGGAAATTTCTTGGCCGGTGAATTGGGATTATCGTATTCATTTTGGTCAGAACCCGAACCCGTTAAAAGCGACGAAGCCCGGGTTAAATTTGACAAACCCAACCTGTCAGTACCCATTCACCTCAGCGGTTTTTTTAAAGAGGGACTGTACGAACTCACCGGGCAAAAGCCGGTGGGCATTTTATCGGTTGAATTCGCCAAACGACTTTCGCGAAAATCTACTGTGCAGGCCGGCATGGATTTGATGTACAACGGAACACTCGAAACCGTTTATACCGAGTACGGAGCATCTCAAACTCCTCACTTTCAACGCTTGCAATACGGGGTTACAGCAGGCTACCACCTCACCTTTGACTCTTGGG
>CAJXMT010000133.1 GCA_913056155.1 uncultured Cryomorphaceae bacterium
AAAATGGCTACGCTCCAAAACATTATTGAAGAAATAAGAATGAAAAACGGGTGATTACCAAAATTTCCACCACTTCTTACGGTATTGATCTTCTTCATAATAGCCGTAGCCGTAGCCATACCCATAACCGTAGCCATAACCGTAGCCTCGTTTTACTTGCACATCATTAAAGACCATGGTCAAGTTTTTAAACTCCTTATTCTTGTAATATTTATTGATCGGCTCCAATAAATCCACTCGCGTATAATTTTGCCGCACCACGTAAATATTGATATCTGAGATTCTCATCAGCTCCATAGAATCCGCAACCAGCCCCATAGGGGGGGTATCCATTATCACGTAATCATACTTAGTGCGCAACTGTTGTATCATTTCGTTAAACCTGCTGCTCATAATCAACTCTGAAGGGTTGGGAGGAATAGGGCCTGCAGAAATAATATCTAAGTTTTCAACTCGCGTACTTTGGATGATTTCGTTTAACTCTGATTGGTTAGCGAGGAAATTAGTGACACCAATTTGATTCGTGAGGTTGAAATCATTAAAGATTTTGGGTTTTCTCAAGTCCATCCCAATCAAAAGTGTTTTTTTTCCGCTATTGGCGAAAACCGTAGAGAGATTGATCCCGCAAAATGTTTTCCCCTCTCCCCCTACAGAACTGGTTACCAAAATAATTCGACTCCCATTTTCATCCAAGTCATCAGCCTTTTTCTCAAAAAACTGCAAATTGGTGCGAATAGCTCTAAATGCCTCTGATACCGCTGACTTAGGGTTTTCATCCACAATAAGATTAGAATCTTTATCAGAGTGGCCAATTGTGCCCAACATGGGCAGTTTTGTTGCCTTGCCCAACTCTGAAGGGCTCTTAATTCGATTGTCTAAAAAGTCAATAACCACCGTTGCTCCAATAGGAATAATAAATCCAATCATAAAAGCTATGGCAAGGTTTCGACCTCGTTTGGGATATATGGGCGGTTGACCTAAGTTTCGCGCTTTATCGATGAAACGGGTATCGGCAGTGTTTCCGGCTTTTGTTACGCTGGCATCTGCCAAGCGCTCAAGTAAAAACGTGTACTGCTCATCAACCACCTCATATTGGCGCTTGATATTAATGAACCGCTGCTCTTTAAGCGGCAGCTTGCTGATGTCTTCTTCAATAGCGTTTTGCTCCTCGTACAAACTGTTTAATTGTATTTTTTGCGCATTGATCAAGCTGTTGATGTTTTCTTTTAGAGTGCGGCTGGTTTCACGCATTTGTTCATTAATCCTGCGCATAGCCGGGTTTGACTCTTCCAACGTATAACGAAAATTGGCCCGCTCTAAACTCAAATCAACCAATTTATTCACCAAGCTCAACAATATGGGATCGTTTATTCCCGCCACAGAAGGAGCTACCAAACCGCTAAAGTCTGAGTTTTCTTCAATGTAGTTTAACAGGTAGTTATAATACTTAGCGGCCAGCTCTTGCTTTTTCAACTCTGATTGCACTGTGACAAAACGCTCCAAGGTATTCTGAGACTCAGCCGTTATATCAATCATTTCATTTTCTTTCCTGAACGACTCAATTTTAGTTTCAGCCGAACGCAGTGAATCTGAAACATTACTAAGTTGCTTTTCAATAAATTGAATGGTATTCTCAGATGCCTGATTCTTCTCATACAATTCATACTCTTGAAGTACTTCAATAGTCGTATTCAAATAATCCACAATTTTTTGCTTACTCGGATTACTCATAGTGAGTTTGAGCAATGAGGCTTTTTCATCTTCCTGAACGACTTTAATCCCTTTGGCAAAACCGGGAACTAAACTTTCGTAGTCCACAAACCGCATATAGTTTTTCACGTCAGACTCCTCTGCGGAAACCTTAACGGTTTTTCCCTTCGCAGTTAACTTAATCCTCAAAAAATCCAACTCAAGCCATTCGTCATACGGTATAAGTTGAGCGGGTTTAAAACTTTGTGTCGAAACGGAAGTATCGGAATTCGTTTCGTAAATTTTAGTGGAAACCGTATCGGCGAGTTCGGGTAAAATCAAATAATACCCCTTTTCACTTAATGATACCTCTATTTGCTTTCCCGTTAATTGCGGGTGAGACTTGTCAAACTCCACCTCAAAAGGCATACTTTTATATCCCTCTACCTTTTGAATGCGACCTTCCCGGTGCATTTGCAGTTCCAAATCCAATCTTTTCACCACCTTGAGGTTGTGCTCGTAAGACTCCAACGTTGCTATTTTGGTAAGTATTTGGTCGCTGGCACCGCCCCAATTGAAAACCACACTCATACTTCGGGAGTTATGCGCATTGTTATCTTTTTGAACATGAACCAATGAGGAAACCTCGTACTTATCTGTAGTATAACGATTGATGATATAAGCTATACCGAGAGCAATAGTAACTGAAATAGCTACAATCTTCCACTGAGCCAATATTTTAAATACGAGTTCTTTTACGTCAAACTCGTTTTCTTCTTCCTCGTAAGGGCGGTGATTTTCAGAATTCATTGATAATTTCTAAAATTTTTAGCGGCTAATACTTACAACGGCAATAATGAGAGCCAAACCACTCGATACGGCCGATATTATAGTGGTAACGGTTTGCGCACCGGTAACTCCCACTCCCCAAGATTTCGCCGGTAACGGCTCCACGTAAATAACATCATTGGGTTGGATAAAGTAAAAAGGGCTTGAAATCAGATTTTGATCCAGAAGGTTAATAGTATGCACCCTTGAACCCTCGGGATATTGCCTAATAATGCGAACGTTCTCCCGATCGGCCACCATATTTAAATCATTACATTGAGCGATAGCCTCAAAAATAGTTGCCTGGTTTTGCAAAATCACGTGTTTACCGGGAGCATTGAATTCACCTAACGCTGAAAACCTCAGCCCGCCCAGCCTGACGGATAAAAAATACTCTTTGAAATATTCTTTAATTTTCACATCCAAAGTATCCTTAACTTGGCCTATAGTAAGCCCCTCCACCTTGACACTGCCTAAAACAGGCAAATCAATAAAACCACTGTCGCTGATACTGTAGCCGGTCATATAATAAATGTCACCGCCGCCTTGAACACCCATACGCATCATTTGGTTGCCTTGCTGTCCGCCGCCCTGGCCCGAAAAATACCTGTTAATTACCTCATCGGGTGAGGTAATTTTCACATCAATAATATCATTCACCTGCAACCTGTAATCACTTCGGTTATAACTGTAAGCCACACTATCTACAGGGGGTTGCCCTTTTTCACTTTGCAAATAGACCATTTTACGCTTGGGAACGCAGCTCGATACGGTTATTAATACGAGAAATAGGATATGATATAATTTCATAAAGTGGTTTTAGTCCCGATTTTAAAGGGGTCAAAAGTACTACAAAATAGCACGTTGGCAAGAACAAATACCACCGTGCGAAAATTGTTAAATAACAAGCTTTTTTCACTTGGTCGGGAGGCCATCAATATTTTGATTTTGCGCTTTTTCATCATCAACTAAAATTCCTCAACCTCTCGCTCCCAGTTTTGTTTTACGTAAGGTCTGCGGTTTTTGCGATAATACACATCGCCCCAGGAATATTCCTCTTTCACGAATTCATGTCCCACCTCTCCTCTCACGATTACAATGGTTGTTACGGTTTTATTTCCTTTTTCTTCTACATTCTCGGTTTTTCCTTCGGGATACTTTTCTGCCAATTCATAATTGAATCGGCTCAACTCACTGTTGAACTTTGCAAGTCTTTCGCGCTCCGCTTCTTGAAGTTTGTAAATCTTTTTAATTTGACTTTGAGGATAAGGCTCGTCATCTTTAACCCCCAAAGCTCTTTCATAAAAGGTACGAGCTCGATTGTAATTTTTATCAGTCATCAAACTGTCTGCTTCTGCAATATAATCTTGATATTCTTGATCCAGTTGTTTTTGCAAACGCTCGCGTTCCAGGCGTTCCTCCTCTTCTTTTTTTCGTTGGGCAAGCAACTCTTCAATTTCTTGAATTTTCAACTTCGGTTCATTTTGATCAGGCAAAATTTCCAATGCTGATTTATAATGTTCAACAGCCTCGCTGTACTTCTCCTTTTTGGTATTATTGGCAGCGAGCTGCATGGCAGCATCATATTTTCTTTTTCGCTCTTGGGCCTCAGCCTCGGCCTTTCTCTTTTCAGCCTCTTGCTGTTTTTTAGCGGCAAGTAATTCCTCTGCACGTTTTTTTTCTTCAACGGCCTTTTCGCGAGTGGGAATCAACTCAATTGCCCGATTTAACTTTAAGATAGCCTCTTGAAATTTTTCTTCTCTTATTTGCCCCTCGGCTTCTGCCAGCAATTTTTCATATTGCTCTTCTCTTTCACCGGCCAGTGCGGCTAACCTCTTTTTCTCTTTTTCTGCCTGTTCCAACGCCGTCATCATATCGCGCGCATTTTCAATTTGAATGCCGGGATACTCCTCTTCAGGTAAAATGTTTTGAGCTTCTTTATAAGCCGCGACGGCTTTTGCAAAAACACTATCTTGAAAGAGTGCATCAGCCTCAGCTATTCTGGCATCATATTGTGCTCTCCTTTCCTTTTCCTTCTCTTTTTCGGCTTGAATTTTTCGAATCTCCGCTTGTTTTTGTTCACGCAAAAGTTCATGAATTTCTAAAATTCTGTCTTTAGGTCGGCTTTCCTCGGGTTTTAATAAAAGTGCTTTTTGATATTCTTCTTCAGCTGCATTCCAGGCTTCCTCATTAAAAAGTTTGTCAGCGGCATCCATGTATTTGGCATAATCTCGATTGGTTTTTTCTATATCTGCCAGCAAACTGTCAATTTCCTCGATTTTTTTGCGCGGGTACTCTTTTTCTTCAAAAATACCATCTGCTTTGCGATACAGGTTTTTTGATTCTTCATATTGATCAGAACCTAATGCACCGTCTGCAAGCGTTATTAAACTGTCATACTCCGCTGTTTTTCTTTTGAGTTCTTGTTCAGCTTCCCATTCTTCTCTTTTGTTTTTTTGAGCAATTTTTCTGAGGATACGGTCAATTTCTTCAATCCTGTTTTGAGGGAGTTCTTCACCGGGCTTTAATTCCAATGCTGCAGTAAACTTTGATTTTGACTCCTCGTACTCCTTGGCCGTAAGCAGTTTACTGCCCTCTGCAACCAGTCTGTTATATTCTTTTTCCTCTTCTTTTCTCTGTTGACGTATAGCGGCAATAGCATCTATTTGTTCATTGGGATACTTTTCATTGTACATACTTAAAGCCTCCTTGTATGTATTTTCCGCTTCGCTCAATCGGCTCTGATCAAAGGCAGAATCAGCCTGAGCTATTAACAATTTATACTTGGCTCGGCGCTCTTCTTCTTCTCGTTTTTGCCTTTCGATTTCATCGGCTCTATCCCTCAATATAAGTTCGATTTCTGCAATTTTTTCTTTAGGGGCCTCATCTTTGGGATTTATTTTCATGGCTTGCGTAAAATAACCGCGAGCGGTTTCGTATTCCTCAGCCTCCATAGCGGTAATGCCTTGTTGCATTTGAGCATCAAACCTTTCTTGCTTTTCAGCCTGATCGGCTAATCTTTCATCTATAACAGCTATTTGTTTTTGCGGATATTCTTCTTCAGGCAAAATATTCAACGCACTTTCATATAGCTTTTTTGCCTCTTCAATTGCTTCCCCTTCAAAAGCTTGATCGGCTTTTGCCAACTGCTCATCATATTCCTTTTTGAGACGTTTGCGTCTCATCTCGTTCTCAATATTCTCTTCACACTTCGCAATTTGATCTTTGGGGTAAAACTCGTTGGGTTTAATGGTAGAGGCATCTTTGTATAAGTTTAAAGCTTCATCCCACTTTTTTTCGTAATACAAATCATCTGCTTGGGTAAGCAAGGATTTGTAACGCTCTTCCAAATCGCGATTTTCGTTGATTTGTTCATTGAGTTTTTCTATTTGCTTTTGCGGGTATTTTTCCTCGGGTTTGATTTTCATTGCGGCTCTGTACTGAAAAAGAGCATTTTCTAAATCATCCTCCTCCAAAAATGCCTCGGCATCTTCAAGTGCCAACTGATACTCTTCATCCATGCGCTCACGCGCCATAATTTGCTCATCGCGAGCACGTCTTAAATCCTCAACGAGTTTATCTAATCTGTTTTGAATGGTTTTGGTATAAAAATCGTCATTTATAAAGGAGTTGTATTCATCACTGTAGGTCACTTTCCCAATAGGCTTATCCAATATGGCAATATCCACACCCAAATCATCGGGGAAAATCTCTACTTTCCAACCTCCGTATCGCAAATATGAACTTTTAATTTGGCCTTCAGAGATGGTGCGCGTATCCACGTAAATTTTCTTGGTTACGTAACCTTCCTTGCCAAAATATATCATGAATTCATTAAACAGTTCCAGTTCAAAATCAAATTTGCCCCTGCGGTCTGTCCGGATTTCACGGTCAAAGTTCCCGTTTTTCTCAATTCGCACATAAGCGCCTTCCAATTTGTCGCGTCCATCCAAAATTTGACCGTCTATGCTCAGCGGGGGGTGATCTTGTGCCGCTATATATTTTACAGGCAGGCCTGTGATAATGAGCAGTAAAGAAAGTATAAAATATGTGCGGTGATTCATCATGAAACGGTGTCCTTTATTAAGGTGCAAAATTACGATATTCGGATCTGACCAAAACTTTAATTTTCACTTTGGTTTTTAAGCATATCAATAATAATACCATCGCTCAATCCAATTTTAGGAACATGTAAAATACCGGCGTCGCTCCACTTCATAACCTTATGGCAAATGTTAGCTGCGGGAACGATTACGTCGGCTCGATCGGGATTTAATTTATACTTCAACATGCGTTCCTCAACGCTGAGTTTGGAGAGTTTATTGCGCATTTTTTTTAAATCACCGTAAAGCATAGGGTTGGGATAACCCGTGCCTGAGAGTTTGTAAATTTTGTTCACATTACCGCCGCTGCCGACCATTTCAACATGTTTGAGTTTGGCGGTTTTTTCTTCAACCCATTTTTTCATTTCTCTCAGGACCGACTTGGGCACACTTTGATTAAGCAACCGCAATGTTCCCACTTGAAATGAGGCCGATTCTCTTACGTCACTTCCTTTTAAAATGGATATTTCAGTACTTCCCCCGCCGATATCCACGTAAGCGTAATGTTGATTGGTAACGGTATTATCTCTAAAGTGACCCCCGAAAATATATTCGGCTTCTTGATCACCACTGATGATTTCGATGGAAATACCGGTTTGTTTCTTAACGTGATCAACGATGTTTTGCCCGTTAGCAGCCTCTCTTAATGCAGAGGTTGCGCAGGCTCGATAGTTTTCAATACCGTAAACATCTAAAATATTGCGATAAGTTTCCATCGCCTTGAGAAAGCGCTTTTGTGTTGCGGTGCTTACGGTGCCCTCCAGAAAAGCTTCCTCACCCAATCGAACAGGTAAGCGAGTGAGGGAAACCTTTTTTATGCTGTTATTTTTTCCTTTATCGTAAACACCGCAAATCAAAAGCCGCATGGCATTTGATCCAATGTCTATGGCGGCAACTCTTTCGTAAATCAATTGTGCTTGTTTAAATGAGCAGCAAAGCTAACTTAAATCTATACAATGGAAAACCACCTTCGGGCTTTGTAATTTCGGTTTTGTCGAGGTGAATAATATTTTGTTGATATGCTGAGGGTTTGGGTTCTGACCAAAAGATTATTCATAAATAGTATAGGTCTCAATTTGCGATTGAACAATGCGTTCACCTTTTTGAGGTATGTGTTTTTGGTTGAGTTTCCCCTGATTGAGGCTTCGAGCTTTTTTATTATCACTCCATTGCAACTGTAAAAATTTCAATATCGTTTTTTATATGTTC
>CAJXMT010000134.1 GCA_913056155.1 uncultured Cryomorphaceae bacterium
TTTTGCATGATGTTTTTGCGATGTGTCATTACGGTATGTGCACTTAAAAAGTTGTCTTCAGCAATTTGTTTATTGGTTTTGCCGGTGGCAATCTCCCTGATGATATCAACCTCGCGTGCAGATAACTTGATGGGATTGCACGTCACTTCTCTTCCTTCAGAACCGGGATCGCTCAGCGCATCAAGGATTTTACCGCAATAAAATGCAGAGCCGCAATGTGTACTGTTTATACTATCCACGATTTCGTCGCGGTCGCAACTTTTCAAAATATGTCCCGAAATGCCCGCTTGCATAGCTCGGCGCACTAAACTGCGCTCGGCATATTCAGTAATGGCTACAAATTGCATGTTGGGATTCGAACTTTTTAATTTTTGGATATCTGAGGTTTTAAAGCGGTGTGAAAGGTAATCGATTAAAACAACGTGAGGTCTAAGGTCATTTATTGAGGGAATAAGATCTTGCGCGTGTACAACTTCACCCACTATCCGGATGTTTTTTTCAGACTTTAAAATGGTCTTAAGTCCCTCTCTTGTAAGCAAGTGTGAATCGGCAAGTACAACTTTTATCGCATTCATTATTTAGACTTGTTCTTAATAAGCAAAGGTAAAGCAAAAAGGTTCCCGTCCAACTCTATCTCATTTTAATTTTGGTTCTGACCAAAAAAAAGGGTGATTTTCAAATTATTCAGTGATAAAAACATCGCCTTGCCGGGCACAATGTGTATTTTCAAAAATGGAAGCAGCTTCGCTTAAATGCTGATCTGTATTTTTATATCGGGCGGAGTAATGTCCTAAAATAAGTTTTTTTACGCTCGCTTTGTGCGCAATAGCAGCAGCTTGTGCTGCGGTTGAATGATATGTATCCGAAGCGCGCTGTGCTTCGCTGTTTGTAAAAGTGGCTTCATGGTAAAGCAATTCACTGTTTTGAATGATGGGGATGATATCCTCGTTATATAGGGTATCAGAACAAAAGGCATATTGATGAGGAGCTGTGGGTTTTATGGTTAATGATGCGTTCGGTATAATTTTGCCGTTTTCAGTCTGGTAATCAGAACCTGCTTTAATGGCCTTTATTTTTTCGATAGGAATGGCGTATTGCGTAATTTTTTCCTTTTTAATTTTTAAGGGCAAAGGTTTTTCCCTGAACAAGAAACCGTTGCATGGAATTCGGTGATCTAACGGAATGGTATAGACTTCTATTTTATTATCCTCAAAAATTTTGATGTGCTGATCAAACGTCAAGTTCCGAAATTCAATTTTGAATTTGGGTTTGGTTTTAGCTGCCTTAAATTGAAGTTCGATGATGTTTTGAAGTAGGGGTGGAGCAAAAATTTTGAGCGTTTTTTCTCTGCCCAATAAGCTCATGCTGTTTAACAGGCCCACTAACCCAAAATAATGATCGCCGTGCATGTGGCTTATAAATATGGCTTCAAGACGTTGCATTTTTACTCCGTACTTACGCATTTGAATTTGAGTCCCTTCACCACAGTCCACAAGATACGACGATTGTTCTGAGCTAATGATTTGGGCAGTAGGTGCTTTTGATTTGGTAGGAATAGCTGATGTTGCGCCTAATATTGTTACTCGAAAGGACATTGGGTAAATTGGTTTTATTTGATGCAAAGGAATAAAAATAGATTAATAAGTCGCACATTGCAGTAAGTGTGCAGCACTTTAGCCTTTTCCATGGAAAATATTTAATTTAATTTTAAAATTAAAGTTTTGATTTATCAAAATAATAATTAGATGAAATTATATTTGGCTCTATTCTTTTTAGGCGGCACCATGTATTGTTCGTTTACTTTTTTGGTACTTAACGTATTAGTTTATTTTAAGCCTGTATAATGTGTTTTTAAGGGTGTGACAGAATTAAGACTATAATGTTTTCTTATTTTCGTGAAAATTTAAACTACATACCATATGAAAAAATTTAATACGCAATTATTACAAATCAGGAAACCGGCTCAATACGCTGTTTTTTTGTTGTTGAATGTACTATTCTCGATTTCCGTGATGAGTCAAGGAACGGTTACGACTGTTCCTCCGCTTACAGGTAATAACGGACAAACCGGTTGTTCATTTAACGTTGAGACCACCACGCCTGTTTTGATTCAGGAGTTTGGTCAGGTGCTTAATTCAGGTGCCCAAACAGTTAATATTTGGTATTCACCCAACCCGGTAAACGGTGCCCCGACTATCTCCACTGCTGCGGGGTGGACAATTATCGAGACTATAAACACCACGGGAACAAACAGTTTAGATCCACTGGTTTTAAACACGCCTTTTTTACTCCCCCAGGGCAATCACGGGTTTTATATAGAGGCTACCGGTGGTGTGTCTTATGATTCTTGGAGTGCTGCCAACCAAGATGTTTTTACCGATGGTACATTAACGATAAGAACGGGCCAAAATATTGGTTATGGAGGAGCTCCTCCCAATCCTACTTTTCACCCCCGTCAATGGAACGGAAGTATTACCTACATACCTGCGGCACAATCCCCTGCTGATGCGGGTATTACAGAAATCGTAAATCCCGATTTTTACTGTGACAATGATGTGCAAGATTTAATTGTGAATGTAAGGAATTTTGGTACGGATCAACTTGATTCGGTGATGGTTTTTTGGGATGTGAATGGCGTCTTGGATTCTTCATGGTTCACTTTAAATCTCGACACAGTGAATGGTACGGGTGCTGTGGATACAAATCTCACCTTAGCCTCTTTAACGCTCAACGGCCCGACCAACATTACCGCCTATTCCGCAATGCCCAATGGATCGGCCGATACGGTGAATAATAATGATACGGCTATGTACTCCGGTGCCCCCTCACTTTCCGGTTCTTATACTTTGGATGCAGCGGGTACAGGTGCTAATAATTTCACGACTTTCCAACAGGCTGCCGACGATTTGCACAATATTGGCGTCTGTGGTCCTGTGGTTATTAATGTGGCAAATGCCACATTTAACGAGCAAGTGCTTTTTGAAGATATTCCCGGAGCGTCCTCCACCAATACTATTCGCTTTGTGGGTCAAGGCGCATCAAATACGGAATTAACTTTTACCCAAAATGTCTCAAATGAACGATACACTCTACGTTCTATGGGAGCCGACTGGGTAACTATGGATAGTATGACGGTGAGTGCAAATCCTTCAGGAACTTACGGCTGGGCAGTGCACTTAATGAATAATTCTTCGAACTGGACTTTTGAAAACTGTTCGATTTTGACTGACACCACTTCAACTTCTTCTCTTTATAATGCATTTGTGGTTTCAGGAAGCGAAACAAGTAATTTTACTTCGGCTTCAGGTGTGGATTTTTTGAAATTGAATAATAACATTATTCAAGGCGGTTACAATGCTTTTACTTACCGTACATCTGCTGGGCAGGGTACAGGTCTTGAAATGCGCAACAATGAATTGGATAATTGGTATTATTACGGAGCTTACTTAAGCAATAATGATTCTATTACTGTAGATAGTAATGTGATTACCGGCCGTCCTGCGGGAACGAATTTTGCATCGGGTATGTATTTATTAAATGTAGTGAGTGGTGACGTAACAAAAAATACCATTCAAAATCCGGGTCGTTACGGTATTTATTCCAGCAACTCGGGCGGAACCGCCGGTTTTCCTCTGGTAATAGCTAATAACGCCATTGGTGAAGGGTTTAGAGATGCAAGTAACTTTTCTTCAGGTATTCGAATATTAGGAAGTACTTTTGGTAACGGAGCCAATTATATTGATATTCTCAATAATAGTGTTTCCTATGACGAAGCTGACGGTTCAGCGTTTTATGGAGATATTCAAGCAGGTACCGATATACGAATTATAAACAACTCTTTTGCCAATACAAATGTATCGAATACTTCACCACCTTTTTATCTATCCGATGTAAATGTAGTGTCTGAAGTGAACTTCAATAATTACTTTTCAACAAGTGGAAGTGATTTTGCTTTTTATGACGGTCAATTATATTCTACATTAACTGCACTGCAGGCAGTGAATAACCCGGCGGGAAATGATACGGGTTCTGTCGTAACGAATCCGGTGTTTTCAGGTGCTTTTGATTTAACACCTCAAAGTCCTTTATTATTTGAAGCGGGTACTCCTTTAACAGCTATCACAACCGACATTACAGGTGCTTCCAGACCGGCGAATCCATCAATGGGTGCATTTGAGTTTGTACCTGCATTTACCGAAGATATCGCCTTGACGGATGCCACGCTAACAACAAATGGGTGTGGTGATTTTCAAGATACACTATCAGTAACGATTGAAAATGCGTTCGGCAGTTTAAAAGACTTCACAACAGATACTCTTGTTGTTGTATATGAAGTTACAGGTCCCGTTAATACACTTGATTCTTTTGTGATCGATACCGGATCATTATCTCTAGGAAATTCAATCACCTTATTGGATACCAATATAGATTTATCTCAACAAGGAAGCTACTCTATGACGGCTTACTTGCGTCCCAATGCAGTAAATCAAAACAATTTTAGTGATACACTTTTAACCAATATTACCTTGGATATTCGTTTACCTTTATATGTGACGCCAAGAATTGACACGGTTACAAGTCCCACGCAATTGGTGGAGTTATCAGCCGAATCACCGTTTTTCCCCGGGGGTGAATTTTTTATTACAGAAATTTGTCATTTCGCAGGATCAACAACGGGCTCACCTGCAGGTGGATCACCGGCTTGGTTAGGCGCCGATGACTATATAGAGATAACAGGTGTTCCTAACAGTGATTTAGCGGGTTACACACTTGAACAATGGAGAACAGGTCTTGATGGTACATACACCTTTCCGGCGGGTACAGTGATGGGGCCAAATGGCACAGCAGTATTTGCTGTTGGGCAATTGGGAACAAGTACTCCAAGTCCCTCTAATTATTATTACCACGCCAACGGTACCTATACAGGTACGTACGGTTCAGGAACATCTGCGGGAAGAATACTTTTTGACCCTTCAGGTAATATTGTAGATGCTGTAGGCTACAGCGGTTATACTTTCCCGGCGGCAGCTAATGTGCCTGCTACAGAATGGTCGAATCCGTTAGCGGGAGGTTCAGGCTCCTGGGGTATTCGCCTTGAAGGTCCCGATGATAATACCGGGAATAATTGGGTGTTGTCATCATCTTCCCCTCAAGACCCCAATACGGTGAACACGGGCGTATCAGTTCCCGTTCCCTCAAGTCTTGCGGGTTTTGGTTGGTATTTGGACTCTGTTTTAGTTGATACTAATATTGAAGTGAATGTGGGTCCTTTCACGGCGTCCGGGTTTTACGATTACGTAGCTGTTTATGATAGTACGGAATGTGGTACCCAAACAGACACAGCAGTTGTTTGGGTGAACCTTACGAATGCTCAATTAGTAAGCTCTGAAGATGCATTGTGTAACGGCGAAGCTTCAGGATCGGCTGAAGTTGAATCAACAGGCGGTGATGCTCCATATACCTACGATTGGTTCTACGGAAACCCTCCCACTCAAATAGGCGTTTCAGGTGCCTTTGGTAATAATTTAGATGCGGGTGATTATTTGGTAATCATCAACGACAGCAATAACTGGCCCGATACTGTTGAATTTACAATAGGTGAACCCTCTGCTATTAATTATAACTTAGTTGATGGTGGTTCGGTTTCATGTAACGGCGACAGCGACGGCTTTGCCGAAATTGAAGGAACAGGAGGAACGCCCCCTTATACTTATGTTTGGTTTGATGGAACGCCCGGAGCGGTATTAAGTAATAGACTACCGGGACAGTATGATGTAACGGTAACGGACTCTAATCAATGTGATGCGGGCTTTACCATTGACATTATTGAACCGGATCCATTAGTATTGAATGAAGATTCTACAGGAAATGCATCTTGTTTTGGATATAACGATGCTTTTATCGCACTCAACGCCACGGGCGGCACGACACCTTACACGTGGAACTGGAATTCGGGAGATACTTCAGGTGTGTTGAATGGGATTGAAGGAGGCTTCAATTACGAAGTTACTTTAGTGGATGCCAATGGGTGTGAGAATGAGGCAGACTTCAACATCACACAACCCGATCAGCTTGATACTAACGTAGTGAATACGCACGGCAGTTTATTGACTGCCAACTATAACTTTGGCGATGCTGCATTTGAGTGGTGGGATTGCGATTTAGAACAAATAGTGACCGGCGAAACAAACCGCGAGTTTGAGCCAAGCGACAACGGCAATTACGCGTTAATCATCACTATTGACGACTGTCAAGATACGTCCAATTGTCACGTGCTTGACGCGGTAAGTGCCGGCGATTTGACGAGTGAAGTGAATAGCTTCGCTATCTATCCCAATCCGAACAACGGATTGTTCAATGTGCGCTTAACCGGAAACGGTGATACAGATACACACATGCAAATTGTGGATATGCAGGGCAAGGTTCTGACCGATAAAAAACTAGGCCGTATAGACGGCGAATTAGTTGAAGAGGTGAACCTGAACTTGGCAGCGGGCGTTTACTTTGTGAAAGTCATTCACGACGGTGACTTAAACGTGAAAAGAGTAGTCGTTCAATAATTGCGACTTCTCAATAAGTAAAAAGCCCTCTTGGCGTAAAGTCAAGAGGGCTTTTTTATGTAAACGTTTATTGGGTTCTGATTAAAATAAAAAATAGAGGTGAGTTGATTTATTTGAATAACGCTTTAATTTCAGTAGCCTGTTCGGGTTTGATCTTACCGGCCAACAAAAGCGCCAGTTGTTTTCTTTCCAAAGCATCTTGAAAACGCTTCTTCTCCTCCTTGGTTTCGGGTTGGACACCTGGTACATCAATCGTGTTTCCGTATTGGTCAACAGCGACAAACGTGTATATGGCTTCTTGACAAATTACGCGTTTGTTTGTTTTGTGATCATCAACCATTACATCAATGTATATTTCCATAGACGAGGAAAAAGCGCGCGAAACTTTGGCTTCGAGTGTGACAAAGTCACCCAACTTAATGGCATGATTAAAAGCAACGTGATTTACTGAAGCGGTAACCACAACACGCTCTGCATGGCGATGGGCGCATACGGCTGCGGCTGCATCCATCCAATGGAGTAATTTACCTCCCATAAGGTTTCCCAGTGTGTTGGTATCGTTGGGGAGCACGATGTGTGTTGCTGTAGTAGCTGAATCTGCGGGATTTTTTTCTTTTGCCATGTTGCAAAATTAGGGAAATTCATTCAATAACGCCGCCGGAGCATTTTCAAGCTGCTTTTTACCGTCCCTTGAAATAAATAGTTGCAGCTCATTCACTTTTCGTAAATTCGCCCGAAATTTTACAAACTATGGCTCTCCTGAAAACCCGGATCAACAAGGAAAATAAACCTTACTTTATCATATTGGCAGCAATTGCTGTTTTGGGATTTATACTGCGAATATTGAATTTAGATGTGGTTACGCTTTGGGTTGACGAGTATGTTCATGTTTTGAGAGCGCAGGAGGTAGTGAACGGTTCAGGGCCACTTTTCAAAAAAGATAACGGCGGTATTTTATTAACCATGATTATTATTCCTCTTTTTAAGTTATTTGGAGAGACTGCTTTTTGGGCGCGCTTCCCCAGTGTTGTTTTTGGAACACTATCCATTCCGCTCATTTTTTTATTGGCCAAAAAACTTTTTAATAAAAATGTGGCCGTTATAGCCGCTTTCTTGGGTGCGTTTTCGCTTTACCTTATTTTTTGGAGTCGAATGT
>CAJXMT010000135.1 GCA_913056155.1 uncultured Cryomorphaceae bacterium
CGGTTTTATGGATTTTATTTTTTTGCGCGGCGGCGTGGGAAATATTCAGCGCGAGCCGGCTTTTACGGGAAGGCATGACACCTATATTTTTCAACCCAACTTTGGCGTGGGCTTGTATTTTAAAGAAGTGTTTGGCGTGGGTAATATTGCAATTGACTATGCGCTTACAGATGTGGGATCAACATCAGGTCTTCTTTACTCCAACATATTTTCATTGAAATTCGATGTCACCAAATAACCGTTATATTTCAGCATCAATAGCATATTCAGAACCCAGCGTATCGGTATCTGTTGTTCGCAATGAAACCCCGTTTCTATAAATACGCAAACGGTAAGGTGAATTGCCGTTGATGCGGGTCACCTTCAACCTGGCTGTACGTCCTTCCTTCATATCAAAAACCGTATCTGATCGCCAAATATCACCTTCGATGGGTGCTTTTGTCACATCTCGACCTCCTGCAATGGTGTACATCACGCGCAAAGCAGCATCATTTGTGTCCAGTTTATTTACCTCATAAACAACGTTCCAAGTTTCTTCATTATGGGTACATTGCGTGAAGCCTGCAATTGCAGCAATTGACATAAAAATCAAAAACCTGTTCATTACTCATCGAATTTATCGGTTAATAATCTTGTTTTGTGTTTTTCGAGCGCTAAAATAATTCGATTTAATGAAACTATTATTTTTGAATAACACGCATAGCCTTCATTTGTGCAAAAATCTTCTGCAATCGCCTCATTTGTAAGGCGATTCAACTCCTCTATGGACACCCCCGTGTACATTTCACTAAAAATTCTAAATCGGTTTACCTGTTTCTTCAAACCCTCAGCATTGTAATCTTTTCGGTCAGAACCCTGAAATACGTCACTAACTTTCTTTGAAAGAGGTTCTGAAAGAAGTAATGAATCGGCACTTTGCAACAGGTCATGATGCGATTTTTCCGCAATTACTTTTTTGGTATATTCAATGTAACCGGTTAATTCGTCAGCTCTTTGAAGTCCTTCAAAAATAGTGAGTAGCGGATCCGGATTAAAGCGTTTCAGGCTATCGGCCTTTTGTTGATTGTAACGATTTAAAGAGTCAATTTGAGCTGTTATTTTTTCATTGGCCTTGAAAACCGCCCTCCTGTTCATCGCATCAAACTGATTGTAAAACCATATAGCCGCAACAACCGCCGCGCTAAGACCCAAAACCGCAATAACAATTTTTCTTTTCATAAAATCTATAACGTGCAAACAGATATTTTGATATACGACAAGTCAACCACATGTTAATGCGTTTTTAATTTCTATAATTTATAGATTTTTATAGCTGCGCTCGAATTCTTTTTATCTATTTTTGAATCAATATTATTTTGAAAAACAAGCACTGAAATTGTATTTTTCATTATGGCATTTGTTTAAAATTTAATTTTGATCATATCGAAATGACACCTCAACAAAACGGTTTACTTTTATTATTCATCGTACTCTCTATGCTTTCTGAGGCTGCCAATCTCGACAGCCTGCAACGTGTAATTTTGAACGAAGCAGCGAGCGGAAGAACGGCGATAGAGTTTGCTTCAGGGCTGGCAAAAAAACCCAACCCTAATTTTCGTATATCAAAGTTAAGTGCGGTTATAAGTGCGAAAGAGCCGTCCCGAAGCGATTTATTATCATTTATGTATGCACAGCGCGGTGAATTTTATTTTGATGCGGGATTATACGATTCTGCAAAAGTTGATTTTGCCAATTCTCTTAAATCATTACCTGAAACTGTTGGCGATTCAATTTTAAAAGGTAGTGTATTCAATAAACTGGGGGTATTTCACAACAGACGCGGGGATATGGACAGTGCTTTATTTTATTACAACCAAGCTCATGAATATTTCAACTCCAAAAACCACAAGGCTCTTATTGCCGGATTGTTAAATAATGAATCACACGCCTACATGCAAAAAGGCTATACAGAAACATCTTTGGAGCGATTGATGAAGGCTCACGATTTATTTGTCGAATTGGGTGATGATGAAAGAATAGCGCTGACCCTCATGAACATGGGCGAACGCCATTTTGTTTTTGGAGAATTCGAGAAGGCACTTGAGTACGAGCGTGCGGCTATCAACATCTTTAAGCGATTACAAGACAGTGTCCGTTTATCTGAAGTTTATACCAATTTATCAAACGCTTTTGCAGAATTGGAAATGTACGATTCTGTTCGAGTTTACATAAATGACGCATTGCGCATCAAACGCAGATACGGCAATCAAGCTACCCTTTTGATTAGCCTGCACGGCATGTCCAGGCTGGAGTTCGCTACCGGAAATTTAGAAAAGGCTCTTCAATTAGCAGACACCATTCACCAAAGATCTATGCGTTTGGGAGTAATGCCCGGAATATATCACAGCTTGCTCACAAAGACTGACGTGTATCATAAAACGGGGCAAAACGATACTGCTTTGGATCAATTGCGTGAATTGAGTGCATTTATGAGTTCCACGAGGACGCCTTTACCTAAAGACAATATTTATTTAGCTTACGCCGATGTATTTAAATCCCTTGAGCAATACGACAGCGCACTTCATTATTACACGCTCTATCAAACCTTAAAAGACAGTATTTCGGAGACTGAGAAGCAATCCAGAGTAGAAGAGCTCAAGGTAATGTTTGAAACAGAACAAAAAGAACTTGAAAATCAAAAACTCAGAAACGAAGCACTCCTCAAAAACGCAGAAAAAGAAAAGCAAAATGTTCTATTATTTGCACTGGCTATCGTTATTGTGGTTTTAAGTGCATTTGCCGGGGTGCTGTATCGTTATAACAGCATTAAGGCGCGAGTGAATAAAAAGTTGAATACGCTAAACAATGTGCAAAAAAATCAAAACCAAAAACTCAAACATCTCAATGAAGTTAAGAACATAATGTTTAGTGTTATCGGCCATGACCTAAAAGGACCTACGGGCTCCTTAGTTTCCATTTTAAAAATGATTAATTCGGGAAGTTTAACTCAGCAGGAACAAAACGATTTATTGTTAGAGTTAGAAAACCAAGCTACCGTTTCTCAAACACTTATAGAAAACCTCATGCATTGGGCAAAAACTCAAATGAACGGCGTTAAAGTGTACCCCGCTTTCATCAATTTACATGACTGCCTCTTGGAAAATTTGGCCATTTTTAAAACCAGTACCCAACAAAAAAACATCAGCATCGAAAACAAAATCAGTCCCGACGAAAAAGCTTTTGTAGATTCTAACATGCTGAGTATTGCCTTTAGAAATTTAATTTCAAACGCTGTTAAATTCACTCCCGAAAACGGATCCGTTATCATTAGCGCTTCCCGACAAAAAGATAAGGTGGTTTTTTGCATCAAAGATTCGGGCAAAGGCATAGATACAAAAGAACAAGACTCATTATTTGATACAAACTTCTCCACCTCAGGCACCCAAAATGAAAAAGGAACGGGTTTGGGATTATTCCTCACCAAAAACGCCATTGAGAACTCAGGCGGCGAAATTTGGGTAGAAAGCGAAAAGGGGAACGGATCCAAGTTTTGTTTTTCTTTACCCGCCGGCAAACCGCAGTAATATTTGTGCGGCTTGTGTTTTACCCTTTCTTACGCCTGCTTTGATAAGCCGCGTGTAACACGTTTCATTCTCTAACAGTAAAAGCCCGGCGGTTATGTATTACACCATTTCGTCGGCACGCCCCTTACAACTTGCTTATTTTGAGTGTACCCACCATTTTACCGTTATGAAAAACCTGCAAGTAATACAAGCCGGCAGTCATTCCCTCAAATGAAAATTCGTGATAGTTTATGCCTTTTGCATTCACTATAACAGAGGTCAATACTTGCTGCCCGGCACTATTGCGTATTACGGCGTCATAGCGCTCCTCCTCATTGGCCGCCCACTTTACGGTAAACCTGTTATTTGTAGGATTGGGATAAACAACCACATTTTCATCTCGCATAACAGTCTCCAATCCGGTTTGCCTTTCAACGATTGCAGAGTCTTCATCACTACAATCCATAGAGTTGGTGACTGTAACGCTGTAAACACCTTCACCCACAGTAATGGTTTGTGAAGTTTCCCCGGTGGTCCAGATATAATCACTCCCAGGATTTCCGGCGTCCAACGTAACCTCGGGGTTCTGATCATTAACAAAATGAGGCCCGCCCAATTGAACAACCGGAAGCGGATTAACCCCTACAAAACCCGCTGCCTCAGACTCACAGCCGTTGCTTAAAAAAGCCGTAACCACAAATTCACCCGCAACCGTTATGGCTGTATCGGTCAAAACAGAACCATCGGGCCAAATGACATTATCAAAATTACCCTGAGCTGTTAAAACAGCAGTGTCCCCATCGCAAATAAGCGCGTCATTTACGGTTACTGTAGGCAACTGAAGTTCACTCACCTCAATATCATCAGTTGCTATACACCCCTTATTATCGGTTACCGTAACCTCATAAACGCCGGGCTGCGAAACGGTGATGAGCGGCGTGGTTTCACTTGTAGACCAGTTGTATTGGAAACCCGATTGCCCCGCAATTAAATCCAAAGCAAAATTTTCACCCTCACAAAAAGCCGTGTCGGCACCCAAATCTAACTGCGGGCCGTCATTGATGATGGTGATTTTCGCATAATCACTCGCACAGCTGATTGAACTGATTTGCCAATTATAAAAATAGTAATAATACCCGGGGTCATAAGAATTTCCGGTAATTTGTAAAGCCCCGCCAATAGAGGAATAAGGATAATTGGCTCCGGCTGTATTCCTGTACAAATTGGAAACTGAACTCCCCGCCGCATCAACTTGATAACTGCCTTGCGGAAGTGTTACATCCACCTCAATTGTTACCGCGCTTCCCGGCGATGCCGGATTCACAGTTCGAGAAACCGCATTAATAAATGCGCCCGATAGGGTTCTAAACCTCACGTTCACAACACCCTGCGAACCCGGATAAACAGTCATCGAATCTATGGTAATCAAAGAACTTACATTAAAAAGCATTTGTTGGCCGTTTAAATTGGTAAAAGTACCACCCGGGCCTATTTGGTTATCCGGCGGTCCCACATTACTTCTTATTTTTGAAAAGCGTCGCACAAAAACAGAGTCGGGATAAAGTGCGGGTGAAATAGTGAATTGATCTCCTGCCCCAATAAAGTTTTTATCTTTATCATACCATCTTTGTGATTCGTTTTGTCCCGAGGATACTGTAATTGAAGTGTCATTAGGCGGGCAAATATTAAAAGCGTTAACAGGGAAAACGGGCATTGAAGCGGGAGCCGTAAAATGAAACGGCAATAAAGCTGTATCATTATTATTATTTTGGTCAGAACCCAAAACCGTATAACTCGTCATCAAATACTGGCCACCGCCGGTGGTATTAATGCCGGCAAATGACAAAGTATCTTTTATACCGGCCTGTAAAACGCTCGGATAGGTAATCGTGTATGAACCCGAGTTAGAACCCGAAACATCCAATGTAATATCAAATCCCGACTGAGCTTGTACACCTACATTTTGCACAACCACCTCAATGTTTGAACCGCCCGATCCACAAACATTTACGGGTTCAAGAACTTCTACCGCACTCACGTCACTTTGATAAAGATTCACTACAGCAAAATCATCAATTGCCGCATCGTTTCGCCAACTTGTGCCGCGGCGGGTAAAAAATCTTACGCGAACGGTATCGACGGCATAGCCTGAAAGATCAACAGTATCATTCAACCAAGGATCATTTTCAGAAAGTTGAACCGGCCCTTGAACTACAGATTCCGTTACCCAACCTGTACCCGAGTTCACTTGAATTTCTAAATCGCCGATATTTTGACCATTCAAATGATAAGCATACACCAAAGCCGGATTGGTCATGCCGTTCAAATCGATAAGGGGAGAAGTAAAACTTGCAGCATCATTAAACCCTCCGTTTGAACCTTCAGTGTAAACATACCTCCCTTGTCCGCTTGTATTATCGCCGGCGGGCCCCGTAGTGTTAGATGCCGTTGAACCCGAACGTGTTCCCCAAAAAAAGGAAGTATTGACATCCGGATTGCGCGACCAACATAAATTTATGGCATCGCCTGAGTTATCAGAGCCCGCTCCCGGCAACCAACCGCTGCCTTCAAAATCCTCATGCAAAGGAGCTTGAAAAACCGTGCAACCCGTGCTGAAGATGAAAGGATTACTCCATGCTGAAGTGTCTCCCGGTGCACAAATATCGCGAACGTAAAAAGTGTAAGTCGTTGATGGGGTCAACCCGCTAATTTGTGCCGTACCCGAACCGGACAGCTGGTAATTAGGAGGATTGGTTGAGCCTGCCGGTATCACATAAAATTGATGTTGCGACGCACTTCCCGGGGAGGTCCAACTAAAGTCAGCATTTGTGGTTCCTACAAATAAATCTGAAACGTTAAACGGCGTGGGGCAACTCATTTGATTGCCCGCCGAGGTAACCAAACTAAAATCCTGACTCCCGTTCACTAACTGCCCCTTATGGGTTATTTGAACCGTGTAAGTTCCGGGGATGGGATTCGCAATAAATATTTTCTCGATATTATCGAGCCTGTTATTTCCGGTTGAAGCCGTTGCTGAAGGATTGGCCGGGTCCAACACAAAAGGTTGAAAACTGTTGTTATTGGGATCTGTAATAACCAGATCTAAATCATTCACCAAAACAGGCGTTGTATCATTGAGCACGACCGGCCAATTGGATTGACCGGGCGGATCAGTCCAAGCTAAAGTAGCGCTCAACGGATCATTCCCCGCAATTGTAATTGGATAGCTGAAAGTACCCCCCTGGTTGAGCGTATTTTCAATAATCGTATCTTGTGAATGTTGTTTTGAAACCACATCACACGCCGCTTTAGTATCCATAAGTCCAAAACCAAAAGCATAATCGGGCTCCACACCCTGCCCGGTTTCTTTAGCGGTTTCGGCCAAGAGTGCTTTTATCGTGGACGCCTTCAAAAAAGTACTGTACAAACTATCGTGCAGGTGCTGAATTAAAGCAATGTTACCGGAAACACTAGGCGTGGACATGGAAGTTCCGCTTTTGGTACCGTAATCTGTATCGTTGTCATTATCTGCAGAAAACAACGAAACGCCTTGCGCCACGATTTCGGGTTTTAACCGACCGTCATCCGTGGGACCCCAACTGCTAAACGTACTCATATTGACATCATTGGGGCCCGTATAATTAAGTACAGACTCAACAGCGCCAACCGCAATGATATTTTTAGCATTTGTATAGGTAGTGAGGCAGTGGTATCCGGTGGGGCAATCTGCAGGTCTTATGGCATTGGACGTAATCCAATTATTTGTTTGCGGATCGCGAATAAAATGAGAGGGATTACTCGCCGGCGGCCCGATACTGTTCCTGTTGTTTCCGGCACTTTTCGCAATGGTGTAATACGGATTGGCAAAAACTATAGTATCCCATAATGCGGCTTTACCGTTATAGCGCCCGTAATCGTAATCTTCAGTTGCACTTATGGTGGTATCACCGTACCAATACCAATTTCCACCTGACGAACGCCACCCCGCTATTGTACCGTAGGAATGATTTGAAAGTATATTTCCCTGTGCAGCAAAGCCGGCCATATCGGGTGAATCACCTCTATCACTCCAGCCGGATGTTTTGTCCCGATGGATATCTCACCTCATAGACCAGCTCAAGCGTGATCATTTCC
>CAJXMT010000136.1 GCA_913056155.1 uncultured Cryomorphaceae bacterium
CATTATTCATTTCCAACAATACCTCCTCAAAGGATTTTCCCGTTTTTTCAACTTTTTTCTCTACAATTGATGTTAATCTTGAAGTGTTGGTAGCGCCGGGCAGCACATTATTAACAGTGATGCTGTAGCGGCTGATTTCGTTGGCCAGTGTTTTTGCCCAATTGGCTACTGCCCCGCGCACCGTATTGGAAACGCCCAAGTTTGTTAACGGCGCTTTTACCGATGTGGACACCACGTTAATGATGCGACCGTAACCTGCTTTACGCATAAGCGGCACACAAGTTTGAGCCAAAACATGATTGCAAATTAAATGACTCTGAAAAGCGTTTAAAAACTCCTCGGGATCGGCATCAATGATTGGGCCGCCGGGAGGGCCGCCCGTGTTATTGACCAAAATATGAACTTGCGGGTATTGCTTAAAAAATTTGGAAACCCGCTCTTTTACTTCCTTATAATTAGAGAAATCTGCAATGATGTAGCGGTGTTCAGCTCCGTCGACCGTGTGCAATTCGGTCATTACCGTTTTCAATTTTTCCTCGTTGCGGGCCACTAAAACCAGGCTCGCCCCCATTTTTGCCAACTGTTCCGCCGTTTTTTTTCCTATTCCTTGTGTACTTCCCGCTACTAAGGCGGTTTTCCCCGTTAAATCTAAATTCATTTTTTCTATTTATGCCTTTAGGCCAAAATTAAGTAGAATTCAGTTATCGGTGGCTATGGCCCATCAGTAGAATTTCCTTTTTTGTCAGAACCGTAATTTCGGTCAGAACCAAATTCAAGTCGGTGTGTTTGGATAACGTGAATCCCCGAGTAAACATAGTTTGGTTAAAACGCGATTTACGCACCGATGATCATCAGCCGCTTTTTGAGGCAGTGAAATCGGGCTTACCTTGCATCATCTTGTATTTTTTTGAACCCGAACTGCGCAACTCCATCGAGTATAACATCAGACATGAGCGATTTATAGCCGAATCGCTTCGAGATTTGAAATACCGTTTGCGGCAGCAAAACTGTATAATCAATATTTTATGCGGTCGTGCAGTCTCGATATTTCAAATGTTGTTGAATCATTTTGAGGTACAAACGGTTTGGGCTCACTTTGAAACCGGGAACCGGATCACTTTTGAAAGAGATGTACAGGTAAAAAAGATATTGCACAAGCAGGGTGTGGCTTTTAAAGAGTACAAACAGTACGCCGTTTGGCGCGGACTCAAATCCCGAAAGGGCAGAGGAAGCAAGGCTGATGCTTTTTTGGCTGAGCCGATCAAACAACCGGCATTGCATGAGTTGAAAACGGTTCAACTTTCCCGTGAAGTGTTTGAGTGTTTTTCAGCTGAAGAAATTTCGCTGAGGGTTAAGGGTTCTGACCAATACAAACAAAAAGGCGGGGAAACTGCGGCGTGGAAAACGTTAACGAGTTTTTTAGATTCAAGGTCACGCGATTATATGAAGGGTATTTCAAAACCCACACAAAGCAGGGAAAGTTGCAGTAGGTTATCGCCGTATTTAGCGTTTGGAAATGTGAGCATAAGGCGAGTATATCAAATGTGTGTGGAGAATGCGCGCAAGGGGAACGCCAAAAATTTATTATTTTTCGCCGAACGATTGAGGTGGCATTGCCATTTTATACAAAAATTTGAGTCGGAATCGAGAATGGAATTTGAGAATTACAATTCGGGATACGATGAAATGAAAAAGCCCTATAACGAGCGTCTTTTTACTGCGTGGAAAACCGGGAAAACAGGCTTCCCTTTGGTTGACGCATGTATGCGCGCAGTTGATGAAACGGGTTATTTGAATTTCAGGATGCGCGCTATGGTGGTGAGTTTTTGTACCGCTCATTTGTGGCAGCCTTGGCAACCTTGCGCAACGTGGCTGGCGAGCAGGTTTTTGGATTTTGAGCCGGGCATTCATTATCCGCAAATTCAAATGCAAGCGGGAATTACGGGCGTAAATACAATCAGGATCTATAATCCGGTTAAGCAATCAATGGAACACGATCCCGAAGGGGAGTTTATTAAGAAATATGTACCCGAGTTGCGCGAAGTACCTCAAGCCTACATACATGAACCGTGGAAAATGCCTGTTATGGAGCAGCAGTTTGCCCGCTGCATAATTGGAGATCACTACCCCGAGCCTATTGTAAATTTGGATGAAGCGGGTCGTAAAGCCGCTGATGAGCTTTGGAAAATGCGCAAAAGCAATCTAGTGCGCAGGGAGGGAAAACGTATTTTAAAAAGGCATACAGTTCGGGCTTCAGGGTAAAAAAAAGCGCAAACTTTTAGGGTTTGCGCTTTCGCATAAGGGTTTTGAGAGGTCCTTTATTTTTTCCATTGCTCAGAAACATACACGGGAGCCGTATAATTAGGAGCTGCTTTTTTCCTTTCACTTTCAGATAAAAACGGCCATTGAGTCAATTGTTGAGGCTCTGCTTTTTTCAATTCGGGAATCCATTTCCTAATGTACTCCGCACTTTTGGCATAAGCAGTTGTTTCCTCTAAAGGGTTAACGTATTGGTTTTTACTCGAATTTACGCCAACACCTGCTGTTTTGGCCCAATTGCCATAATTGCTGTAAACATCATAATCAATGAGTAATGATCGAAACCATGAAGCACCTACTCGCCAGTCGATTTTCAAATCTTGAGTGAGAAAAGATGCTGTTATTTGTCTTCCTTTATTACTCATATAGCCGGTGGCGGCAATTTCTCTCATGCATGCATCCACTATCGGGATCCCGGTGCGACCTTCTTTCCAAGCTCTTTCCAGTTTTTCGTCACGTTTCCATTCAACTTGTTTACCTGCTATTCCTTTAGCCGCAAACATGTCGTCTCTGTATTTGAGTGTTAAATGGCGGAAATATTCTCGCCAAATGAGTACGAGCTTCACCCAATAGGAATTGCGATCTTTTTTACGCGTTTCCAACTCTTCAACTTTATGCCAAACATGTTGAGGTGAGATACATCCCAAAGAGAGGTAAGGGGAAAGCTTGGTGCTGAAATCGCTTCCCATCATCTCATTGCGTTTACTGTAAAAGCTCACAACATTTCTCGATCCCAAAACATACTGGTGCAACCTGTCGAGGCCTTCTTCTTCGCCACCCTGCCAATCAAATGCGGCACGTTTTTCTTTAGCCGGTTTTTCAAAGCCGAAATCTTTTAAAGCGGGCAACTCGCCAACATCAGTAAAGTTTGCACCTTTCAGTTGCTCGGGTTTGAGTACCGGTTTAGCCACGTAACACTTTAATTCTACTTTTTTACGGAATGAAGTGAAAATATTGGGGATTCTACTTAGAGGCTTAAAGGGTAAAAACTCCGGATGATAAAGCATTGATGAATATCGCGGGCGATAAAGAGCACCTGCATTTTGAGTAATTTCCTTATCTAATTTCACATCTTCAGGAGTTATACCTTTGGGCGTGATAATTTGATCTGCTTCATATTCTTTGACTAAGTTGGGAAGTATTTTTGCCGGATCTCCTGTTTTGATTATAAGATCAGACCCCAATTCCCTGAGGTTTTCGCGTAATTCACGTACGCTCTCGAGAATGAATTTCGTGCGGTAAACATTTGTTTTAATGTGACCGTATTCATCCTTTTCCCAGTCAGATGTATCAAAAATATAAATGGGTAAAAGGTGATCGAATTTGTGTGAAGCTGAGGATAGTATGTGGTTGTCAGTAACACGCAAGTTGTTTCTGAACCAAATAATTGCTGTTGTTTTTCGCATGAATCAAAATTCTTTATATGTAAAGTTATCAGTTTGTACCTTATTTAATAAGTAACGTGGCAAAGGTAAGGGAGTTTGAGGGAAACCGGAATCGTAAAATAAGTTAACAAGTATCGAAATTACTTGTTTTTACTTAACGAAAAAAGGCTGCGATAACTCGCAACCTTTTTTATTTGAGCGGGTGGAAGATCGGACTTGAACCGACGACCTCCTGAACCACAATCAGGCGTTCTAACCAACTGAACTACAACCACCGTTTTCGAGCTGCAAATGTATAAACAACACTTTTACCGGCACAAGAAAAAAATGTTTTATTTTCTCCACTGAACAACCCTAAATACACCGTTCTTTAGAATGACTCTAAATTAGTTGTTGCAACATGGAGTTGACAATGTTGTGACAATAAAGGCGTGATTGAATTGCATTTTTGCGCCTCAAAAATACGAAATTGGATCATTTTAAAGTTATAGCTTTTACGCATTCATCGGTGGGACTCGATAAAGTCTCCAAACTATTCATTGGTGAAGATGAATATGTAGACAGGCTTGTGCCTTTTAAAGAAATGCTCCAGCTTGACGAGTTCATGTTTTTAGCAACATGCAATCGCGCCGAGTATTATTTCAACACCCATAGACCCATCAATAATAGTTTTTTGCGAAAGTTCTTTACCAAGTTGTATCCGCATTGGAATGATCACGACATTAACGATGCCGTTGAAATGTCGCAAGTTGTGGACGGTATAGATGCTGTAAGGCACATGTTTCGTGTTGCGTCCTCCTTAGATTCACTTGTTGTAGGCGAAAGAGAAATTCTCACTCAACTTCGAAAAGCGTATCAAAAAAGTAAAGAAATAGGTCTTACCGGCGACTTTTTAAACCTGGCCGTGCGCAAAACCATAGAGTCATCAAAGCAAGTTTTTACGGAAACCGATATCGCGAACAGACCGGTTTCTGTGGTGAATTTGGCCTATAAGGAATTTGCCGATCGTTTTGTTTCCCCCGATTCTCCCATAGTTGTAGTGGGCGCGGGGGTTACCAACAAGGCGATGCTGCTGCGTCTTAAAAAAGCGGGATATCATAATTTTTATGTGTTTAATCGCACCTTTACCAACGCTGAAGCCCTGGTGAATGAAGTGGGCGGAAAGCCATTTCCGCTCTCGGCGCTGGCTGATTTTGACAAACCTTTTGATGCCCTGATTACCTGCACCGGCTCAGCCGATGTGGTTATTTATCAAGAGGTTTACGCCCGCTTAATCGGTTCTGACCAAAAAAGAAAACCGATTGTGGATTTAGCAGTGCCCGGCGATTTAGACCCTGAAATTCCCGTCAAACACGATGTGGATTTAATTGAGGTGAAGGGGCTTAAAGATATTGCCGATAAAAACATGGAGCGCCGCAGAAAATCTATTGTTGATTGTGAGCGCATTATCGATCAAAAACTCAAAGAATTTGATGAGGTGTATCGCGAGCGGCAAATTGAAGTGGCCATGCGCGAAATCCCCATTCAAATTAAAAGTGTAAAAGATACCGCGGTTAAAGAGGTGTTTGCTAAGCAATTGGATTCGCTGGATGAGGACTCAAAAAAACTGATTGACGGTATGTTGGCATACATGGAGAAAAAAGTGAATGCCATTACAATGAAAAAAGCCAAACAAATTATGCTGGAAAAACGCAGGTAATATTTTTGGTCAGAACCCCAAAACCAATCGATAACCCGATGAAAAAAATAATTATAGGCTCAAGAGGATCGGATTTAGCTCTTTGGCAAGCACGTTTTGTAAAAGCCGAATTAGAAAAATGCGGTGTGGAAACGGAAATAAAAATCATTAAAACACAGGGCGATCAAATACAGCACTTGAGTTTTGATAAAATGGAGGGCAAAGGATTTTTTACTAAAGAAATTGAAGCTTCTCTCGCAGCAGGTGAAATTGATTTGGCCGTTCATTCGCACAAAGACTTGGAAACAACGCACCCCGCCGGGCTTACGATTGCTGCCGTTTCAAGCCGTGAAGATCCTGCCGATTTACTTGTGATTCGCAAAGAATGTGTGGATACCGATCAAAAATTCAGCCTCAAACTCAATCCCGTTGTGGGAACTTCATCGGCGCGAAGAAAGTCGCAAATGCTCCATTTTCGTCCCGATGTAACTATAGAGGATATTCGCGGGAATGTTCCCACCCGACTTCAAAAGTTGAGAGACGGCCGGTTTGATGCAATTCTTTTAGCCTATGCCGGGGTGAAACGTTTGAAGTTGGATATGTCCGATTTTGAGGTAATTAAAATGAACGTTAAGGAGTTTGTACCTGCACCGGCTCAAGGCGTTTTGGGCTTTCAAGTACGTGAGGATGATGAGGAGTTGATTCATGTTTTAAAAAAACACTTGAATGATGAAGCGGTTGAAAAATGTATTCATGTAGAGCGCGAGGTGTTGAGGCGATTTCAAGGCGGGTGCCAAATGCCTTTGGGGGTGTATTGTGAACAACAAAAAACCGGTGACTTTGAGGTGTATGCCGCTAAAGCCGATGCTTGGAACAAACCTGTAAAGCGTGCAGAATGCGTTCAGCCCCACTTTGAAGATGCTGTAACAGGCGTGATGAGAAAGCTTTAATATTGCTCGACAATGAAACCACAAGTTTTAATCACCCGTGATAGTCAATTGGGGAGCGGGTTTAAAGCGCTTCTTGAAAAAAATCACTGTGAGGTTATTTGTGAAAGCTTTATAGAAACGAAAACCGTAGATTTGCAAAAAGCTCCGCCGGGAGACTGGGTGTTTTTTTCTTCTCCAAGGGCGGTGAAACACTATTTTGAGATTTTTAAACCCGATCAAAATCAAAGATATGCAGCTCTCTCAACCGGTACTGCAGAGCAGTTGAAAAAATACGCAAGTTGTGATTTTGAGGGCAAAAAAACTTCTGAGGAATCTGTAAAAGCTTTTAGCCGATTGTTGAAGGAGGATGAAACTGTTGTGATTCCGCGATCCGATAAAAGTGTGAGGCGCCTGCAATGCGTTTTAAAACCCGATCAATACACAGAGTTTATCTTGTATTTGACTTTACCCGCGTTAAAAAAACTACCGCGAAAACCCGAAATTGCTGTTTTTACATCTCCTTTGAATGTAGTTGCTTACGCCCAATCAGGAAACCTGTTTCCGGCCAAAACGGTAGCAATAGGAGAAACTACCGCTGAAGAGTTGTTAAAAAAAGGATTGAAACCTTTGGTTTCAAAGGGATACACACCCAACGACTTAGCCGGGGCGGTCAAGCAATTTTTATAGTGATATTTTTTTGCAATAAACGGTAATTAGTTGATTCAAAACTTGTAATTTTGAATTCTTTAATAATTGAAGCCCATGAAGCAATTAATTACCACCGTATTTTTCATCTCACTCGCACTATTTTCCAACGCCCAAACAGAGGAAGCTTACCAAAAAGTCAAAGCTGAAATCAACAATGTGGAGCTGAATCAAATTCATGAATCTACATTACAAAAACAAAAAAAGGATCTCGATAAAATTGAAGAGTTGCAGAGTAGCTTGGGCACTTCATTTGTTTTTCATGTAGAGGATGACGGCACTGTCACTCGACTTGTAGGTTTTGAAGATAACGGATTTCCCGTTTTTTATGAAACAGATAATGTTGATGCGGCTATAACAACCAATACTACACCCGTTAAGCAGGGTGGAGCATCCGGCTACAATTTGAGTGGTTTGGGTATTGTTGTGGGCGAATGGGATGGTGGTCCCGTGCGTGCCACACATCAGGAATTCGGCACACGAATCGTCATTCAGGATACCGGAAGTTCAAGCAGCCACGCCACTCACGTTGCCGGAACCATTATGGCTTCCGGAGTTGACAGCGCGGCAGAGGGAATGGCAAACAACGCTACTTTATGGTCTTGGGATTTTTTTGGCGATACACCGGACATGGCAACATTTGCAAGTGGCGGG
>CAJXMT010000137.1 GCA_913056155.1 uncultured Cryomorphaceae bacterium
CTTTTTATCCAGCGCTTTTTGCACCTCATCTCGGCGCGATGAAATTTCTACTTCCTCTAAATTTTCAGCAGATTCATAAATCACAAACTCGCCCAAATCGAGGTATTCGCTCAACCGCCCTACATTAACATTGTCAAAGCCGGTTTCAAAACCCATGAAGCTGTATTGAAGGATATAATCACCTGGTTTTATTTCCTCCAGTACAAACCGGCCTTGATTATTTGTGACTGTTCCCTTTACAAAGGCAGAATCTGCTTTTACCAACAAGACTACATTTACATAAGGTACAGCCTCGCCTTTCACACTCTCCTTTATTTTACCGGTCAAGGTGATTTTTTGTCCGGCGGCAAAACTTACCGTGAGCAATAAAGAGAATAGGACCAAGAGCTTTTTCAACTTAACGTGCATAGGATATTTTTTAGAGTGCAAAAGTACCGGGTTTTTCTGTATTTCGTTGATCAAAAAAAGCTGCAATCGGTTTAGAAACCAAATACAGCTTTAAAACATCGAGAAAAAACGCTGAGCTAATAAAGTACTCTAACGGCACCTCCGTAATATTCGCTATTGCCTTTGTACTTCACTTCGGCTTTCCAAATAAACGTGTTTTGTGCAGCGGCATTGTTGCGATTTGAATTTTCGGGACCGCGCCATTCGCGACCGGGATTTGAAGTTTTAAACACCAAGTTCCCCTTCATATCTCTTACTTCCAAGGTAAACTCATAAACAGGCTCCTTCAATGCTACCGGCAGCCACGTGTCATTTAAACCGTCACCATTTGGCGTAAAAGCATCCGGAGCTAACAAATTATAGTCGTTATTCACGCTAACTGTTTTAAGTGCCGTATCTGTGCAGCCGGCAGCTGAATAAGCCACTTGCATAACCTCATAGGTTCCTTTTTTCGTAAAGTCTTCTACCAAGTGTCCTTCTTGTTGACGCACCTGCCCGTTTACCCAGCGACGTATTGCTGTGTGATTTGAGCTTTCCGCTTTAAATTCATACTGCGGTCTGCCCCCGTCAACTAAGCTCATTTGAGACTCAATTCGCGTTTTGGGACGCGGCACCACCACAACCTCAACATCTTCTGATCCTTTTACTTCGGCAACGGTGAAATCTAAACGGAACTTATACGTTCCCGGCTCTGCCAAAATCAGCTCGCCCCTGTCATTGATATCTAAAGCCAACGAGGTGATTTGCTCCAAACTTTTGCTATCAACCGGCTCACTTGTTGTTATATCAAAAACTTCGCCCACACAAAACGTGCGCTTAATCGGCGAAACTCGAACATTCAAAGACTGCTCTTGAATACGGCTTGTTGCAATCTCGGCACTAGCTTCATTCTCGGGCTCTTCACCGGCCGTGTTTTGCTCTTCACTCTCCGTGTTTTCAACTTGAGGAGACGCACCGAGAGCGGTTGCGGGGCGAGAATCGGGGTCAGCTTCAGGTGTAGCTCGATTCTCGGTACGTTTTTCATTTGAAATCTCACGATTGTTTTCAGTATAATGATCAATCTGCTGTTCCTCTCGCTCCTTTACTGTGTTTTCAGTCTCACTTTGAACGGCATCTTCCGGCGAATTCACCACAGCGGGCTGATCGGTTCGTTGTGCATATTCTGCAACTTCATTTGACATATCACCTGACAGCACATAAAATAATGAACCGGCTGCCACAATAACAGCAGCGCCCAAAGTAATATAACGCCCGGCTTTGGAAAATTTAGAATTGCCGCGCGCATTCATGCGATGCTGCAAATCATTCCAATCCGGTTCGGGAACGTTTTGTTGAGCTTCATAACGTTTGATGTTATCACTCAAATAATTTTTAAAATCTTTTTCTGAATTATTCATTCGTATATTCAGTTGTTTTCAAATTCTCAATTAACAGTTGTTTGCCTCTGGCATACATACTTTTGGATGAACCTACGGTTATATCCAACAACTCGGCAATTTCCCTGTGTTTATAACCTTGTAAAGCATACATAAGCACAACGCTTTTATACCCCGCCGGGAGTTGATCTAATGCACCTTTAACGCGTTTGTAATCCTCTTCTGTTTGAGCGGCATCCGCACTTTCATCAGCTTGCGACTGCAAAAAAAACTCCGCCTTTTCAAAATCCAAAAAATCGGGGTGTGTCTTTTTTAAATGATCCAAACACTTGTTTGTTGTCAATCTCGCAACCCAACCTTCAAATGATCCCCTAAACGTATATTTTTCCAAGGAATCAAACAACTTGATAAAACACTCTTGTGTCATATCTTTAGCGTCAAAGTCATTTTTCAAATAGCGTCTTGCAACGGTAAAAACCAACCCGAAAAGTCCTTCATACAAATCGCGTTGAGCTTCTTTGCTCCCGCTTTTGCATCTTTCAATAAGACTTTTATATTTCGCATCGGATTCATTCATTTTACAATCTACTTGGGTTTGACGAACGTTTTATAAAAAGGTTGCCTTCGGGCTCGGCTATTTTTGGTCAGAACCGTAAAAACGTTCCTACCCTACTTTCGGCAACGGTTTAAAGGTACCGGCGGTTTTTTGGGGTTCTGACTGAAATCAAAAAAAAGACAAGGATGATTTTTATCGTGAAAGCCCACGGCAAATTTAAGATTTTACCTTTGCGGCATGAAAGATTTTGAAAAAGAAAAGGAAGCTTTTGGACGCCTGCTCAACATTATGGACGACTTGCGTGCAAAATGCCCGTGGGATCAAAAACAAACCTTGGAAAGTTTACGCTACTTAACGATTGAGGAAGTTTACGAGTTGAGCGATGCCATTTTGGAAAAAGACCTTGACGAACTCAAGGGGGAAATAGGCGACATCATGCTACATTTGGTTTTTTACTCTAAAATAGCCGCTGAAAAAGAGGCTTTTGATATTACCGGTGTTTTACATGCCATTTGCGATAAATTGGTACATCGCCACCCGCACATATACGGCGACTCCGATGCCAAAACTGAGAAAGAAGTGAAAGCCAATTGGGAAAAACTCAAACTCAAAGAGGGTAAAAAATCTGTATTACAAGGAGTGCCCAAGTCGCTGCCGGCTATGGTAAAGGCTACCCGAATTCAAGAAAAAGCACGCGGTGCGGGATTTGATTGGGACAACACGGAACAAGTTTGGGAAAAAGTAAATGAAGAAATTCGAGAATTCCACCAAGAGGTTGATGGCAGCAAAGACCAGGAAAAAATAGAAAGCGAATTTGGCGATGTTTTGTTTTCGCTCATCAACTATGCGCGTTTTATGGATATCAATCCCGAAGATGCGCTGGAGCGAACCAATAAAAAATTCATCTCCCGTTTTCAGCACATTGAAAAGCGAGCTGAGGAAAACGGTTTGCAACTGAGCGACATGAATTTAGAGCAAATGGATGCTATATGGGAAGAGGCTAAAAAAATGAATTAAGTTTCAAAACAGGTATTGAAACCCAATTTGGGTTTGGCCTTGCGGAGTGACGCGGGGAAAAACAGAAATGCCGTTTTTCTCCATAACGTAATTCACAAGAAGCCCGGTGGTGAGCCCTATTGCAGCGCCGCCCGTTACATCACTCAACCAATGTTCACCCGCAGCAACTCTTGATATAGCAATAATTGAAGCACTTGTGTACAACAATGGCGGTAAAAACTTGTAATGGTTATATTGCCGGGAATAAACCGCAGCCAGCGCGAAGGCCACACTGCTATGGCCACTCACAAAGGAAGTGTGTTTGTTGAAGTTGAGGCCGCGAAAATCAAATGGATCTAAATCGCGCCTCGGCCTTACACGCCCGGAAATATTTTTCGCGTTGGAGGTCAAAGAAAATGCCGCTATTGCCGAAACGCCGGCTTTGAATGACACCTCACCTAATTCGCGGTTTTTGAAAACGGCACTTAATCCTCCCGTAATTAACGGAATCCCCAATTGATAGTACGATTTGGTGAAGTCACCCAATCGCACATAATGTCGTCTTGAAAAAGAAGCTCGTCGTAACTCTGCCTCCACTGTTTTATCAAAGAAAAAAGAGGTTCCCAAGATTACCAGACTCGCTCCTGCTACCGGAACGATTTTTTTAAACTCGGTTTTTTGATTGTTGCTCTTTTCATTTTGACCAAACACAGGTCTAAAATCGACTAACAAAAATATTAATACAGTTATAAAGTAATAAGTCAGTCGCATTTAAACCGAAAATAACTTGAAGCGTTGTATTTTTGAAAATTGAAAACCAAAAGTAAATATTATGTCAGTACACACGATATCAGACGCAGATTTTAGAGAAGTTATTTCAAACAACGACAAAGTCGTTGTTAAATTTTTTGCCACTTGGTGCGGCTCCTGTAAGCTCATTGCTCCTAAATACACAAGAATGAGTGAAGATGAGCAGTATAAAGGAATCTACTTTGCAGAAATGAACGCAGAGGAAAATCCGCAAACGCGTCAAGATGTAGCGGTAAACAATTTGCCGTTTTTTGCTACCTTCCAAGGGGGTAAGTTAATTTCAAGCTCACCTACTTCTAAAAAAGACAAGGTCCAATCTTTAATCGAAGAGTTGGTATAAATCTGATCGGTACAAAACACCTCATCAGTTGAGCAGCTCATCATCATTATGATGAATAAAGTCTGAAAAAAAGGCAATACAATTTGTTTTTATACGCGGCGGGTTTTGTACATTTGCACCCGCTTTGGAGAGGTGGCAGAGTGGTAATGCAGCGGATTGCTAATCCGTAGTCGCCTAAAAGCGGCTCCCGAGTTCGAGTCTCGGTCTCTCCGCCAAAAGCCTTTGATGAAAATCGAAGGCTTTTTTTGTGCTTTTTTTCGAGATGCCCAAACCGCAAATACTAGTTACATTAGTCGCGAAAATACTGCTCCTGCTTTTCAAACATCCGGTTTCACGAATAAATTGTATATGCCCGGTTCTTGCACTTATCTTTATTCGAAAATTAGTGGAAACAAACAATTACAAGAAATTCAATAAAGGCACTCTTTCAAAAAAAACACCTAAATACATAAAGACCTACCCAAACAACGGATACAACCCACATCCCATCTCACACAAATTTTCCACTTTTGTGCGGTGATGAAAAAAGATTACCGATTTAAAGCGGCGCTGCGGGCATTGGGTCCCGGACTCATGTATGCCGGCGCTGCCGTGGGCGTTTCACACCTGGTGCAAAGTACACGCGCCGGAGCAGAGTACGGCTACTCGCTCATTTGGGTGATCGTGTTCATCAACTTCATCAAATTCCCGTTTTTTGAATACGGCCCGCGCTATGCCGCAGCAACGGGAAAAAATTTAGTTGACGGTTACGCCAACCTCAGCAAAACCGCTTTTTACATCTTTGCGGGAATTACCGTTGCTACCATGTTCACCGTTTTGGCAGCCATCACCTTGGTAACTGCCGGACTCATCATACAAATTACAGATGTCCCCCTTATTGCCAAATACAAAACGAGTATTCTCCTCTCCGCAACTTTTTTATTCTTAGCACTCAGCACTTACAAAACCATTGAAAAGCCCATCAAATGGGTCATCATTATTTTATCGGTTACAACCCTTGTAGCCGCTGCCGCAACATTCAACGCAAACTCGCTAACCTTTGCCAATTTTACCGCTTTTGATTTTACGAACAAAACCGATATTTTCTTTTTGGTGGCGCTCATCGGTTGGATGCCGGCTCCCATAGACATTGCCGTTTGGCACTCGGTATGGGGACAAGAGAAAAACAAAAACACCAACAAACGCACCGCCGTCAAAAACGCCTCTGCCGATTTCACCATCGGCTATTGGGGCACCACATTTTTAGCCGTTTGCTTCTTAGTGCTGGGCGCAGGGGTATTAAGCGGTGAAAATGAACTCCCCGATGACGCCGTAGGCTTTACCTCAACACTCATTTCACTTTACACGCAAACACTCGGCGATTGGGCGTTCCCCGTCATTGCGGTTGCCGCATTGGCCGCCATGCTCAGCACCACACTTACCGTTGCCGATGGTTTTACCCGCGTCATGGTTCCCGTAACTCAAAAACTGATACCGAAACGAAACCTCAAACCCAAAAAAATCTACATCCTTTGGCTGCTTGCACTGTGCGCCGGCGCTTGGTACATCCTCAACCACTACCAAACCGGCATGCGCAATCTTATTGACTTCATCACCACCGTTTCATTTGTCACCGCCCCCATACTCGCACTATTCAATTTTTTGGTCATCACATCTCGCGAAGTTCCGGTCAGTTCCCGCCCGGGAAAAATCATGCGCTCCTTTTCCCTTTTCGGTATCGCCTTTCTCACGGCTTTTGCCTTGTATTTCCTTTACATCAGGTTTTTATAAATTCTTTTTTTGGTCAGAACCGAATAGAGGTTGTCGCTGACGCGTGGTTTGGAGTATATGCTCAAACTCTAGTGATCACCGCATGAAATGCGGAGGTTCCCGAATGCTCGGGATTCCCTTCGGTCACGAGGTTGAGGTCAAGGTCGAGGTGGACGCGCTAACACGTCAATCGCGTTAGCGGCGTTAGAAACAAAATTTGCGGTTCAAGCAAAGAGCATCCCCCACGCGGCGCGCACAACTCTATCCCCTTGCGCTTTACGTTTACCCCCAACTTCCGCCAATGAATTGGGGACATGCGTTGGTGGGCCTTACACCTCACTCCTTACTCCTTACTCCTTACTCTTTACTCCTCACTCTTTACTCCTCACTCTTTACTCCTTACTCCTTACTCTTTACTCCTTACTCTTTACTCCTCACTCTTTACTCCTTACCGCAAAACAGTCACTGTCCCGATTTTTTCCTCGCTTTGGTAATCGCCTTTGCGGAACCAAATTTTGTAGGTGTACACGCCTTGGTTCACGAGTTTGCCGCGGTAGGTGCCGTCCCACTCAAAATCGGTGCTGGTGCTGTGGAAGAGTAAGCGACCCCAACGGTCGAAGATGTGGATTGAGAATTCGTCGAGTTCTACCGATTCCATTTTGAAGATGTCATTCAAGCCGTCACCGTTGGGTGTGAAGGCGTTGGGAATGTAGAGTTGCATGCCGCACTCGGTGATGGTGATGAAATCTTCAACGCTGCAATCGGGTGGATTTGTGACGGTAACGCCGTAATAATCAGGTTGTGAAACGGTGATTTCAGGCGTGCTGTCGCCGGTGCTCCATTCGTACAGGTATTTCGCGTTGTTCGGGGCGCTGATTTTGAGCTCTTCACCGCTGCACAAGAGGGTGTCGTTGCCGAGTTGAAGCTCGGGGAAGTTGGAGACGTTCACGATGACGCTGTCTGTTTTTTGACCGCAGATGTTTTCCAGTGTGAACGGGTAATTGCCTTTTTGGGTGAATTGTCTGCGCGGTTGGTCAGAACCATCAAACCAGGCCAACTCGGCGCGGTTGTGGCGCTTGATGTGAACTTCGGCGATGTCGCCCTCGCAGATGCTGTCGGGTTTGTCGAATTCATACGCCGGCGAGTGTATCATTCTTATGCTGATGGTGTCGTGGTGCGGGCCGCAAGCGTTTTCGGCTCTGACCCAATAAATGCCTTTGTTGGTTACGGTAATCATGCTGTCGGTTGAGCCGGTGTTCCACACGTAGTCCGCTTCAACACCGTAGGCACGGAGTTGGATGGTGTCGCCTTCGCAAATGGTGGTGTCGCCGCCGAGTTCAAAGTCGAGCGGGGTGTGGAACAAGCGTTTAACGGTG
>CAJXMT010000138.1 GCA_913056155.1 uncultured Cryomorphaceae bacterium
GTTTTTGAGGGCATCACCTTTCGTTTTATCGCCACCGCCGGCATTCGACAAGCCCAAGATGAAGTGGAGGCCATAGGCATTGAGCGCACGTTGGAAAAGATGAAATCGGCATCTGTGGAGCTTTACTTGTTTGATGTGAATGCCATGACTCCCGAGGAGCTCAAAACGATATACAGTGAGTTAAAAGCCTCGGCCAAAGAGAACCACGTACACATTATCTTGGCGGGAAATAAAACCGACACGTACGCAGGGAACAAGCTTGAGGAGCAATTCTCGGGTTACGAGGATATGTACTTTCTCTCGGCGCTCAGCAACAACGGCATTGAGAACATCATTGAAAGGCTGGTCAACCTTATTGAGTCGCGCCGTGTAAACTCCGGTGATGTTGTGGTGAGCAACAGCCGCCATTTTGAAGCCCTCACCAAAGCCGATGAGGCTGTGATGAACGCTCTCAACGCCCTCCAAACGGGCATCACCGGCGATTTTGTAGCCATGGACATCAGGCAGGCTCTACATTATTTGGGACTCATCTCCGGCGAAGTCACCACCGATGATTTGTTGGATAATATCTTTTCTAACTTCTGTATCGGGAAATAATTTTTTGGTCAGAACCGAGAACGTAAATTCACCACAAAAGTCAACATTTGCAGGAGGTTTACATTTGCGTAATAATTAGGGCTCCAAACATTCGTGAGCGCTCTCGTACAATTCCCCATTTTTGAAATACGGATTTTTTTATCAATTGTTTATTTTTCAGGTATTTAATCGGAGTTTGAAAAGGAATTATAGGTACGGTTTGACCTAAAAACGCTGTTTGCATACAGCGAATTATATGAGAAATGCTGTTTGGATACAGCGAAAAGGAACAAGAACCGTTTGCACCGGTTTTTACGATTTAAAAAATTTGTCTTCCTACGAGTTTGCAGGGTTTTGAATGATATAATTGGATATTTTCAGATACGATTCATGATTGCGAATGATGTGGTCGTAATAATTGCGTTGCCACAATTTACCGTTAAACCGTGTCCAACCATTATTTTTTACACCGCGAATATATGCGTTGGTGGTCATTGTTTTGAACCAATCCATAACATCCCCAATGGTGGTGCCATAACGTTGATTATGCATACCGTATCGATGATTGTCGTTTTCGGGACGCCCACGATTGGATTCGGGACGCCCACGTAGGGACGTCCCTACGTGGGCGTCCGGCGAATGGGCGTCCGGTAAACGGGCGGATGATTCCAAATTTTCGATAATACAATGAAAATGATTGGGCATGACCATCATTTCGTGACAGCGTTTATCCGGATATTTATTTTCAATTTCGTAATACCGGTTTTCGATCATTTTGCCCGCATCATTCAAAATCATTTTGTTGGGTTCAGATTGTGAGGTGTGTTCAATTTGACCAAACAGAGGCAAACGGTTTTGCGCAACAATAGTCAAAAAATATAATCCTGAACGGGAATAATCATACCCGGCTAAGCGCATGTTTTTTCGTCCGTTTTCTTTATTGTATGTGGTCATGGTTATGTTTTTATGCAAATATCAAAATATTGATTTGTTTTCTAAAAACGCTTCTTTTTTGATGCTGTAATACTTGTTCATTTTAATATCTAATTTATTTCATTGTAAAACCGAACAAGAAACAAAGATATTTAAATGGGATGACTTTTGAAATTCAGGAGAATGTGTTTCAAACATCACCCCACCAAAACCTCCAATGCCTCTTCCCAAATCATTTTATAATCCGCATTGAGCGTAATTTTTCTGTTTTCATATTCTACTTCATTTCGGTAAAGCGGCATTTGACTCACAATTTGTGCTTTGAGAGTTTGCAGCGTGAATAACAGCGATTGCATGGCGAATTCCCCGCGCGGCTCTTTTGGAGTGAAGGTGACCGGCAAAACGCGTTTGTTGGATAGCTCGCCGGATTGAGTAATCCATTCAAGTCCGTTTTTTAAAACAGCCGGAATGTTATGCGAATACTCCGGGGTACAGAAAATGACGGCGTCGGCTCTTGAAAGTGTGTCTTTCCATTTCTTTACCTCTGCCGTCGGGTGCTCAAGTTTGTCCGGAGTGAATAGTGGAAGTTCACGCAAACCGGTGTAAATCTCCATGTTATAATTAGATTTGAAATGATTTTTCAACGCCTCTAAAAGCGCTGTGTTTGAGCTTTCTAATCCCGCAGATCCCGAAACGGCCGCTATGGTTTTTTTATTGGTCATCATCTTCAACAATCACATACAAATCCACTTCCAAAATGCCGTTGGCAGTCAGGGTGATTTTGTACACGCCGGGTTTGAGGTCACGTGCGGTAAAAGTGACCTTACTTTTTATTCCCGGGTTTACAATGACTTCACTTTCTTTTAACGTGAAACCGTCGGGAATTTGCCGTTCATTCATAACCAGTGCGGTATCACCTGCATTATTGAGGGTGAAGGAGATTTCGCCCGAGGCTGATTTTAATTTTTGTACCGGGTTTATAACCGCCGGAATTCCCGCCGGTGTTCCGGCCTTGCGAATCAGTATTTTGCTCACCGCTACCTTTCTGCTTTTGGCAGCTTCAACGGAATATACAGAGGCTTTCAGCGCATTGCGATCGCCGCTTACATTTTGCCTGCGGGCTTCGTTCTCACCATAGGGAGAAGATAAAAAGGTGAGTTGATTTTGTTGAGAAGCTTCAGCTAAAACAGCACTCTTCAATAAGGCGTTCTCGATACTCTTGATTCTGCGCTTACTTAAATTTGTGTTGTAGTCGGAGGCGGCCAAGGTACTGGAATATCCGCGTAAAAACACGTAAACGCTGTTTCCGTCTTCAACGGCTTTTTCCAACTCCGCGGTGAGGTTTTGCAGTAATTGATCGCTGCCGCTAACTTTTTCATCGAAAAACGCCGATTGAAACATTTCATTCTCTGCGGCATATTCATCGGCAACCGAGCGGTATTTTTTCAACACATCAAAATACGATTGAGAGGTGGTTGAGCTGTAAGTTCGTGCATCCGGCGCGTCGTTGGGAAAGTAGAATGTTGCCTCGGGAAAATCCAACACTATAACCGGCGGAGTGGTTTTTACATCGACGGGTTCATCATTTTCCGGCGGCTCAACAATTTGCACAACCGTATCCTTTTCAACGGGAGTAGTGTCCGGCACTTCTGCAATTAACGGACGGGGCGGAACCGAATCTATTTCAACAGAATAAATGTTGTTGCAACAACTTTCACCTTTCAAGGCAAAGCCGCCCTCGCGATTCGATACAAAGTAAGCGCTGTTGTAAACCCGATTGGACTTGTAATACAAGTCGTTGGATGCACTGTTCACCGGTTTAATTAAATTCTCGGGTGCTTTTAACTTGGGAGGAATACCTTCACTTTTAAATACGTCATAGCCACCGTAACCAAAATGCCAATCTGATGAAAAATACAATGCCTGTTCCGTTGTGTCGTACCACGGCGTAACTTCATTTCCCTTGGTGTTTACATCGCGTAAATTGCGCGGTCTCATAAATTTATCACGACGATACTCCGCGTACCAAATGTCCATATTTCCTCTTCCACGCGCGCGGTCTGAGGCGAAGAACAAAGTGATTTTATCTTCAATTTGCACAACATGCGGCTGTGTGGTGGTATATCCGGATTGATTTACAGCTTCCAGCGGTTCAAAGGGCAACCATTCACCGGCATCACTTTTTTGCGACCAATAGATTTCACACAGCGGGTCACAGGTTGTTAAAAACGCCATCCCCAAATTTTCATCAGCGTAATAGCCCGCCATGTGCTTACCTTCAAAGTTGAGTTCACCGGGCACATCAATGAGTAATTCTTTTTGGTCAGAACCATTCTCCGGGCGCTGAGCTCGGTAATTACGTACAAAAACTGCTCTTTTTCCGGCACCTTTAGAGAGTTTCATGCCCTCGGCATCGGTAAAACGAAGGGAAGCAAAATATAAAGTAGAATCGCCGGTGAGCCACGGATTCAGCTCAGAGTCGGTTGAATTTATATGTTTGGGTAATAATGCGGCTTCCGTATTTACACTGTCTTTTTGATGTTCGGCAGCCCACAGGCAGCTCTCTGTTTCCTGCTGCGCTTTTTTGGTGAGGTAGGGGTCTTCGTACTTGTAAATATTCGCGTACTTGTCAAAGTAGTTTTGCGCTTCTAAATAGCGCTCATTGTGTTTGAGCATCAGCGCGTAATAAAAAAGCGCTTTGGGAAATTGTTCTTCTTGATCTTTTTTAAACAGAGATTCATAGGCCGTTAGCGCTTTGCGGTAATCGTTATACTGCCGGTAAGATTCGGCCATTTTCCAATGCATTTCCAAATACTCGCTGTCTTGCGCCAAGCCTTTGGCATAATAATGTGCCGCACCGTAAAAATCTTTTTCATTCCAAGCCTCGTCGCCGTAACGTTTCCATTCGTCGGGGTTCTGACCAAAAACGTTCATAACCGAAAAAACAAAAAACAGTGTTGCGAGGTGTTTCATTTTACAGGAATTCGGGACAGTTTTTGAAATTTATGCGTTTGGGCATGATGTGCCTGATGAGGTAGCGTGCGCTGATTTCCCAAGCACCGCGGTTGTTGCTGGCTACCTGAAGTGAGCTGGTGTTGTACCCGTACGATATGCCGAATCGCCAAGCGTCATAACCAAATCCGGCGTAAAACACGGCGGCATCGCGAGCTCGAATCCACGGGCCAAAATACAGTGCTCGATAGCGGTAGGGCTTGGAATCTAAAAGTATTTTGGCGTTTACGCCGGTGAGCAATTCGCGGTGAGGTCCTTGCATCATGTAGCGAATTCCCGGCATTAAGTCAATTCCGGGGTGAATGGGCAACTGCCCCATAGCATGAAAGCTGAAGCGGCGGTCTTCAAAGGTTTCGTTGGGCATGATGCCGTAATAGGGTTGCAACAAGTTATGAACGGCAAAGCCGGCTGTAATACTTGTGCGATGAGCCGGCTTAAAGCGGTAGGCAATTCCCGAGTTGATGAGCGGAGCACTTGAATTCTCTGTATTAAATGTTTCTGCGGTGGGGGTGTTGGGATTGAACCGCCCGCCAAAATATTGATCGTCAAAGAAAAAGTTGTTGTAGTTGATGGAGTAGTTGTTCAAACCGCCCTGAGCGCCAATAATGAGATTATGAGTAGAGTCGGCAGAAAGTTTTAAAGAGTAGGAGAGTGAGAGCAAAGCGCTAAAGCGTTGAAAGTCGCCATCACCGGCTACGTCGTTAAAAATGGCAATGCCGGCGCCCAGTTTTTTGATGTTAAAAACATTGGCAGCATCCAGTGTGGCACCGCCGGTGACAAAAGCCCGCGAAACCGATGCCCATTGATTGCGGTAGTGCCCCACAAAGCGGTAACGACCGTCAAATGTCCCCGTAAGCGCCGGATTGGTGTACAGCGGATCATTAAAAAACTGCATAAAGCGGGGATCTTGCGCTTGAAAATCAATCGCAGCCAAAAGTACCCCAAAGAAAAGCAGTAGTTTTTTAATCATTTAATTACGGTTACGTTTCCTTTTTCAAAGTAGCGTTGGTCATCCAAACAAATTACGTTTACGTGATACACGTACACGCCGCTTTCTACCGGATTTCCGTTGTGGGTGGCGTCCCAGCCTTGTTCGGGGTTTTGGGTTTCAAAAACCTTTTCGCCCCAGCGGTTGTAAACTTTTAAATCTACTTCTCTAATGTGCGTTCCACGAACGTGAAATTGATCGTTGAGTCCGTCCCCGTTGGGTGAAAAAGCATTGGGAATGTAAACCACGGGCGGCTCGCAAATGAGTTCGTTTACGGTGATCGTTACACTATCAGAGTAATTACATTTTTCAAAACGGTTATCGGTTACGGTAAGGGTGATGGTTTTGCTGTTTACCGGGGTGGCTGCTGTCGCGGGGGAGTTGGGGTTCATGATGTTTTCATCCGGACTCCAAACGTAGATGTAATTGCCGGTATCGGGCGTGCCGAATAAGTCCAAAGATTCAATGCGCACAATAGTATCGGGCGATGCGGAGGCACTTACGGATGCCGGATCGAGGTTGGAGACAAACACCATTGAAGTATCCCGGCTGATGCAGCCGCTGTCGTTTACGGTGGTGATGCGGTATTCTGTATCGGTTTGGGGAGCTACCAAAATGCTGCTGCTGTCTGTTCTCGACAGAATTTCAGAAACGGGTTCCCATGAGTAATTGAGGTTGTCATCTTGCAGCAAGTTTACGGCGGTAATCACGGAGGTATCCCCAAAACACAGTGCGGTATCGGGTGTGGCTTGAATGAGTAAATCGCTTACGGCAACGAGTGTTGAAGATGTATCGCTGCAGCCCTCCGGTGAAACGACTTTGAAATAATACCTCACAAAACCTCTGTCCTGTGAAGTGGATAATGTGCTGTCTGTAAAATTGGTGTTGAGTGTATCGGTAAAATCGGGAGTTGAAGCCCAATAATATTCAGAACCAAACCCGAATCCGGAGCCGGTGAGTTTTACGGGAAGGTCATCGGAACAAATAACGCGCAGCGAGTCGCTATCGGCAAAAATGGAATCCACCTTGATACGGTTGATAAAGGTTTGGGTACAAATGCCGCGAGCCTCCAAAATCAATAAGGTGTCACGCACTCCCATGGTGGTGGTTTGCGCGGCGGTGCTATCGGCAACAGCATCCTTCGGATTCCATGAGTAGTCAAATCCGCCCCGCTGCGGCGTACCGATTGAGATGCTGTCGTTGATGCATCCCCTGAAATTCAGCTCAAAGGTTGAATCGGCTCTGACCGGGATCATCAAAGAAAAAGTATCTTGGGTAAAACAAATTCCGGAGTCGGTAGCGATAAGAGTAACTTCATAAACCCCGCTTGAATCAAAGGTAAATGAGGGATTTGTTTGCGTGGAGTTGCCGAGCGTGTCAAAACTCCAAACGTAGTGAGTGTTGTTGAGCGAGTCGCTGGTGTTGTTAAAGGTAACAGCGTAGGGAGCGCAACCGGTATCGGGCAAACTGAACTCCGCAATCAGTGGATCGATGAGATCAATGATAGAGACATTTACCGTGTCACGTACCGTGCAACCCGAATTGGTTTGAGCATTAAAGTAGTAAATTGAAGTACCGGCGTTGGGATTTAAAATTACTGAGGAGTCGCCGGGTGAGGAGTTGAGCGTATCGCCCGGGTTACCCGATTCCAACCAGGTGAATAAATCACCGGTGCCCAGTGAATTACCGTTGAGATTGAGTGGTAAATCATCACTGCACAGCATAGTGTCGGGCGGTGCTTGAGCAAAAACGGTATCTACACGAACAGGTGCAAAGGCGGTATCAACGCAAATTCCATCGTCAATTAAAAGGGTAAAAGTAGTATCATAATCAACAGTGACCGGCGTTACCGGTGAATTGGTATCTAAAAGTGTGGGATGCGTCAGCCAGGAGAAACTGCCTTGAGGTTGATTGCCGGCCAAAAATCCGATTTCTGCAGTGTCGTACATGCATTTGTTGACTGTGGCGAAGCTGAAGGAGGTATCGGTTCTGACTATTATGGTTTTCACAATAGAATCGGCCAAGTTGCAGCTC
>CAJXMT010000139.1 GCA_913056155.1 uncultured Cryomorphaceae bacterium
ACGCCGTTTCGATATTCTTCCGCACAAACTTTGATTACCCAAAATTGATTCACCATAGCATTATTTGGTGTGTAGGTTACCTGACCCGTCTGCGGATCTAGTGTCACCGGTACAGGGAATAAGTTTGTTTGATTATATGGAGGGGTGAAATTAACAGGTGTATTTATGTTCCCGTTATAAGGCATTCCATATACAAAGGAAATAGAATCGCCATCCCTTTCTGACACACCCCAGTTATAATTTACGGGTTGGTTGGCACAGACATAAGGTATGGGTTGGGCGTCAAAAGTCGGTGAATTATTACAAGGCGCATCCCAGTTATTGAGTTCGGCATTTATAGTCATTGAAGGTTGACCGTTTATATTTCCTGTTGTATTTCGGCAACAAATCCCCCAACTCATTTGCCAAGGTCCTGCTTGGCAAGGCGGCAAATACATGATAGCCGAGAAAAATCCTTGTTGCATGCCGGGAAGCGTGCCAAAAGGCTGACATGTGCTGTTTGCCAGTGCACTCGGGCACAACTGACTCACTTCAGTTACACTGTCACGATTCCAAGGTTGAATAACAATACCGGTACCGCATGGGCTTTGTATCTGTACGTTAACGTTATTAGGCATTCCCGCTCCTGAGCAATCCCTAAAAATATTTAGCCTTACAATATATGTGTCTCCGCCTATGCATTCATAAGAAAAGTTGGCACCGGAAATGTGTGTAGCCTGAATGTCTTGCGGCGCAATTAATAGAAACAGCGATAAAATAAAGCCGAAAAACCCCCATGTTTTGAATTTAGGATTGCTCGCAGTATAAAAATTGAATAGCATCTTCATTATTGATAATGTTTTTGTTAGCTGAGTTGTTCTTGGATAAAGTTTTTCCGATTATATTTTGGATTTAGCTTGTTGACGAACAAAAAGCAAAAAGGTTGTTTATTCAATCGACAAATTTACTCAATTTTTTTATTATTATTTCACTTGATTGGGTTCTTTTCATGTTACGCAATGTGTTTGTACACCTTACTTGAAACGGTAAATAAAATCATGGTTGCGACCTTCTTTAGAATAAAATCAATTTCACGAAATGTGAATATCTTGTTTTGTTCTCTTGAACGGGTCGTTGTACTTTTGCGTGCAATAAACAATCAAAAGAAAATGTCTGAAACAGCACAACTAAAAAGAACGGCGGTTCAAATAAGAAGAGATATAGTGAGAATGGTGCACGCCGTTCAATCGGGACATCCGGGAGGGTCGTTGGGATGTGCAGATATTTTTACCGCTCTTTATTTTGAGCACATGGATTTGAAAGGTACTTCTTTTAATCTCAATGGAGAGGGTGAGGATTTATTTTTCTTATCCAACGGTCACATCTCTCCCGTTTGGTATGCTACGTTGGCGCGAAAAGGTTTTTTCGAAGTTTCAGAATTAAATACTTTTCGCAAAATCAACTCTCGGTTGCAAGGTCATCCGGCAACGGAGGAGGGTTTGGAAGGTATTCGAATTGCCTCAGGTTCATTGGGGCAAGGGCTGTCTGCTGCCTCGGGTGCGGCTCTGACCAAAAAACTCAACAATGATGATAAATTGGTTTATGTGTTAATGGGTGACGGTGAACAACAAGAAGGGCAAATTTGGGAGGCGGCGATGTTTGCCGCCCATCATAAAATAGATAATCTTATTGGTATCATTGATTGGAATAACCGCCAAATTGATGGTGATGTGGAAGATATTATGAGCCTGAATGATTTACGAGCCAAATATGAGAGTTTCGGTTGGGACGTGTTGGAGATGAACGGCAACGATATGGTTGAAGTACTCAAGGTCTTGAAAAAGGCTAAAGCTGCTGCGGGTCATCAAAAGCCGATTATGATTCTGGCTAAAACCGAAATGGGGCAAGGTGTTGATTTCATGATGCGATCTCATGCTTGGCACGGCATTGCACCGAGTGATGATCAATTGGAACAGGCTTTGCTACAGTTGGAAGAAACACTGGGTGATTATTGATAACGCCTGTATGCAACCATGATTGATAAAATCCTGATTTACATTGTTTTATTTTTTGGTTTCTTTATTGAAAGCCGGGCCGGGCGCGCCCAGCAAAATGAGCCTGTTACTCGTATTTTATTTATTTACGACGGGTCAAACAGCATGAACAAGCAGTGGCAATCAGGCTCAAAACATTCTGTTGCCCTTGATTTGATAAGCAGGTCTATTGATAGTTTGAGAGATGTGCCCAATTTGGAATTGGCTTTGCGCGTTTACGGTCATCAATACGATTACAGAAAAAAACAAGTTTGTGAGGATTCAAAGCTGGAAGTAACCTTTGGAAATAACCGAGTTGAGGCTATTCAAAAAAAATTACGCAATATAAAGCCTAAAGGGACTACGCCCATTGCATTGTCTCTTGAAAAAGCCGGATATGATTTTCCCGATAATTGTGACAATTGCCGAAACATCATTATTTTGATAACAGATGGAATAGAGGAGTGCGGCGGTGATCCTTGTGCTGTTTCGCGCAGTTTGAGCAAAAAAGGGGTTACTCTTAAACCCTTTATAATCGGAATAGGCTTGGACGAAAATTTTGCGGAGACGTTCAAATGTGTGGGCACTTATTTTGACGCCTCCAATGAGAAGGTTTTTGCTAACGTGATGGGGATTGTTATATCCCAAGCTATGAACTCCACTACTATGCAGCTCAACTTACTGGATGCCGCCGGTGAGCCTGCCGAGACAAACGTTCCCTTTTTCTTTTTGGATCATTTCTCGGGAATGGAAGTGAATAGTGCTATTCACACGTTAAATGGCGCCGGGAATCCCGACACATTGTTTCTCGATCCCGGCGGTAGGTACGATTTAAAAACCTTTACGGTTCCTCAAGTCGAAAAGGACAGTATAGTTTTGGCACCGGGAAGGCATAATGTCGTTGCCATTCAGGCGGGTAGAGGGACTTTAGACTTAAAAAGATCAGGCGCTATTCGTTCACAACAACCTGCAGCCATTGTGCGTAAACATGGTGAAATGAAAACACTAAACGTGCAATCACTGGGCACCACACATAAATACCTCAATGGTTTTTACGATCTCGAAATCCTTACACTTCCGCGTACTTACCTCAATAAAATTGATATAAAACAAAGCCATACTACAACCGTTGAATTGCCGCCGCCCGGATTAGTCACACTGGTGAAGGGTTCTCAAGGTTACGGGAGTATTTTTCAATTAGAAGGAAATGAAATAAATTGGGTTTGCCATTTAAATGAGAATGGAGGAAATGAGTCATTCCGACTTCAGCCCGGGCGTTACAAAGTAGTTTTTAGATCACGTAACGCTTTGCAAACTAAGTATTCAAGGGAAGAGGAATTTTCCATTAAAGCAGGTGAATCAAAAGTAATAAACATAAGCAGGTAGTGTTTTTGGTCAGAACCTTTAAATACACCGGAAAATAGAAAGAAATGGATTTAATAGTTGAAAAAACAGGAGAAAAAGATACGCGATCAGGTTTTGGAGAAGGATTGGCTGAGTTGGGTAAAGAAAACCCGAATGTGGTAGCGCTATGCGCCGATTTAACGGGGTCTTTAAAAATGAACGCTTTTGCGGACGCATTTCCCGAGCGCTTTTTTCAAACCGGTATCGCCGAGGCCAATATGATGGGAGTGGCGGCCGGACTTACAATAGGAGGAAAGATACCTTTTACCGGTACTTTTGCCAACTTTTCAACAGGCCGGGTGTATGATCAAATTCGTCAGTCTATAGCCTACTCGGGAAAAAATGTGAAAATTTGCGCCAGCCATGCCGGGTTAACATTAGGAGAGGATGGCGCAACCCATCAAATTTTAGAGGATTTAGGCATGATGAAAATGCTACCCAACATGACGGTGATTAATCCCTGTGACTTTAATCAAACTAAAGCTGCCACAAAAGCGATTGCAAAAATGGAAGGCCCGGTTTACTTGAGGTTCGGACGACCTAAAGTTCCTGTTTTTACACCCGAAAATCAAGATTTTGAAATCGGGAAAGCTCGGCACTTGAAATCCGGAAAAGACGTAACGATAATTGCCACAGGGCATTTGGTTTGGAAAGCTATCGAGGCAGAGGCACAGTTGAGAGAAGCAGGGATTGATGCGGAAATCATTAATATTCACACAATAAAGCCCTTAGATGAATCGGCTATTATTGAGTCTGTGAAAAAAACAGGCTGTGTCGTTACGGCTGAAGAACATCAAATGAACGGGGGATTGGGAGAAAGCGTAGCTCAATGTACAGCAAGAAATTGGCCGGTGCCGCAAGAATTTGTGGGCGTGAATGATTCATTTGGAGAATCGGGTAAACCGGCTGAACTGATGACGAAATACGGCATAGATACTGCAAATGTTGTTGAGGCAGCTAAAAAGGCTGTTAACAGGAAAAGCAAGTAAGGAAAAAATACAATGATATTAAGGCCGGTGATTTCATCGGTCTTTTTTATGATTTAACCTCGTGCTCCACAATTTCACCCGGGGTGATTTTGCCCGTAATAAATCGTGAACTGTAGTTATCAGGCAAGTGCGATTTCATGTGATTAACGAGTACTTCCAAGCCTTTTTTATAATGGCTGTTGTTTGTTATAATAATATGGCTGTCATCTCGGTAAGGCCTCAAATATTTTTTGTAAGAAGGCATAACATGGTTATCCCATTGGTACTTGATTTCATTCTCCGGATAGCCTCTTTCTTTAGAGTCACGTTTAATTCTTCGTTCTAATTTAACATTTTCTCTCGCGTCAATATAAACTCTTAAATCTAGTGACTTGCGAATTTCTTCGTAATGAAAAATAAAAAGCCCCTCCATTATGATGATAGGAGCGGGCTTGACAACAATTTTACCCGGAGTTTTATTTTTATTATTGAAGGTATATTCTTTGATGGTAATTTCCTTCCCGTTGTTGATGTTGATTAAATCGCGATAAAACGTAACGCGATTTATGCTGCCGGGCAGGTCGAAATTTACTACACCGTTCCGGTCTTTTTCCTGCTCTTCAAGAGGTTTGTAATAATTGTCTTGAGAGATTATACATACTGAACCTTTAGGCATTTGAGACTTAATGTCACGAAGGAAAGAGGTTTTACCCGATGCGCTGCCCCCGGCAATTCCGATAATATAAGGTTTGAAAGGTTGTTGGGCTTTCACAACGGTTTATTTAGTTATCGTTGTTGTTGCATTTTTCTTCAGGCTTTGCTCCGCATAAACCGCAAGCTTCACCTTCTTTATTCAAAAAAGGACTGTTACTGGCGCATGTGCCGGCAAATTTCCCTTCTTTTTTTACTAATATTTTTATGGCAATGCCTGCAAATCCCAGGGCTAATAAACCTATTGCTATTAAAACTACAAGTACATTCATAAGTGCAAAACTAAATTTTTAAATTCACTTTTCGATAACATAGAATCTTACGAATTTGATATCTCATTGTTTGAAAATTCGGGATTATTGCAACAGGGTTTCCAAATGGTTTGGGGTTCTGACCAAAAATGCTCAAATTAGGAGTTTAGTTCATGTTTTAAAAACCTCGCGGTGTGGGAGGTTTTATGTTTTGCCACTTCCTCAGGAGTGCCTTGCGTAATGACTTCCCCACCGCTTACACCGCCTTCGGGACCAATATCAATGATATGGTCGGCAACTTTGATAATGTCCATATTGTGCTCAATAACTATAACGCTATTTCCTTTATCTACAAGGCTTTGAAGTACTTCCAAAAGTATTCGTATATCCTCGAAATGCAATCCTGTAGTGGGCTCATCTAAAATGTAAAAGGTATTCCCGGTGTTGGTTTTCGCCAATTCTGAAGCCAGTTTAACGCGTTGGGCTTCACCGCCTGAAAGGGTTACTGAGGATTGCCCTAAGGTGAGATATCCCAATCCCACTCGCTCTAATGTTTCAATTTTTTGATTGATTGAAGGAATATTTTCGAAAAAGGGGAGCGCCTTTTCAATGGTCATTTCCAACACATCTGAAATAGAGTGACCCTTATACCTTACCTCAAGGGTTTCTCTATTGTAGCGCTTACCGCGGCAGGTTTCGCACTTGACATGAACATCGGGTAAAAAGTTCATTTCAATGGTTTTCATTCCCGCACCGCCACAATCTTCACAGCGGCCGCCTTTTACGTTAAAAGAAAACCGGCCCGGCTTGTACCCGCGTATTTTGGCCTCGGGTAAATCAGAGAAAAGGCGTCTGATGTCATCAAACACACCGGTGTAAGTGGCGGGGTTGGAACGAGGGGTGCGACCAATTGGAGATTGATCAATATCAATTACTTTATCCAAGTGTTGGTGACCTTCGATTGTTTTGTAATCCAGGGGGAATTTGCTGGATTTGTAGAAGTACCGGCTCAAAAACGGATAAAGTGTTTCATTAATCAGCGTTGATTTTCCACTGCCTGAAACTCCCGTGACGCATACAAGTTGACCCAACGGAACTGCAATATCCACATTCTTGAGGTTGTTTCCCGAGGCTCCTTTAATTTCAATGTATTTCCCGTTTCCATTACGGCGCTTTTGAGGGATATTGATTTTTTTGCGCCCCAGCAGGTAATCAGTAGTGAGTGAACTCTTGGATTTTAACTCCTCAGGTTTGCCTTGAGCTATAATTTTGCCTCCGTGAACTCCGGCGCGCGGTCCAAAATCAATGACGTGGTCGGCCTCTAAAATCATATCTTTATCGTGTTCTACCACTATTACCGAGTTCCCAATATCACGAAGCTCCTTTAAGGCATTGATTAACCTTTGGTTGTCGCGTTGGTGCAGTCCAATGCTGGGCTCATCTAAAATGTAAAGCACGCCCACTAACTTACTTCCTATTTGCGTGGCTAACCGTATGCGCTGAGCCTCACCGCCTGAAAGTGATCGTGAACTTCGGTTTATAGTCAGGTAGTTGAGGCCTACATCTAAAAGGAATCCAATTCTGTTGCGTATTTCTTTTAAAACCTCTTTGGCAATTTTGTTTTGTTTTGCGGAAAGATTGCTTTCAATACCGCTGAAAAAGCGTTCGAGTTCAATAATATCCAAACCCGCAAGTTCAGAAATGTTTTTACCGACTATTTTGTAGTGCAGCGACTCCTTTTTGAGGCGAGTTCCTTTACAGGTACTACAAGGCTCTTTTTTAATAAATTGTTCAGCACGACGGCGCAATCCTTTGGTACCTTTACCTTTAGTTTGATCCATAATCCAGTTAATCACGCCTTTGAAATTGATGTGTATACTGCGACTGATCCCCACAACCTCGTCTTTGAAACTGAAACCCGGATCTTGGTGCCCGTAAAGAATCGCATCCAGTCCTTTTTTTGGTATTTTATCAACCGGATCAGAAGTCTTGAATTTGAATTTTAGGGCGATGTACTCAATTTGCTGAAAAAGGGCATTGTTTTTATATTCCCCCAAAGGAACAATGCCGCCGTTTTTAATGGATTTTTTTCCGTCGGGAATAATTTTATCTAAATC
>CAJXMT010000140.1 GCA_913056155.1 uncultured Cryomorphaceae bacterium
AAGGCACTAAAGTGTTTGACCGTTTTTACCGGGTTGCCGGCGGAACAGAAAAGGGTGTGGGGATCGGGTTATCAATTGTAAAAGAGTTGATTGAGCAAACAGGAGGTAAAATCAAGCTGAATATGGAAATGGATGAAGGAACGGAGTTTACTTGTTTTCTTCCTGTAAAAGAAAGTACTGCCGAGGTAGGTAAACCGCTTGCGAAAGGCGAGTTGCCGCGGTTGTTGATTGCGGATAATGATCCCGATATCCTGCAATTTGTATCGCGCTTTTTAGAAAGCGACTTTGAAGTGTTAACGGCTCAAAACGGTGCTCGCGGAATTGAACTCGCTAAAGAATATGTTCCGGATTTGATTCTTACCGATGTTATGATGCCCGTTAAAGACGGGATTGAATTATTGCAAGAAGTAAAAAATGAAGAGGTTACGCGCCACATTCCGGTGGCAATCTTCTCGGTAAAAACAGCCCAAGAAAATAGGTTAAAAGGACTTGAGCACGGGGCGGATGCGTATATCCCAAAGCCCTTTTCCACAGAGGAGTTGCGATTGACGCTCAAGAATATTTTGACCACCATTGAGCGAAGTCAACGGGAATTTCAAGAGCGGATTCAATCAAAAGAAACTTTTGAGAAACGGCTTAAAAGCAAGAGTGAATTCATCAATAAGGCAACGGGTTTTGTTATTGAACACATTGAAAATGCGAATTACAACGGAAGTGAATTAGCGAGTGATTTATGCATTAGCAGGAGTCAGCTTCATCGAAAGCTCAGTTCTCTCACGGGGTTCAGCACCGCGAATTTCATCAAGATGATTCGCCTGGAAAAAGCAAAAGACATGTTGGAGAGGAACTGCGGCAATGTAACTGAGATTGCCTACTCTTGCGGATTTAACAGTCAGTCGTATTTTACAAAATCCTTTAAGGCTTATTTTGGTAAAAGTCCGTCTTCTTTTTTGAGGAGTTGAGGGTATCGTGTGTTTTGTGTTTCCGGGGAGCACGTGTTAAAAGTAGCATGGTAGGAAACCTCAGGATTGCTTCTTCTCTATCGAGACTTATAGCCTTTCGTTTTCCTAGTTCGTTTGGGCAAACCAACAGTTGTTTCATACGCGCTATGTGTTTTCAAATCAACCTCATAAAGTCCCGGAGGGTCAACTCATATCGTAGGCCGGGGTTTTAACCGAGGGTCTAAAAATAAAAAAAGGGTACTGAGCGTCAGTACCCTCTTCAAGCAGGGGTTGGGGGGTGTTATTGAATGGTGATCTTTTTGGTAACCCATTCCTCTTTTATGGTAAACCGAATAAGGTAAACACCGGTTTTTAATGAGGAAACGTCTATGTTCATTCTACCGCCGGTATAAGAGTCCTCGGTACGATGAACGCTTACCTTGCGGCCGCTCATGTCAAAAAGTGCAACGTTTGCCCCGAGGTTGGCACGGTCATCCGGATGGATATACACAACATCGGTAGCCGGGTTTGGATAAACCGAGACCTCATTTTGGGTGTTGAGCTCGGATACGCTCGTGGTGGACGGCGTGTAGTTGTTAGTTCCGTCCAGGAGCCCCGCATTGTTGTCCTCATTGGTTTCGGTGATCTCTTCTTCGGAATCTACCCAAAACCCGAATCGGTATGTGCCTTCGGGCACATCCGGAAAATTATTGACATTGATATCCCAATCTTCAATGGAGATGCAGGCGTTTCCCGATAATCCATTGCTTAAGCGCGTTGATTCCAAAAAATACGCCTCTTCGGCGGTTTCATCATATAAGTAGACGGTGACATCAAAAGCGTCGGCATCATCGTTTCCGTTGTTACATACGTCAATGTAATCAATGCTGATAATTCCATCAGAGTTGACAGGGTCATAAGCGTAGTTGAGGCCTTGTGTCAAGTCGATGTCTTGGCCGTTCACATTAAAATTCATCAAGCCGGCAATAAACAGTGCGGCTGCTGCTTTTGTAGTTGTTTTCATCATATATTTATTTATAGATTAATAACCGCAAAAATCAGTAGTGAAGGGGAATTCGTCATTTACTCATGTTGCAAATTCGTGAAAATTCGGTGAATTGAAGGCGGAGGAAATGGGGTTTGTGGGGATAAAGACAGGCAAAGTGTTGCGGAAGAAAAACGGGGAGTGCAGCAGCTCCTTTTTACTTGAAGTTTTTAGAATACCGTAAAAATATGCTTCATTTTAGAATCACACAAAGTTACAAAAATCACTTGAGAAGTGCCGCGGAGCTTTCGGCTTGAACTAAAACCCCTCAATTCCTTCTCTGTTCAAATCACAGTTGTACCACTCGGTACTGATATCGGCACCTAAGCGGCGGTAGAGGCGTTGCGCCTCGGTGTTCCAATCTAAAACTTGCCAACGCATGCGGTTGCATCCGGTATCTTGGGCTACGGCAACGGTGCTGGGCAAAAGTGCTGCTCCTATGCCGCGATTGCGATAATCGGGTAGTACGTACAAATCTTCCAAGTGCAAGCTTTTACCCACCCAAGTGGAGTAGGTGTAGTAGTAGATTGACATCCCGGCAATTTCGCCGTCAATTTCGGCTACAAAAAAGTCGAAATGCTCGCGATCTTTTCGCATTTGTTTTACCGTATTGGTCACGGCATCAGGTTGTTTTTCAAACTCGGCCAACCCCTGAATAAGTTTTAAAACGGCGGGCAAGTCGTTGTCGGTTCCGGTTCTGATAATAAATTCCATATTTCACATGCATTTACAGGGTGGCGAAAGGCGTATGTCAACTCCTTCGGGAAGTGCGCTTTTCATTTGTTCTTGTTCTGCCGGTTTGTGCTGCGTTTGCTGAAAGTCGATGACTTCCAGGTTTTTGAATTGCTTGAACTCTACCGGTAATGAGGTGATGAAGTTGCTCCATACAGAGAGTTCTCGCAGGTTTTGGAGTTGTGCCAGTTCGGCAGGCAGCTCTTCAATATCGTTTACGCCCAATTTGAGGATGCGCAATCGCGATAGTTTACCCACGGCCGGATGCACGCTTTTGAGGTCATTGCGAGTTAAATCCAGCTCACGAAGGTGTTGCAGTTTTTCAATCTCGGGCGAGATCTCCTCTATTTTATTGCGCTTGAGGTTGAGTGTACGCAGGTTGGTGAGTTCAAAAATTTCGGGTGGAATTTCTCTGTAGCGTTTGCGTGTGAGTTTGAGGTGGTAAACGTGCTCCTTGTTTCTCAATGCTTCCTCCAGGTTTTTATACACTTTGGACGTATCTGCGCCGCCGCTCGGTTCTGACCGAGATATTACATATTGCGGTGAGGCGAAAAGTAAGAGCAACGGAATTAAAGCTGCTTGATAACTCATAAATTCAACATGGCTTTTACGGCTTCATGGTCGGCTTTGAGCTGCTGAGCTAACTGCTCGGGAGATTCAAATTTGATTTCATCCCGCACGCGCTTCAAAAAGGAAAGGGTGAGGTCTCGGCCGTATAAATCCTCATTAAAATCAAACAAATGTGCCTCTATGGTAATTTCGTGAGCATTGCTGACAGTGGGTTTTTCGCCGATGTTCAACATGCCGTAACGGGTTTGATTGTTCACATGCGCTTTTATGGCGTAAACGCCGTTTGCCGGAATGAGTTTTTCATCGGCTTCGGGTTTGATGTTGGCGGTGGGAAACCCCAGGGTACGACCCAGTTTTTTGCCTTCGACCACTTTGCCGGTCACTTCGTAATTGTAACCTAAATATTCGCCGGCTTGTTTGGGTTTTCCCGCTTTTAGGGCACGCCTGATTTTGGTGGAGCTCACATTGACATCGTCAATATCCAATGCTGATATCTCCTCCACTTCAAACTCGTACACGTGAGCTAACTCGCGCAAGTACTCAAAACTACCCTCGCGGTTTTTACCAAAATGGTGGTCGTAGCCGATGACCAGCTTTTTGGTTTTGATTTGGTTCACGAGGATATCGCGTACAAATGTGGCAGATTCGGTTCGGGAAAAATCAATCGTAAAAGGGTGAATGATTAAGTGTTGAATGCCCGCCTCACGCAGCAGTTTAATTTTTTCGCGTTGTGAGTTGAGCATTTCTACACGTACATCGGGTTGCAGCACCATGCGCGGATGCGGGTAAAACGTGAGTAAAACAGATTCACCGTTCATTTCTCTTGCCGCTTCTTTGAGCCGGTTTAAAATTTTGTTGTGCCCCTTGTGTACTCCGTCAAATGTGCCAATGGTTACGGTGGCATCCGGTACAGGACTAAATTCAGAAATATTGTTGTAAACCTTCACGAAGCGGTTATTTGTTTGCTGCATGCAAAAGTGGTAAAATCCCCATGATTCTCGTTGATTTAGCTGTTATTTTTTGTTGGTCAGAACCATACCGGCCGGTGAGGTAAAGCAAACGGATTTGTGATGGGTAAAGGTGCAGAGTTGTGATTTAGGGTTGAGGAGTTTTTGTAATGAGCCCCCAACGCATGTCCCCAATTTCCGCCAACAAGTTGGGGACAAGTATTGATGGAAGTTGGGGACAGGCAGATTGAGCCCTAATTCAGCAAGCAGAGAGGGTAAACAGATTCACCTCGATTCGATTGTGATTGCTATGGATGTGTGTTTGTGATTTGATTTATTATGAATACCTGATAAAGCATCTTGGTTTTAAATTGAGCCGCCCCTTTAGGGCTCCTGAATGTTTGCTCTTAACTTACCCCCATACAAGTGTGGGGGCTAGCATAAACCGCCCCTTTAGGGCTCAATTACAGTTGATTCAATCAAAACTTACTACAATACATGAGTCCCGGAGGGGACGACTCACGTTAGCCCCCACGCTTGCGTGGGGGCTAGATTAAAAAAGGTGTGAGGGAGCTCTGAAGGAGCGGCTCCGGATCAAAGTTTGAGCAAATTTCCTTTTCCCAAATAAAAGATTATTCGGATTTATTCCGTTTTTAAAAAGTACAGTGAAATAACAGCTATGAACTTTGCTATTCAAAATGCAGTTCGATTTTAAAAACTCAATTTTAATTATACTCTTCAACACATTTGAAACACGACTCCAAATGCCCGCAGGGCATAGATCTGCGTTCATCTGTTTACCCTGTCAGCTTGCTGTATTAGGGCTCAATCTGCGTATCAGCGGAGCTGATCTGCGTTGAATAATCAGAGAATTGGGGGCAGAGGAATTATTGCATACAGCCCACCAATGAATTGGGGGCGCAGCGCTGCTTTGCAGCTTGGTTTATGGAATCCGCCAACTAGTTGGGGACAGGCGCAGATTTCCGCGAGCGGAATTCCGCGAGCGGAAATATCAAGATTAAACAGATTCATCACGATTCGATGGAGTTTGTTTCGGGTGTGTTTGAGGTATTGATTTATAGGGGTATAAAGAATAGAATTGAGCCCTGCTTGCGCAGCTTTGTATATTTTGGAACACAATTCCAAATGCCCGCAGGGCATAAATCTGCGTTCATCTGTTTAATCGTGATATCAGCAGAGCTGATCTGTGTTGAATAATCAGAGAATTAGGGGCAGAGGAATTATTGCATACAGCCCCCAACTTGTTGGGGGAACAATTGGCGGGTAAAATGAACTTGCTTTGCTCCAACTCCGGAGGAGTTGAATACAAAATAATTCAATTCATTGGAACAGATTCAACACCTTACAGTTTCCCTCACGAGCAATGATTCTCTCACCGCCTTCAACTCAACGAAACGGCGCAGGATTTTTTCCTTTTCATCAGAACCTCATTTTAAGTAAATTCCCCATATTTAAAAATTACGGATTAAAACTTGTTTTAACCCAATTCATCCTTGCAAATTAGAAGTTGAATTTCTAATTTGCCGGGATGATTGAAGTGGGAACATGGCAACTCTTTAAATCTTAAAAAAAGGAATTTTGGAAAAAACAGAATACACGGCGGTTTAATCGCGATGCTTGGCGTACCGCCTCAAAAAACCGACCTCATAAATGAGTGTTGCAGAGCCCGCTGTTATTCCCGCAATATGAAAAAGAAAGTAAAAACTCAAATTATTCAGTTGCATAACGGCACCGGCTATAATGAGGATTGCACTTATGTAATAAATTGAGTTGAGGAATTTTCGCGAGGGATGTTGAAAGCTCATGATTTTTGAATTTTGTGAAGCACAATTATAGTGAAAAACCCGGGGTTTTAGAGGTGAATTTTATGAGTAGTGAGTTTTGTGAAGGATGACAATAAAAAAAGCGGCTGAAACAGCCGCTTATTAATTTCTAATTTTTAATGAAAGTAACGGTTTGAGGCGGTTGACTGCTGTCATTAGGCGTCACTCTCAAGAAGTAGCTTCCCGCAGGTAAGGCGTTAATCTCAATACGCGTTTGATTGATTTTACCTCGCTTCACTATTTGGCCGGTTAACTTGCGAATTTCATAATTCGCGTTGATGTAATTTTCCACGTGAATAAAGTTCCCGGCCGGGTTGGGGTAAATTCTCAAATCAACATCCTTTCCTGAAATTCGATTGACAAATGTGCCGGTATCATCCTCTGTATCTTCAATTTCAGGCAAACTGTCCGGGTTGAATTTGTAGAAAAACGCACTATCCGTAGTGTGCATTATTAAAGTTGAGTCATTTACAGCGTGAAAACTGCTCGAATACGGGAGTTTAAAGGGTAATACTTCTCTCCAGCGTTCGTTCAACTCCAAATCATAAACCTTTACCGAGTCTTTCCCATGTTGACCTGTCCATATACCTTGAACTAAATAGTTGCCAAACTTACTCATTTGGCCGTAACCGTTGCTGTTTTGAGGGCGTGTTTTACCCGAGCTAAGCTTATTTGTCAATCTATCATAAGTGTAAATGTTACTGCCTATGCTCTGCGTTTGAAGTGCTGAGAGGAATATAGTATCCTTATTGGCAGTAAAAGTGGAGATAAATTCAAATTTGGGTGTAAGTTCTCTATATCCTTGAAATCTAAAATCCGCTTTGATCACCATATATTCATTATTTTCAATAATAGTAATGAGCAGACTGTCATCTTCAATTTCAATTTTATTATCCCAAAGAGTAATTCTGTAGGTAACATTTTGAATATTGCTGTCGAGCACATTCCCATGTAAATCATATTTGAAATAAGTCAAACCACGCTGAGATGAACCGATTGTGTGTGAGGAGTATACATGGATTACACTATCTTGAGCGTAGGTTGCTCCACCCCCGAGATGAACTCCCTTCCCAAACTCATGTCTCCACTCCTCATCACCATTAGAATCTACTTTAACCACTAAGGTTTCATCGGGCACACAACTTTCATTGATAAAGACGAGCCCTACCATACCGCCGTCGGGAGTTAAAGCAAAATCGCGGAGGCGGTTTGAGGCATTGTGACATTGCATACCTGAACTCCATGAATTTGAGTAGATACGGTCACCTGTAGTATTAGCGTTTACCATAAAAGCACTTTCTAAATGCCCACCCGCAAATATGGTGGTATCAGGTTTATACTCTATTTTATGCACA